>NZ_CP179213.1:3000000-3300000 GCF_051201685.1 Luminiphilus sp. nBUS_07 | reverse complement strand
TCACTCAGCTGCAACTCGGGCATCATGAGTTCGCCAGCGACATGAATATTTTGTCGCATGAGGTAGGACAGGAAGCTGAGTAAAAATAAGACGCCAAACAAACGCCAGCGCACGGGAATTTGATGCCGATTCATAGTGGGGCGTTCCAGATCATAGCGGGGCGCCCGGAAACTTTGGCGGGAGCTTATTCATTTAAGTTGGCATCCGTTGTTTGCGATGGTGCAGCAGGAGCAGCGCCCATGTAATCGAGGCGACCGGTGACATAGCGGCGAATGTCCAAGCTGTAGTCTTCCATTGGCGCGTAATAGCCGTGCTCAAAAACGGCGTTTTGCATGCCTCGCTGCACGCTTTCACAAATCTCCCAATCCTGTTTATTGACAAGGTCCCAAAACTCAACGGTATCCATGGGGTCAAAATCAGACTTGTCGAGTTCGTCGGGATGAAACAGAAAGTCGCAGCGTATTTGCGTGACGCTGGCAGATTCTGGCCACACGGTAAAAGCCGCCACATGGTCCATGGCCAAACTCAGCATGAGGTTGGGGTAAAACAGCTCGCCTTTGTGATGGGTCTTTTCGGTGTCGCTGAGACCGGGGAAGGGCGCTCGGGAGGTGGTGCCGCTGGCGGTGAAGGTGTGAGCACCCTCCCGGTGAGGCACGCCCGCGTCCCAGTCTAGGTCGTGGCCACCTCCTTGGCGGAAGGCGGGGACAATTTTGCAAAGCTCAGGATGGACAGGGCCGCAGTGATAACACTCGTTGTAGTTTTCAAGTATGACTTTCCAGTTGGCATCAACGCGATATTTGAGGCTGTGTCCGAGACGTAGGTCTGCGAGTGGATAGTTTTTGAGGCGCTGGGCAGCGGCCCCCAGGGCCTCAGTGAGAGATTCTCCGCGGCGATCATTGAGGCGAATGAAGATAAAGCCACCCCAGTCGGCGACGGATACAGGGTGTAATGCCGAGGTCCCAGGCTCAATGGCTAGATGAGGCGTACCTCGCAGGGTGCCATCGAGTCGATAGCTCCAGGCGTGGTAGGGGCAGGTTATGCGACGATCAAAGTGGCCCCTCCGCATTTCTGTGTCGGGCATGGGGACTAATTCTGCACCGCGGTGGCGACATACGTTGTAGAAGGCCCGTAACTCAAAGGCTTCGCCGCGCAAGACAATAATAGACTGTTCGCCAAATCGCAGGGCTTGATAATCACCGGGTTGGGAAAGTGCCTCCGCTCTGCCAATGCAAACCCAATCACTATGGAAAATGGCGGCAAACTCGCGTTGATACAGCGTGTCGTCGAGATAGTATTCCCGAGGCAATGTCTTCTCTAATGTATCAAGCGTTACGCCGGCCATGTATCGCCCTTTGCGTTATTAAGTATTTTTGAGGGCATGGGTATCAGCCTTCAACAAAAACAGGTTGTGGCTCCAGCAAGTTAATAGGTTCATCTCTGAAATACGCGCTGTCGCCATCAATGAGCGATCGCGCGAAGCCGTGACCACTGTGAACTGCATGGGCGATAGCACCCGGAGCGAGGGCATCACCAACCAAAGTGATGGGGGTGTCAATCAATGGGCTGTCGGTATTTTCTTGGGCGGTTTGTAAAGCCTGATAGAGATCGAGATTGGGTTGGCGAAGCCCCACGACGACAACGGCATCGATTTCGCGTTCAAGGGGCTGCTGGTTGAACAAATTACTGAGCCCTGCAAGTTGCCCATTAAAGTGATCGAGGTTGGTGGTCGTGAGTATCTCTACGCCCTGCTCGCCCAGTGCTTTGTACACATAGGGCAGTTCGTTGGTCATGAACGTCCATGCCGAGGCATGACCCGCTGGCGTTGCATAAACGACCTGTGCGCCCTGACAACCAAGGTGTTCCGCAATGACACCCCCGAGGTAGTAATTGTCGTAGTCGAAGACAAGAATTCGATCCCCGGCCACCCGACCGGCGAAAACATCTTCCGGGGTGAACACCTGAGGTCCCATTAGCGGCTCTGAGGGTATTTCCAGAGGAGAGTATAAATGCGTGGTCCATTGTGCACCGGTGGCGACAGCAATGTGCCGGGCCTCCAGACTGCTAATCTCGTCAACGCCCATGGGACTGTCGGTATACATCGCGACATTCCCCAGCTGTGACAGGGCCCAAACCCGATAGTCGCGAACCCGCCGCCATTCTCTTAGCCCCGGTAGCTGGCTTTCTTGAAGGACTCGGCCACCCCAATCGCTGCTTTGCTCGGCAAGGGTCACTTCGTACCCCTGGCGCGCCGCTACGAGGGCCGCCTCGAGTCCCGCTGGACCGCCGCCAACCACCAGAACACTTTCGGGTTTTTTGACGCGCTGAAATTGTTCGGGATGCCAGTTTCGCCGCCACTCTTCCCCGGCGGTCGCATTCTGTGTGCAGCGTACCGGTACGCCGTCATGCCAGCTGGCAATACACATATTGCAGCCAATACATTCGCGGATAGCATCGGTGTCACCCCGGCGTATTTTTTCGGGTAGGAAGGGGTCGGCAATGCTGGCCCGGGCACCTCCAATAAGATCGAGAACGCCACGCTTGATCTGCGACACCATGGTGTCGGGGGAGGTAAAACGGCCCACTCCGACAACCGGGCGATCGGTAACGGTCCGGACAAAGTCGATGATAGGTTCGTGGGCGCCCTCGGGGCGAAATCGTGACGCTCCGCAGTCGTTGGGGCTGGAGTCCATTTTGACGTCCCATAAATCGGGGACATCGGAGAGTAGGCTCACCACGCCGTGAGCCTCACTTGCATAATGGTCGCTGGGCTTGGCGCGTAATTCCTCCAAACTTATTCGCAGAGCGACGGCGGCGCGGCCACCGGCTTCATCACGTGTCACCTCGAGCATTTCGCGGACAAAACGGGTTCTGTTTTCTAGGCTGCCGCCGTAGCCGTCAGTGCGCCAGTTGTATTCTGGGAGTAAAAATTCATAGCCGAGATAGCCCATTCCCGCATACACGTAAATGATGTCAAAGCCCGCATCGAGTGCCCGTCGGGTGGCAGCCCGTTGCCAGTTGAGTACGGCCTCAATATCACTACCGTCCATAGGTTTGGGTCGCTGTTGTCCCATAAACCCAATGTGTGTGGCGGCCCATGGAACACCCGAGGGAGACAGGGGTGGCAGTCGCGAGGTTCGATTCATGACCACCGCACCGCCGTGCCAAAGCTCAACGGCGGCCAGACTTCCGTGCTTGTGCACTGCCTCAGTGGTCAAGGCATGGGACGCAATATCAGCGTCGTTCCAAAGCCTAGCGAAAGGTAAGGGTGAGTCATCAGAGCTGGGGTGAATCGACACGGCGCCGGTACTGACAACGCCCCAGCCCCCCTCAGCTTTCGTACCTCGGAAAGCCGCTCGGACCCTGGGGTTAGCCTCGGTCATGCCGCTGGCGTGGGGTACCTGATAAAAGCGGTTGGGTGCGACGACGGGCCCGATCTTTATAGGGTCAAACAAAATACGGTGATGGGGGTGGCAGTCATCCAGATTGGAGCTCTCTGGCACCGCATCTCCAGGTTTTTCTCGCGGCATCTTTCCCCCTCGATGCGTCGTTTTTTAAAGCGCTTAACGGAACAATGCGTCCTGAAGGAGTAGATTGCAATGGTTTCTGGAGGTGTCCTTGCCGGACCTGATCAACTGCGCTGAAGTGTCGGCAGTCGTCAAACGACGCAGAGGTGTTAAGCTCAACTTTTGGCAGCTACAACACTATAAAAAAAGACGCTATGGCTATGACTCCTCGGGTTGATCGGTTCAATTTTTCACTCACCATTGCAGTGCTATTGGGGATCTCCCTGCCGCTGCTATTTTTCCCCGATGCCAGTGCCCAACTGCTGAAAACGGCCTACGCTTGGATTGGCCAAACCTTTGGTTGGTTTTACATTCTTACGGGTGCTACCGCCCTTGGGGTATCGCTGTACCTTGCCTTCGGCCCACATTCAGCCATTCGTTTGGGCGAGGGGCCACCGGAATTTAGCTTTCCCAGCTGGGCCTCCATGCTCTTTGCCGCTGGGATCGGCGCAGGGCTCATGTACTGGAGTGGTATTGAGTGGGCCCACTATGCGGCAGCACCCCCTTTTGGTGCCGAACCCAAGTCGCCTGAGGCCTATCAATGGGCCGCGTCCTACGGCATGCATCACTGGGGTATTGTCGCGTGGGCACTTTATTGCCTGCCAACTCTCGCCATTGCCTACCCCTTTTATGTCAGGCGGGTTCCGTATCTCAAGTACAGCACCGCCGCCGATTACTGGCTAAAAGGACGGCAAAACAGCTGGGCGGCGAAACTTATGGACGGCATGTTTATGGTGGCGTTAATTGGTGGGGCGGGCAGTTCTCTGGGCTTTTCCACGCCGCTCATTGCGGCATTGATCTCCAGACTCACCGGCATACCCGAGAGCTTCGGTCTGGAAATGGCCGTAGTAATTCTCTGCGTAGCTATATTTTCGACCAGTGTTGCGATGGGGCTGGGACGGGGTATTCGCAGGCTTAGTGACCTCAATATGATTGTGGCGCTGGTGCTGTTGGTGGCGATCTTGTTTGCAGGAGACACTTTGTTCTTATTGCGCATGGCGATTAATTCTGTGGGCCATATGCTGCAAAACACCATTGCCATGACGTTTTGGACGGACCCGATTGGTCGCTCAGGGTTTGTCGAGGACTGGACTATTTTTTACTGGGCTTGGTGGGTGTCTTACGGTCCTTTTGTGGGGTTGTTCGTTAGTCGCATATCCCGGGGCCGAACGATTCGTGAGGTGGTTCTCGGCATGTTGATCCTCGGTTCCTTAGGGTGCTGGTTATTTTATATGTTGCTGGGCAACCATAGTCTTGGTTTACAGGTGCAGGGCAAGCTCGATGTCATGGCCGTTATGGAAAGCTCAGGGGGCAATGCTGCGATCATCGCGGGGCTCGATACCCTGCCGCTCGCAGGGCTCATCATTGGGCTGTTGTGTTTTGTGTCGGTAATCTTCTGTGCGACCACCTACGACAGTGCCTCTTACACTCTGGCTACGAGCGCCACTGAGCAACTCCATCCCTCTGAGGATCCGCCGCGCTGGCATCGCTTGTTCTGGGCGATTGCCGTTGCCATATTACCCATAGCGCTGATGTATGCCGGGGGTATTCGCGAAGCGCAAACGGCGGTCTTGGTGGTGTCGCTTCCCCTCGTATTGACGCTGTGGCCAGCGGGGTATGGTTTGCTGAAATCTTTGCAGGTCGACCGCCAGAGTAAAGAGGCTACCGAAAGTCAGGGAGAGGCTTAAGGCGGGACAGTTTTGTTAAATCGAGGAGTCCGGTCAGGATGGTTTTTTGTTGGCAGGGTGGTGACAGGCCTTGAGTCGGGCCGCAGCTGCGGTGACATCTGCCAAGCTTGCATTCATGACTTAGTAAAGGAAGTGGCGTGATGTCTGAACAGTCGGTAGCGATAATTTCGGCGGGGGGCTCGGGCATTGGCCTCGCGATTGCCCAGTCACTTCACGAGCTTGGATACCAGCTTTTTACTATCGATATTGACCCTCATCATGTCGCGGAATTTCAGCGGGCTTACGGTGAGGACAGTGCGAGGGTTTGTGATGTCTCAGACCCCCATCAGGTTGATGAGGCCTTTGCTGCATTTCGCACTAAGCATGAACGCCTCGATCTGCTGGTGAACAATGCGGGTATTGCCGGTCCACAAGGCGCCCTTGAAGATCTTGCGGTGGACGAATGGCAGCGCACCATCGATACCGACCTCAACAGCTTGTTTTACATGACGCGACATGCCATTCCACTCATGAAGGCACAACACAGCGGTGCCATCATCAACATGTCATCCAACGCTGGCCTATCAGGCTGCCCTCTACGTTCCCCTTACGCGGCTTCCAAGTGGGCAGCTATTGGTCTCGCCAAGACCTGGGCAATGGAGCTGGGCCCTTGGAATATTCGAGTGAATGCACTGTGCCCGGGCAGCGTGTCGGGCCCTAGAATTGAAGGGGTGATCAATCGAGACGCTGAGGCGAGGGGCATGGAAGCAGCCGATATTCGTCGGGTGTATCAACGACAGGGCTCATTGCGGCAGTTCACTGATCCCGAGGACATTGCAGCCATGGTGTGCTTCCTCGCGGGAGTCGGAGGAAAAAAAGTTTCTGGGCAAGCCATTGCGATTGATGGCCACACAGAATCGCTAGCTAATTGGCTCGATCCCTGAAGATCGAGGGTTATTGGGGATAGAGGAACATTCCATGCAGGCATTTTGGTTCAAGCAATTTGGTCCGGCAGCGGCAGTATTGCTACAAGGTGATCAACCCACACCGGAGCCGGCGGCGGGGGAAGTTTTGGTGCGCATGCACACCACCGGGGTTAACCCTTCCGACGTGAAAAAACGCGCGGGCGCTTTCCCAGACTTGCTCGATACAGGGCCGGTGATTCCTCATAGCGATGGTGCCGGTGTGATCGAGGCGGTTGGTGATGGGGTTTCTCCAACCCGTTTGGGGGAGCGCGTTTTTGTTTATCAGGCGCAGCACGATCGATTGGGTGGCACGGCTGCACAATGGGTCTGCATTGAAAGTTGCCGGGCGCCCGTTTTACCGGATAAAGCGTCTTTTGAGGTGGGTGCCTGTATTGGCATTCCGATCATGACAGCGCATCGCTGCGTTACCGCCGACGGCCCTGTAGCAGGACAGTGGGTGCTGGTCACGGGGGGCGCGGGTCGCGTTGGATATTACGCAATTCAATGGGCTCGTCATTTTGGTGCTCGGGTTGTGGCGACGGCAGGTAACGCCGACGACCGGGCGCTGTGTTTTGATCTGGGTGCTGAGGTAGTGGTTGATCACCACCAGCCGGGTTGGGGAGCCCAGCTTCGTGAGCAGTTGCAGGGGCAGCGGGTACAGCGTGTTGTCGACGTTGAGTTTGGTGCCAACTTGCCGGAGGTTATGGAGTGCATCGCCACCGGTAGTGTCATTGCCACCTATGCGAGTACTCGCGTTCCCGAGCCTACACTCCCTTTTCGAACGCTGATGTTTATGGACCTGACGCTGCGAATGGTCATTGTGTACGACATGCCAGAAGCCGCTAAGCAGCAGGCGATCGAGGATACCCAAGAAGCTTTGCGCGCCGACGCGCTGACTCATCGGCTCAATGCCGTTTTACCTTTTGAACAAATGATTCAAGCCCATGAGCTGATTGAAGCCGGAGGCACTAAAGGATGTGTTGTCGTTTCATTACCCTAGGTCGCGGGGTCAAGTCCCTGCTGTGGCCATTGTTGATGCTGCTCAGTCTGGTTGTAATGGGTTGTGATGAAAAACCTGGCGACACTGCCATTCAAAATTCTGAGCACGCGTTAACCCGGGTGACGGCGCCTCAAGTTCGGGTGGCAAACACTCGCATTACCGGCACTCGGGATGCCTCGGGAACTGCGGAGTTTTTGGGTATTCCCTTTGCTGAGCCCCCTGTCGGCAAGGCGCGCTGGCAGCGGCCTAAGCCCTATGCGTTGGCTGCCGCGAACCTCGATGCCACTGAGTTTGCCCCTGCCTGCATGCAATCGGGTAGTGGACTTGACTGGTATCACGGCATGATGGCTCGAGTTGGCGTTGACCCTGCGTTGATGGCAGGCCCTGAGTATTCTGAGGACTGCCTATACCTCAACGTCTGGACCGACCTCGATGATGCAACTCTTGAGGCTTCAAACTCAACGCATCAGCGGGCCGATCGAAAGCCCGGCCAGGAAGCGCTACGCCCGGTTTTAATTTTTATCCACGGCGGCTCAAATACTGGCGGCTGGAGCTACGAGCCCAATTACCATGGCGGACCGCTGGCGAGAAAAGGCGTGATCGTAGTGACGGTGGCCTATCGATTGGGTGTCTTTGGTTGGATGAATCATCCTGAGATGGCGGCGAGCAACCTCGCACTCCACGATCTGTCGCTGGCGCTTGATTGGGTGCATACCCATATCGCCAATTTTGGTGGCGACCCTGAACGCATCACGGTTTCGGGTGAATCCGCGGGTGCCGCGAATGCGCTGCACCTCGCTTTGTCGCCGTTGAGTGGCACTAAAATCCACGGCGTTATTCATCAAAGTGGCGGCTGGCCTGTGGTCGGGGGACCAACACTGACTGAGGCAAAGGCCCGAGCCATGCAGTTGCAGGAAGTATTGCTTGGCCCTAACGGCTCCCTCGAAGGCTTACGGGATGTACCCGCGAAAAACCTCATGGACGTCACCGGAGATATTTATGCGGGCATGCGCTTTGGCGCTATTGAAGATGCTGAAAGTCTGCCGCGCACATTGCAGCAGCGGGTGACAGACGGTGACTTGCCTCCTCTGGATATCATCATTGGCACCAACGCCAACGAATCGTTGATGTACATCCGCCCCGGCGCAACGGTCGCGTCGTACTTGGAAGGTCGTGTCTCTACAGAGCGTTGGCCTGCTGTGCTTGCGGCGGCGGGTCACGGCCTCGACGAGAAGGCATTGTTCGACCGACTGGGGACTGCCGTGACCTTTCTCTGCCCGTCACTTACCTTAGCCGATGCCGTGAGTGCAGCAGGTGGTCGGGCATTTGTTTATCGTTTTGATCGAGTGCGCCCTGGCTTCAACAGCATCGGCGCCTACCATGGTGCGGAGTTACCCTACGTTTTTGATCGACACGATAACTGGCTACCTACGGAGTCGGAGGATCGCACCCTAACCCGTACCCTGTTGGACTACTGGCAGGGCTTCGTCACCCGAGGTGATCCTAACGGCAGTGAATTGATGACTTGGCCGCCATGGCAGCCCAGCGATCACCAGGCCGTCATTTTTTCCGAGGAATCCAGTGTCATGCCACACCCAGACGTCGAGTTCTGTTCGGTATTTTCAGACACGTAATCGTCGACGGTTGCATCTGTCGTAGACTCATTTGATCGAGGGTCTTGCTGCAATGCAATGGGTGCCATGGCCGATGTGGTGCCCACAAACTCGCTCTGCTCGTCGGTGGCCACCGCGGTTTTTCCTCGGGGCTGCAGCGACGTAAAGACGCCGAACAATAAGCTGGCCATTGCCACGGCAATAAACAGCGATTCGTTGCCTAGCCAACGAATTGCGAAGCCAAAGAATAAAGCGCCGCCCGAGGCGCCCAGCGCATTGAGCAACAGCGCTGAGGAGCCCAGCATGACAAACTCATCGCGTTTTGAGTTATCGGCGGCCTTGGCCAAAGATACGGCATACAGGGAATTACCTGCTGCGCCAAAGGCAGCAGAACACCAGAGCAAGGTGCCTTGCTCGGTTGCCTGAGACAATGCCAGTGCAGTGCCACAACAGGCGACGCACAAAAAGGTCAACACAAAGCGCCGATCGATGCGATCCGAGGCAACGCCAATGGGGTACTGGGCCAAAGCCCCCCCAATAATGTTGGCGGCAATGAACCAAGGCACGAAACTCGGATCGTCAGTCAGCGCGAGCACATAGACAGCGCCCAGCGACCAAAAGCTGCCCATGATTAGACCGGAACCCAATGCCCCAGCAAAAGCGGTGTGGGAACGACGGTAGAGCTTGCTAAAACTAAAGCGGGTAGCGGGCACGGGTGCGGGCGCCGGTGAGCGAGTGAGGCTTACCGGAATGATGGCAAGGCCTACCATCAGTGAAACCAGAATAAACGGGTGCAGTGGATTACTGGCGGTCAGATTCAATAAATACTGCCCCAGTGCCATAGAGGCCAGCACGATCACCGTATAAATTGACAGTACCCGCCCGTGTGCCTTGGGGTCCGTTTGCTCGGTTAGCCAGCTTTCGATCACGGTGTAGGCGCCGCACATGGCAGTGCCCAAGACAAACCGCACCACAATCCATAGCACGCCGCCGTCGCAAAGACTCAGCACAAGGAAGCTGCATATAAAGGTGGCCATGAGCGCGGTGAAACTTCGAATGTGACCGACGTTGGCAATGATCCGAGGCGTGATAAGCGCGCCGGTGAGAAATCCTGCGAAGTAGGCTGAGCCACTTAGGCCCACAAGCAATGTCGACATGCCCAACTCCACCGCTCGCAAGGGCAAGAAGGTCATATGCAAACCGTGTCCGGCAAGCAAAAATGCTGTCGTTAGCAGGAGAGAGGAAACAGAGCGGAGGCTACCCATGATCGTAATTTCAAAGTGTAAAAAGGAGACGCGCATTCTCGTCAGAATCGCGCTTGGGACAAGCACGATTTTTGGTAAGTTTTGGCAGATTTTCAGAGTCCACGGTGCGCGACCGAGGGCGGTGCGTTGCGGTGTTAAAAAGTACCGTTTAGATCACCGATTGACCCTCTGTTTTTAGGTGTTTTTACCATTTTTCACAGAGGTTCTCTGGGCGGGCTCGGGGAAATTTTCAGTGGTCTTGTTGGCACTCATTGTTGTCGGTCTGAGTGCGACCACGATTAAGGTGCTGTGATCGCACTAGGACCTGCCAACTCCTCAACCATTGATCGCCAAAAGATCAGCGATTGGGGCAGGCTGTTTTTGGGTACCCGTTCATTCAAGCCATGGGCAAAGGAGTCCCTGGGGTTGATGAAAATACCGGTCAAGCTGTAGCTAGGAATGCCCGCCGCCCGAAAAAAAGCACCGTCGGTGGTGCCCGAGCTCATTTGTGGAATAACCGGTATACCCGGATACAAGGGTTCGAGGCTTGTTTTGACCGCCGCCATCACTTCGTTGTTAAAGGGCGAGGCGTCACTGGAGACCGGCATGCCGACAATGGACCAGTCGAGCTCGGGATTTTCCACGGCGAGCTGCAAGGTACCCATAACATCAGTGACGGCATTACCGGGGAAAATTCGGCAGTTAACGGTAGCGGTTGCCGACTGAGGCAAGGCGTTTTCAGCGTGTCCCCCGGCGAGCATAGTAGGAATGCAGGTCGTGCCCAAAGTGCCTACATATTCCGGTTTTTGTCGCAGTACTTCGATGGCTTCCGCGTCTGAAGGATCTGACACCAGCCTCGCCATGGCTTCCCCGACCTCTCCGCCCACTAGGGGAGCGGTGCGTTCAAAAAAGGTTAGGGTGATTTCGTTGGTCTCCACCGGGAAGCGAAAATCCTGCAATCGCTTGAGTGCGTCGGACAAATCGAAAATGGCATTGTCAGACCGAGGCATGGAGGAATGACCTCCGGGGTTGCGCGCGGTGACCGCAAAAGTGGCGTAGGTTTTTTCAGCAAAGCCCACCTTGTATTGAATGGCTTCCCCCGCATCATTGAGAACACCGCCGCCGCCGTCGACAACGAACGCAAATTCGGCATCAATGGCCTCGCGGTGGTCTCGGGTCAGCTGTTGCACCGTTTCTTGAAAAGATTCTTCATCGCCTGTGAAGGCAATTACTAGATCCCGGTTGGGGACATAGCCGTCTTCCTTCAGCCAGATAAAGAGGGTGGTGAGCACTGAGACGTCAAATTTGTTGTCAAGGACACCCCGGCCAAAATAAAAGGTCTCATCTTCCTGTAATTCAAAGGGGTTGCGAACCCAGTCATTGGGGTCGGCGGGAACTACGTCCATATGTGATGAGAACAAAATGGGCCGACGATTGCTGCTACCGTCCCCTCGGTATCGGACCAGCAGGGATGCGGTGCCTTTATAGGGGATGATTGTCACGTCCTGAGCATCAAAGCCTGCGGTTAAAAATTGCGTTTGCAAAAACTTTGCGTAAGCGGGGACCTGCCCCAGCCCATGGGCGGTTTCCCTGGCAATACTGTCGCGCAGCAACGTCTCCACCATGGTTTCGTAACGGGCGGGTGCTGCCTCTTGTGCGTTCAACAAAGGACTCATTAGCAGAAGAACAAGGGTGCTGAGTCGGATGAAGCCTTGAATGTAAAACATATATCGTCCTTAACAACGAGGGCTGCTTTAGATGTCGCCAATAGCCCGCAGTATCCCGCGGTCAGTCAGCTTGCGCACCTGCTTTTTAACAAGAGAATGCATAGTGCCCTCGGGATGCCATTTTTAAACAAAGTATTCGGCCGGTAGGACCCGTCACAAGGCATCAAAAAAATGCAAAAGTGTTCATTAAATGCTGACTCACAGCATGCTATTGGAGTACCTTCACGCTCTGAGAGACCGCGGCGTAAACAACACGCTTAGTGTGTGGTTATTTGCGGGTGGTTGCCGTTGCAACATCGGGCTACGCCCTGCGGGCAAAAAGTCAGGCTAAGGCGTGTGGCCCAACAAAAATAAGAACCATGAGTATTGCCAGGGAGAACGGTATGACTCAGATGCAGCAGGTCAATAACGGGGTCGATGTCCCCGATTTTTATGCCTACGCCGCGGCACCACTGGCTGCAGTAGAGCACCACGGAGACTTCATTCACCTCAGTTGGGGTGATGGTCAACGGCTGCACTGCCACCGATTCTGGCTGCGCGAAAATGCCCTAGGGCTCGGTGGTATTGACCCTGCAACCCGAGAGGGGTTGCTGGATCCTGCGGATCTTACAGACGCTATGACCATTGCCGCCGCTGACCTCACGGATCAGGGTGATCTTTCACTGCTATGGCAACCCGAGGCGCAACGCTGTACTTACCACGGCGGCTGGCTGCGCCACATAGCTGACGGGCAGCATTTGCCGGAAAGCTGGCTCCCCAAACCAGAGGTTTGGGATGCTCAGATCCTGCCTTCACCCCCTCGAAGGTCAGCCCCTGATGCGCTGGAGAGTGATCGAGACCTCTGCGAAATCATGAATGATTTAATTCGTTATGGCGTTTGCGTACTCGAGAGGGCACCGAGCGAGGAGGGGTTTCTCAACAAACTTGCCGCCCGAATTGGTCCAGTGCGGGACAGTAACTTTGGCGCGCTATGGGATGTTGTTGCCGATATCAGTTTGGCGGGTGACGCGAAAACTAACACCACGGCGAATACGGGACTGCGATTGGGGCCGCATACCGACTTACCCACTCGGGAAATTCCCCCCGGTTACCAGTTTCTACATTGCCTAATCAATGAGGCTGATGGGGGTGAGTCTACGCTCACCGATGGTGCGGCTCTGGTTCAGGAACTGAAAACCCACCACCCCGCAGATTACGAACTGCTGTCAACACGCCGCTGGGTATTTTTCAATCGTGGCCCCGGAATTGACCATCGCTGGTCAGCACCCATTATTGATACCTCCGGGGCGCACGCTCTGCCGACGCTTCGTGCTTTTTATCCGGTTCGCGCGTTTCCCGATATGCCCGAGGGGGACGTTGCCGAAGCCTATGAAGCTCTGCGGCGCTTTCACAAATTGGCCGACGATCCCCGCTTTGAACTAACCTTTCGGCTGGGTGCCGGAGACATTATGTGCTTCGATAATCGACGGGTGATGCACGGGCGCAAAGGGTTTTCAGGATCGGGCAAAAGGCATTTGCAGGGTGTCTATATTGACCGCGATGAAATTTTGTCTCGAGCCCGGGCTTTAAACAGAAGTCATGGCCCTGACGTTGACCGCAAATCTGAAATGGGCGGTACGGCAGGCTAACTTGCTACCGCAATTCTTGGCGATCGACTGCACTCTTTTTTTATCCACCGACAAAAGCGAAATTAACTATGCCATTGGCCCTACGAAAGAAAGTGTTTATTACGGCGGCGGTAACCGGTTCTGGGAGCACTCAGGACCGCAGTGACAAAGTGCCACGCAGTCCTCAGCAGATCGCTGAATCGGCCATTGATGCCGCTCGGGCTGGTGCCGCTGTTGTGCATTGCCACGTTCGTGATCCCGATACGGGCGTCCCCTCACGGGATGTCCACTTATACCGGGAAGTCGTGGAGCGTATTCGGGGGTCAGAGGTCGATGTGGTGGTGAACCTGACCGCGGGCATGGGGGGCGATTTGGTGTTTGGTCCTACCGACGCACCTTTGCCCCTCAAGTCTGAGGGCACCGACATGGTCTCTGCTGCCGAGCGGGTCGCCCACTTGGAGGCCTGTCTCCCAGAAATTGCGACCCTCGACTGCGGCACCATGAATTTTGCTGAGGCCGATTACGTCATGACCAACACCCCGGGTATGCTCCGGGACATGGCCCAGCGCATGACCGACTTGGGCATTCAGATTGAAATTGAGGCCTTCGACACAGGCCACCTGTGGTTTGCCAAAGAGCTGGTCAAGGAGGGCATTATTCCCGCCCCGGTTATGGTTCAGCTGTGCATGGGCGTGCCCTGGGGTGCTCCCGATGACCTCAATACCTTCATGGCTATGGTCAATAATGTTCCCAGTGACTGGGTGCATTCGGCTTTTGCCATTGGACGCCATCAAATGGCCTACGTTGCGGCGGCGGTGCTCTCGGGGGGCAACGTTCGTGTGGGGCTTGAGGACAACCTGTGGCTCGACAAAGGTCGGCTTGCTACCAATGCCGAGTTGGTTGAGCGTGCCGCCACCATTATTCGTGCCATGGGGGTTGAAATTATGACCCCCGCCGAAGTCCGTAACGAATTAAACCTCACTGAGCGAGCGCTACCCTGATGCCGGTTGCAGCGATTATTGGAGGTGGGGTGATTGGTTCGGGCTGGGCTGCCCGGTTTTTACTGAACGGTTGGGACGTTCGATATTTTGATCCCGGCCCGGGGGCTGATGAAGCTTTGGCGCGAACCCTAGAAAAAGCTCGACGCTGGGTTCCCGAGGTCTACGACGGATTACCCCCAGAGGGCCAGCTCGAAATCGTTGAAACACTTGAAGCGGCCGTCGCGGGGGCCGACTGGATTCAGGAGTCCACCCCCGAGCGCTTGCCGTTGAAACATCAGGTGCTGGAGGCCATTCAGGCGGCCTGCCCAGAGACCGCGGTGATTGGGTCGTCGACATCGGGTTTTATGCCCTCTGAACTGCAGGCGCAGTCGCAGCGACCCGAGCAAATACTGGTCACTCATCCCTACAACCCGGTGTATTTATTACCCATTGTTGAGTGCGTGCCCTCACCGGCAACCTCAGCGCCAACACAAGCCAAAGCGATGGCCACCCTAGAGCAGATCGGTATGAAGCCGGTTGCTGTGGGAGCCGAGGTCCCGGCCCACATTGGTGATCGATTGATGGAAGCTTTGTGGCGCGAGGCGCTATGGCTTATTAAGGATGGCGTGGCTACGACTGAACAAATTGACGACATCATGACCCACGGCTTTGGCCTGCGCTGGGCCCAAAAAGGACTGTTTGAAACCTACCGTGTTGCGGGGGGTGAAGCGGGAATGCAGCACTTTCTCGAGCAATTTGGCCCCTGCCTTTCCTGGCCGTGGACCAAGTTAATGGATGTCCCCGACCTTGACGATGCTCTGATAGGACGCATTGTTGAGCAGTCTGATGCCCAAGCCGGCGATCGTTCGGTCAGCACGCTCGAAGCCGAACGCGATGCCAATCTGGTGGCCTTGCTCAAGGTGCTTCGAGAACAAGATACGGCGGCAGGGGCCTTCCTTAATCGTGTTGGGGCCAAAGCCCAGGCAAGCTGATCTCATGCCGTCAGGTTGCAAAGATGGTGGCGCGCCCCGAGGCTTGCTGTGCCTTTGGGAGGGTGCAACAACGCGCTAGTCGGTGAGCGTGCCTAAATCAAAACCCTGATCACCGGGTTCCACGTCGGGCCAATTGGTGCGCCACACCTCTCGGGATACCGACCCTACCGGTACCGGAGTGCGATCGAAGCCCGGCTGTGGGGTCACTAGCGGAGCCACTGTGACGTCGTGTCGGGGCACGGTGAAAAACGGAAAGCTGTAGCGCTCTTGCCCTGATTGGTTGACCACTTTGTGGGGTGTTGAAACAAAATAACCGCCGGACCATAGTTCCAGCAGGTCGCCAATATTGACGATTAGGGTGTCATTTTGTGCAGCTACCTCAAGCCATTGATCTTGCTCTCGGGGGCGTAGCCAGAGGCCGCCAACAGGATCGGGGAATAGTAGGGTTAGGGCGTCGGTATCTTTGTGGGGATGGATACCATAGCCGGCTTCCTCTGGAGGTTTAGCGGGCATTGACGGGTAGTGCAGCAGGGTCATGTTGGTCAGCGGCGATTCAAAGAGCGATAAAAAACTGTTCTCGTCTACGCCCATAATTTGTGCCAACAGGCGCAACAGCCGCTTGCTGACGCGGTCGCAGGCTTGCCAGTAACTCAAAATGGTAGCTTTGAAGTGAGAAGGTTCGCGGGGCCAGCGATTGGGTCCGTACAAATCACACTGCGCAGTTATCGGATCGGTTTCAGCGGCTTCATAGTGAAGCTTATAACCCTCGTAGTGGTCGGTGAGGGTGTTGTTGCTATTCGCGGAAAAGAAACCGAGAGGAATATAGCCACGATAATTTTCTGGCGTGATGGACCCTTGCAGTTTCTCGGTGAGTGGGCGGTTGAAGTACGTTTTCAGTAGCTGCCGCATTTCGGAAATTTGCCCCTCGGCTATGCCATGCCCGCTGATGAGAGCAAAGCCAATCGAGGTAAAAGCAGTTTCCAAAGCCTGCTTGACCACCTTATCGCTGGCCCGTAAATCAATCGTTGGTAGGTGGGTTACGGTCATCGGCTTCCAAGGGGCATGGTCATCTAATCTTTGATGCAGGATTAATTTTAGCATCATCACCTATGGGCACTTGCCGTGCAAAATGCTGTGGCTTGATGCTTAATGAAGAGGGGTGTCAGTGACAAAAAAGTGCCACTCACTACAAAGGAAGTGCTACTTGCAGCAGCGCTGTGCTGCTTACTGCACAAGCTGCCTAAGGAGAATACTCAGTGCAGTGGGTTTCAACCCTCAAAGGAAATTTAGCCATGACCACAACGTGCAGTATTTTGGGCAAGTGGTTTTCGAGAGCCGCATTTATCCCTTGGTCTCGTGCAACTGACGGCGTTAGGGTTTGTGCCACACATTGTCTAGTTGCACTGAGGCTTATAGTCATGACCATGACCATGACCACGGCCTCGGTTGCATGGGCCGGTAATGAAATGACCAACAGCACAGCAGTGGCCAGCAACAAAGCGGTTTTTCTAATTGTAGACGGCATTCCAGCTGACGTTATCGAGCGCGTGTTCACCCCCAATCTCGATGCCATTGCCAAGGTGGGTGGCTACACTCGAGCGGAAGTTGGGGGCCCCTTAAACGACCCTGCCGAGACCCCCACCGTGTCTGCGCCGGGGTATATGAGTTTGGTGACCGGGACTTGGGCGAATAAACATAACGTTTACGGTAACGCTGACCTCGCGCCAAATTACGACTACTGGAACCTCTTTCGCCTCGCTAAAGCCGTTGAGCCTCCCCTAGAGACCGGGATTTTTTCAACCTGGACCGACAATAGAACTATCCTTCTAGGTGCCGGGCTTGCAGACGCAGGGGGTGTAACCATCGACTTTGTCGCAGACGGCTTTGAAACTGACCCCCAGCGTTTTCCCCATGCACCCCAAGATAGGCACATACAGGCGATCGATCGTCACGTCGCGGCTGAGGCTGCCCGTGTTATCGAGCAGCAAGGGCCTGATTTGTCATGGGTGTATTTGCAGTACACCGACGATGTCGGGCACGCATTAGGCGATAGCCCCGAGCTTGATGCTGCGGTAGAGGTGATGGATCAATTGGTGGGCACAGTCTGGTCGGCTGTTCAGGCCCGGGCCGCGACTCAAAGTGAAGATTGGTTGATCTTGGTGACGACCGATCACGGCCGAGACCTTCACACAGGAAAGGATCATGGCGGTCAGAGTGAACGGGAACGAACCACCTGGATGGTGACAAATAGCCAGCGTTTATTACCGAGTTTTTACCAACGTCCCGCCATTGTTGATATTTATCCCTCCTTGGCACGTCACCTTCGCATCCCGGTGCCCGCGTCGGTTGCAGCGGCCCTCGATGGTCGGTCGTTTATTGAATAATGGCATTCACGGTTGAGCTCACAACCTACTGCCGCCTAAACTGGCAAAAATACTGTCAGCGGCCGCAAGGGGCCTTGGCTGACTAGAGCGCAAAGGGAGGCACCGTTTATAGCCGCGTTGCGCGCACAAAATTAGCTGAGGATGTGGGCGACCTGCACCTCGGTACCTAAAATCAGGAGCGTTAGCACATTGAGTGAGTTCGACTACATCATCGTGGGTGCCGGTTCGGCGGGCTGTGTTCTGGCCAATCGTTTGACAGAAGATGGGGCGCACTCGGTCTTGCTGATCGAAGCGGGCAAGGACGATCGCAGCCTGTTTATAAAAATGCCCACGGCTCTGTCGATTCCCATGAATACTCCGCGTTTTAACTGGGGTTACTGGGGGCGGCCCGAGCCCGGTCTCGAGCAACGAAAAATGGACTGTGCCCGAGGCAAAGTCTTAGGCGGTTCTTCGGCGATCAATGGCATGGTTTACGTACGAGGTCATGCTGAGGATTTTGACAGCTGGGTAGAGCAGGGTGCCGAAGGCTGGAGCTACGCCGACTGCCTGCCCTATTTCCGTCGCGCTGAGCGCTGGATGTCGGGTGCTGATGAGTACCGTGGCGGTGACGGCCCCGTCGATACCTGCAACGGCAATCGCATGCGTAACCCGCTTTATCAGGCGTTTGTCGACGCGGGTTGCGATGCGGGCTACGGCAGCACCCCGGATTACAACGGTTTCCGTCAGGAAGGTTTTGGCCCCATGCACATGACCGTTCGGCATGGGGAGCGCTGCTCAACCGATCTGGCTTACCTTAAGCCTGCACGTAAACGACCAAATTTAACCCTGGTGACCCGCGCCGAAGTCGAGCGTCTGATTTTGTCGGGCAGTCGTGTTACCGGCGTGCAGTATCGCTGCAAGGGTAAGTCCGTTTCGGCGTCTGCACGGCGCGAGGTCATTGTCAGTGCAGGGTCGGTGGGTTCGCCTCTTCTGTTACAACGCTCGGGTATTGGATCCCCCGAAGTATTGGCAGCCGCTGGTGTCGAAGTACTGCACGATTTGCCGGGGGTGGGCGAGAATTTGCAAGACCACCTTGAGGTGTATTTTCAATACCGCTGTCGTCAACCGATTACGGTGAACGGGCACCTCGATTGGTTTTCAAAGCTCCGTATTGGTGTTCGATGGATACTGACTCGATCGGGTCTTGGCGCGACTAATCATTTTGAGTCCTGTGGCTTTATCCGTTCTCGAGCTGGATTATCGGCCCCCGATATTCAGTATCACTTTATGCCCGCGGCGATTCGCTACGACGGTAAGGCAGCCTTTGACGGGCATGGGTTTCAGGTGCATGTGGGCCCCAACAAACCCGAAAGCCGAGGGCATGTTCGTATCACTGGACCTGCCCCGGAGGATGAGCCCGAGATCCTGTTCAACTATTTGGCAACGGAGCAGGATCGACAGGACTGGCGCAGTTGTTTGCGTTTAACCCGTGAAATATTGCAACAGCCGGCCCTCGATGCGTTTCGCGCCGAGGAAATCCAACCCGCGATTGATCTGGCCGACGATGCTGCGGTTGATGCCTGGGTACGAAAAAATGTTGAAACGGCATATCACCCGTCGTGCTCTTGTCGCATGGGGGCTACCGACGACCTTGGCGCCGTCGTAGATCCGCAGTGTCGCGTTCGTGGTCTGCAAGGTTTACGGGTTGTCGATTCGTCTATCTTCCCAATCATTCCCAACGGCAACCTCAACGCCCCGACAATTATGGTGGCTGAGCGTGCGGCGGATTTGATACGGAATAAAACTCCCGAGCGTCAGGAGGCTAGAATTTGGGAGGCTCCCGATTGGCAAACACAGCAGCGCGCGGGGCAACCCCTGCGCTGTGTTCCAGTGGGGCTACCTCCTGCAATCTGACAAAGGCCATTGAGCATGAATTTTATTTTGTCGACCGCGATTATCGTGACGACGCTCACCTCGTTATTTTTAGTGGTCAGGTACCGTAACGTGGCGATTGAGGGCAGTGTGCCCGTGCCCCTGATTACCTTCATGGCGATTCTTTTCACCTCGGGGCTAGATGTGGGGCTGATTATGTTTCCGCTGGTCGATTTTGAGTCTTTTGCGGCCGATCCCGAATACGCCTTCGCTAATCCGCTTGCCCTTGAATTTGGGTTTTGGGGCTTTCTGGTTTGGGGGTTCTATTTTTTAACAACCTTCTACTTTTGCGTGGTCGAGCCGAAGTTGAGGTTGTTTGAGATACCGGTGATTAAGCTCGCCAATAATTTTTGCATTATTGGTACCTGCGCGTTCACCGGTTATCTGTTTCTTCACTACCTCCCCGATTACGTGGCGGGCATCTCAGACGCGCTGCGTTTTGGTGGGGTGGCGTTAGTGGTGTTGCTGGCGGTGCTGTCGAGCACGCACCTACGTTTTGTTAAAGCTCTTAGCCTAAGCTCAACGGCGTTGTTTTTTCTGCTCATTGCTGGAGCTTTCTTGGCCTCGGATATGGGCTTTGTTGGGCTGGGCAAGTCCCTCGCAGGTTTGGGCGACTACTTCGGGCAGATTCACCGCTTTGTACTGCCCCTTAATGATTACCACGCGTTTTACCTGTTTTGGTGGTTTGCCTGGAGCATCATGATTGGGCAATTTGTGTCGCGATTTGTGGGGGGACTGACCGCATGGCAGTTGTTGCTGGCATTATTGATCGTGCCTTCGATTCCCATTGCTTTGTGGTTTGCGGTTTTGTACGGCTACTTCACCCAGGGCTTAAATGTTACCGGGGGCTTGAGCTGGGCAATGATCGCAGTGGGCGTGTTGTTCGTAGTGAACTCCCTCGACTCGCTGACACGCTTATACACGCAAAATATAGGCCTGACGGTAGAGCGCCTCGGCATCGGCCGCTACGTGGCGCTTAACTGGTTTATTCTTTTTGCGCTGGTGCTGTCTTTTCAGTTCACGCCCTTCAAAATTGAATGGGTTGGGCTGGTGGTCATTGGTATTTACGCGGCGGTCTACGCTCTGGTGTATCGGCACAGGGCGCAGCTTCGGGCTTAAATCTCAGGGTGATGCGCCCAACCGAGTGAGCGCTTGGTAGGTGGCTACCTTCAAATCGAAGCGCAGCGCATCGCCATAGGGTGCGCCCATCACTTGCGTCATCAGAATAACGATCAGATCTTCTTCGGGATCTATCCAGAATTTGGTGTTGGCGGCTCCGCCCCAAGAGTAAGCCCCTTTAGATGAGATAACGCCGGTTTGTCCCGGGTCGGTAATGACACCAAACCCCAATCCCGCGGACTGCCCGGGGTATAGATGCGAGTCGGGGTATTCACCGACTCCACGATTACGCACAGCCGGAGTGAGGTGATCTGCGGTCATAAATTGTACGGTCTTGGGGCCCAAGATTCGTGTGCCGTTGTAGCTGCCACCCTGACGAAGCGTCTCGCAAAAAATCCAATAGTCCTTGGCGGTAGATACCAAGCCACCGCCACCCGAAAAAGTGGTAACACCGGTAAAGGGTTGTGCCGATGCTTCGGGTATTGGCGCAATCGCGCCCAGTTGCGCATTCCAATAATGATTGGGAGCAAAGCGATCGAGCTTGTCGACGGGTACATTGAAGAAGGTATCGGTCATACCCAAGGGTGCAAAAATGCGGGTTTGAAAAAAGGCCTCGAGGCTCATGCCCGATAAACGCTCAACCAGAACACCCAAAACGTCGGTGGCGACACTGTAGTGATAGCGACTTCCGGGCTCAAAGCGCAGAGGTAGACCCGCTAGACGCTGTATAAAGTCATCGCTGCTAGTGCTGTTAATCAGGTCAGCCTTCACGTAAGCCTGGTCTACGGGGTCATTGGGGTGCCAGCCATAAGAGAGTCCCGCTGTGTGGGTCATTAGTTGCCCTATCGTTATAGGCCCCGAGGGTGTGACCAATTCGCCATCGCGAAGCAGCTGAACCGATTCAAATTCTGGTAAATAGCGGCTGACTGGGTCACCTAGATGAAAAGCGCCCGCTTCGTAAAGCATCATCGCGGCTACCGTAGTGATGGGTTTAGTCATGGAATAAATTCGAAACAGAGTATCTTCCTGAAGCGGTCGTGGGTCAGCACTGCCAAAGTTGCCCTGAGCAGAAAAATGCACCAATTGACCGTGACGGGCCACCAGGGTGACGGCACCTGACACTCTCCCGGCTTTAATATCTCGCTGCACAAATTCATCGATTTTTTGCAGCCGCTCCGGCGCGAAGCCTGCTTGCTCGATGAGTTCAGTTGGAATTTCTGCGTTGGCCTTGGCGCACAGTAAGAGAAGGCAGCCCATTGCTGCGCTAAATATGCGGTGACGGTTTTGCATCATAGTTTGTGATCCTGAAGTGCTGAGGGCTTAGCGGGGTAATAGACCGATGGCTGTTATTGGCAGAGGGTACACCGCGCTTTAGAATTTGGCCTAATATTTATCAGAGTGTACGACCCCGCGAGGATTCCAGCTGACGGGTGAGTCCCAGTCAGAGGTTTAGCCCCCGCGGCGTCTTTGTCTTTTTATGAGGACCCTATGGCATGTTTGCCCTATGGGTTTCTACCCCAATGGCTTGTTCAAATGGCCGCCTGAGTTGAAGGCCTGTTGCTGAGCTGCAATTTAATGAATGCGAACTTCCTGCCTGAGGAGCTCTTTTTGCACCGCACCCACAGACAGATCCTTAAAGTCACGGTCTTGCTTCACCGCTAAGGCTGCGGCGACGCCGGCACCTTGGCCTGTAACCGTGCAACACATCATGTTGCGGGTGGCCGCATGACTCACGCGATCGCCCCCAGTAATTCGACCGGCGCAGATCAGGTGTTTAACGGTGTCGGGTAACAGGGTCCGATAAGGAATCTGAAAGTAGCGCCCGGTTGTGGGCAGTATAAGAATGCCGTATCCGTCAATGAACTCGGGGAAGATGCCAATACTGTCGTCAAAGCGCCCTTGCTCCCGCACATCGTGCTCAGTCATGTTGTAGTGGGCATCAATCTTGCGCGTATCTCGAATGCCCAGGGTCATGCCAAAGTTGCGCAGCTTGGCGCCTTCGCAGCCGGGCATAAACCGCTTCAATGCCTCAATGGCCATCATCGCTTGTTCCCGGCCTTCCATCTCGCCCCGAGTGAGATCGTCGGGATTGGTACCGTCATAGCCCAGCAGGTGAACGAGGTTGAGGTAGGTGAGGTCGCCACTGTCGTAAATGGCGCCCCAAGTGCCGGCAATGGTGTCGAGATTGGGGGGAATCAGTCCCGCTTCTCGGGCCTGTTCGAAGGGTTTGCGTAGAAAGGGCGAAAACATTTCGTCTTCTTTACCCGTCGTTTCCACCGTCCATTGGCCATAAGCCCAGTCCCGATAGGTCTGGGGGTCGGCCTTTACCTGTTCAATGAAGCGCTGCTTGTTAACCCCCGACATTGAGAACATCACCGAAGTGCCAATCATGTCCTCTGGAGCTTGCTTGAGGGTAGTTGCACCCGCGCGGTGGGTGACGTCGGCATCCCCTGTGGCATCAATGACCCGCTTGGCGAGAATTGCTTCCCGTCCAGCTTTGCTCTCAACAATGACGCCCACAATGCAGTCGCCTTCCATGAGGGGTGCTACAAACATGCGATGGAGCATGGGGGTTATGCCCGCCTCGGACACCAGCGTGTCAGCAACCCATTTAAAGGCCTCGCCATCAATGGCGTGGCTATTAGATTGGGGTTCCTCCACCGCCGCACCGGCGCTGACCGCACGTTGCTCAAACTCAATGCCCAGGCCCTCGCTGTCTATGGTTTGCTCGTGGCGATACCAGGCAAAGCCCTCAACGCCGACCGCAGTGATGTTCCCGCCGAAGCAGCCGAAGCGCTCCAGAAGAGTCACTTCAACGCCACACCGCGCCGCAGCTATGGCTGCCGCGAGCCCTCCCGGCCCCGACCCCACGACTAGGACGTCGGTTTGATGGATTACCGGCACGGTTTTAGCGGGTTCTTCGATGTGCATGGCCTCTCCTTTGGGTGTCTGAAGCGCGTTGCATTAGCAGTAGCTTTTGTTTTGGGAATCCTACAATTTTTTATGGTTTTGGGGCATAAATTTGCGGGCGGGATTACAGAGTGATTTTTAGGCCTATCCCTATCGGCGGCAGTTTGGCAAGGGTGCTCAGTATTTGATTTGTGGACGTTAATCGCGCTATAACTAAACAAAAATGAGACAAGCGTTAAATGGCCTATTTCCATGGGTCAAATTGAGGTGTGTCAGGGGCGCGGCTTGCTGTGTTCTTGGCCAAAGGGGGATCACTAATTATGAAAGCTATTAATCATCAACATGCTTACCGTCCACGGCGCAGTAACCGACCACTGGCTCTGGCTGTTGCCGCTGCCTGTGGTGCTGTAGGCGTTGCTGGGGTCGCCATTCCCGGCGTCGCTCAAGCACAGATCGAAGAAGTCGTGGTAACTGCGACACGTCGTGCCGAGAGCGTTCAGGAAGTACCGATGAGCGTATCGGTGTTGGGGGAGACCCAGCTTCAGGACCTCAATATCACAGATATGGAAGATTATCTGATGATGCTGCCCAACGTTAGCTACGTCACTTTGGGTCCAGGTTCGGGCAATATCTATATTCGCGGCGTATCGAGTGGTGGCGAGAGCACCCTGGGCGCAAACCCCAGTGTTGCGGTATACCTCGATGAACAGCCGGTGACTTTGGTGGGTAACTATCTAAACCCGCACATTTATGACGTCAATCGTATTGAAGTTTTGGCGGGGCCTCAGGGCACAACCTTTGGTGCCAACGCCCAGTCGGGTGCTATGCGTATCATCACTAACCAGCCTGAACTCGGTGAATTTTCGGGCGGTTACAGTCTTGATACCAGCCAGGTTAAGAGCGGTGACCCTAGCTATCGCGCCGAAGGCTTTGTGAACATTCCAATCGGTGAGCGTGCCGCTTTGAGAGTCATGGGATATTACAAGCACGACGGCGGCTATATCGACAACGTTCAAGGCTCCCATACCTTCAAGCGTGGTTACATTCGCGCGGGTCTTCCCGAGGGCAGCCCTCTGAGAGACATTGCCTCAGACTTTACGGCGAGTAACGCCGACATTGCCAAGGAGAATTTCAACGAAGCGACAACTTATGGTGGCCGTGCGGCGCTTAGGGTTGACCTGAATGACTCTTGGACCTTTACCGCCACTGCGATGATGCAGGATCTCGATCGTGAGGGTGTTTGGGATCACGACCCCACTATTGGCGATTTGCAGGTTATGCAGTTGTTGCCCGAGTCCATGACCGACAAGTGGACCCAATTCTCGGCAAAAATTGAAGGTGAGCTCTTTGGCGGCACATTAACTGCCACAGCAGCCGATCTTGATCGCGATATTGAGGTGTACGCCGATTACTCGCTGTACAGTGATTACTACGTGTCTCAGGGCTTTGTTGATCCCTATTACAACTGTTACGTCAGTTACTTCGGAACTTGCGGCGATCCACGCGAGCAGTTCACGCAGGAGAGCAACCAGGGACGTCAAACCTTTGAGGTCCGTTATGCGTCAGACCCAGACAAGCGTTTCCGTTATATGGCGGGTTTCTACTATGTCGACGTAGAGGGCACCAACGACTACGAGTGGCACGTGCTGGGATTGGCAGAAACGCCACAGGCGGCCGTTGATGCCCCCGACATTTATTGGACTACCGACTTTGAGCGGCTCTATGAAGAGACCGCCATTTTTGGTGAGGTGTCTTTTGATATTACCGACCGCTTAACGCTGACGGGTAGTGCGCGGCAATTTGACTACGAGAGCTCACTAGACGGTTTCTCTGGCACGGTGTTTTGGCCTTGCGGCGGCTTTGGCCCGCAGGGAGATCGCCCAGCCAGTAACTACGGCGATTCTTGTGCGCCAGACAGTCGTGTGACCGATAGCAAAGATGAGGTGTATCGTATTGCTGCCGATTGGCAGGTGACCGATGACATCATGCTGTACACCACATGGGGTGAGGGTTATCGACCCGGCGGCCTGAATCGTTTCTGTCAGACGCGTATCCCCGATGGTCTGCCCGGTCAGGGCTCGATCAATATCGGTTGTGAATTCACATCAGACTTCCTGACCGCTGTTGAGGTTGGCTTTAAATCTGAGCTGTTTGACGGTCGACTCCGTTTGAATGCTGCGGCGTTCTGGCAGGACTGGGAGGACTTCCAGTTCTCACGTCTCGATACGTCAATCTCGCCTATTACGCTGACCTACAACGTGGGTAATGCCGAAAGCAACGGCTTCGAATTTGATTTCGCGGCCATGATTACCGATAACTGGAGTGTGACGGGCGCGGCGAGTTTCCTCGACTCAACCCTGACTTCAGATTACCGACGTAATCCCAGCAGCCCAGAGCCCGATGCCGCTTCAGGCACGGATCTTCCTCGGGTTCCCGACGTGAAGTTCAATCTGACAACGCGTTACGACTTCATGCAGGATTGGTTTGTACAGGCGTCTTACATGTACACCGGGAAGTCGACCAACACATTATTCGATGGTGGCTCAGCACAGAACGAATTGCGGGAGCAGCCCTCCTATGACGTGCTGAATACTGCGCTGGGTCTTCAGAGGGACACTTGGACGGCTGAAGTCTATGTTCAGAACGTCACTGACGAGCGTGGCGTTGTTTGGATTAACGCGGTCAACTGGGACACGCGTGAACAGGTAAACCAGCCTCGCAGTATTGGTGTGCGCTGGCGCCAGTCGTTCTAAGTCACGGCTATGCATGAAAACCGCAAAGGGCGTCTTTAGGGACGCCCTTTGCGTTAGTGCGACGTCCACCGCATACTCATTGCGGTGTTCCAAACAAGTATTAATGACTCAACGTTTATGTCTTCTATTGAGCCCCTTTTTGAGCAGGCACGTGCTGCGCTGCGAAACAATGAGCCCGAGCGCGCTCGAGATCTCTGTGCCGAGGCCCGTGCACTAGACCCGAATGATTTTCGATTGATTTTGGTGCACGGCTTTGCCCTGCGGCGATCCGAGGAGTTTGCGGCGGCAGAGCCGCTGCTGCGTCAGGTGATTGAGGCGGACCCTGAATTGGAGTCAGCGCATCACGAGCTAGGTCTTGCGTTGCGGGGAATGGGTCGCCTGACTGTCGCTAGGCAGGCGCTTGAGCGCGCTGTGGGTCTAAAACCCGATTACGCCGCAGCTTGGCGTGACCTTTATGAGGTCTGTGCTGAAGAAGGTGATGACGCGGCGGCTGCGGAAGCGTATCGGCAAATGATCCGCCAGAAGGGCTTAGACCCCTTGTTGCAGAAAGCTCTGGACCTCGTGGGTGCCGGGCGCCTCGGGGCTGCGGAAGGCATTTGTCGCGAGTATTTAAAACGCCGCCCTCATGATGTCGATGCCATTCGTTTACTGGCTGAAATTGGCATTAATTTGGGCGTGCTTGATGAGTCGATCAACCTGCTGGAACGCTGCCTTGAGTTGGCTCCAGATTTTCACATTGCCCGAGCTAATTTTGTGACGGCCTTGGCGAGGCATCAGGAGTTTGCCAAAGCGCTTGAGGCCTGCGCGCACCTGAGGTCTAAGGAGCCCGAAAAGCTCACGCATAAAGTGCAGTACGCGTCGGTGTTGGCTATGGCCGGGCGCTTTCAAGACGCCCACGAGCAGTACGCCGAGGTGCTCAAGGAGGTTCCGGAGAACGCGGGTATTCTCACCAGTTACGGTCACGCGTTACGTTATGGCGGTAAGGGTGATGAAGCCGCTGACGCTTATCGTCGTGCCATTGCCGTGGAATCTGGGGCCGGTGAGGCCTACTGGAGCCTCGCCAACCTCAAAACCGTCGAGTTTGATGACGCTTTGCTTGAGACCATGGTGAGCGAGTATGCGGCGCTCGATCGTCCTGGCCCCAACAAATATCACCTCGCCTTTGCTTTGGGCAAAGCCCATGAGGACCGCGGCGATTATGACGCATCCTTTAAAGCCTACGACGAGGGCAATGCCATTAAGCGGCAGTTCAGTGCCTATAAACCTGAGGGAACCCGCGAGCGCGTCGATGCCATGATTGAGCATTGCGGCAGCTCTCTTCTGGAGCGTCCGGGACACCCTTCTAATGCCCCTATTTTTATATTGGGATTGCCCCGAGCCGGATCCACGCTGTTGGAGCAAATCTTAGCCAGTCATTCTCAGGTTGAAGCGACTGCAGAGCTGCCTTTTATTGGCCGTATCGCCAGTGATATCTCTGGAGTTCGCAAACGCTCTGAAGAGAGCCTTTACCCCAGCAGCCTCATTGAGCTCTCTGTCGATGAGCGCACGGCCATGGGTCAGCGATACTTAGATCGCGCGGCGGCGTACCGGACGGATAAACCGTATTTTGTCGACAAGCTCCCCAATAACTGGGTACACATTGGATTGATCAAAGCCATCTTGCCCAACGCGACGATCATAGACGCACGACGTCACCCCATGGCGGCGTGCTTTGCCAACTTTAAGCAGCTCTTTGCCCGAGGTCAGGAGTTTACTTACGGTCTCGAGGAGATTGGCCATTACTACGCCGATTATCTGCGTCTAATGGACCATTGGCACGGTGCGTTTCCCGGTGGCTTGCTGACTGTGCAGTACGAGGAAGTGGTAAGGGACCTTGATTCTCAAGTGGCGGGTTTGCTGGCCCACTGCGGCTTACCTTTCGAAGAGGCGTGTTTGCGCTACTACGAGAAAGATCGTGCGATTCGCACCGCCAGCTCCGAGCAAGTTCGCCAACCGATCTACAGCAGCGCGGTCAACGTTTGGGAACATTATCGTCACCACCTAGAGCCCCTTGAAACCCTGCTGAAAGCTGAGGGAGTGGCGCTTTAACCACTCGCCTAAGCGCGCATTAACGCAAGCTTGAATCCGGAGGGGCCCTTGTCACTCAGGTCTGGTCCTTGCGGGAAGCTCCCGCGCACCGTAATCCACATCGTAGCGGCACATGATCCCCGCAAACCTTCGAAGATTTAGGGCGCAGCGCTGACACCCTCGGCGGCTTGGGTTTGACCGCCCACTTCAGCAGCAATGCTGTTGGGAATGAGCATAGTCAGCGCATAGTGGGCAATCCGCCAGCCTTCGGGGGTGCTAAGGACGACCCCTGTGCCTCGACAGTGCCCCAACTTGTCATTGTGCAGTACCTCGTCAAACCAGCGGATGGAACCGGTGCCTTCTAGATGGCGTTCAACAACATGATAGGTCCAGCCCCGGCCCTCATCGAAAACCGGTTTTGCGTAGGCCTTAAACTCAGGAATGGTCCAGCGCTCATTTCGATCGGTGCCCAAAAAAACCGCGTCGGCGGTGTATCGGGCGAAGTAATCGGCAAACCGGGCTTGTGCCGCATCGTCGTGCAGACCGTCCAGTAAGGCATTGATGACAACCCGATCAGTCGCAGGTTCCTCGGCTGCAGTAGGCAGTGATAGGCCCATAAGTAGGAAGAGCGCTAGGGCTGCGACAGCACTGGCATAGCGGTTTTTGATCATGAGGCTTTTATAAATAGTCATGGGCGTTGTGAGTTCTCGTAAGTGGCTTCTTTGAGTTGTAACAGAGTCTCGTCGATTTCTGACCCTTTTGCTACGAGCTAGCGGTCTCGCGCATACCACTGCGATAGTCGCTGGGGGTGGTGCCGGTCCACCGCTTGAAGGCTCGGGTAAAGGCCGAGGCATCGGAAAAGCCGCAGGCGAGGCCAACTTCTGTTGCTGAAACATCGGGTGACGCCAGCAGTTGTTGAGCTAACTGCATTCGAGTTTCCTGTACTACCTTGCCATAGGAGGTGTTTTCCGATTTCAGCCGGCGCTGCAGGGTGCGGGGACTCATGTGGAGTGCTTGTGCGATCGCTTCTTCCGAGGGCAATTGCTCATCGAGTGCATCGAGTAGCTGCCAGCGCACCCGGCCAGCAATATCTCCCGTTTTGAGGGATCGCAATAAATTATCGAGCATAGGTTCGTTGCTACGAATTATCTCGGAGTTGCGCATATGCCAAGGTTCCTGCAACTGCGCCTTGTCAAAAACCATAGCGGTCCGATTTTGAGACCAAACGACCTTACAGCCCATAGCAGTTTCAAAATGCCGGTTATCAGGCTCTGGGCCGGCCAGTTCTATCTTGAGTGGTTGCAGTGCTGGGGGTGCGGCCATTTGCATACTGCGCCAGATCATGGCGATCATGTAAGTGCCAAGAACGTCTCTGGATAATTGAAAAGTCACGGGAGAAAAGACTAGCGCCACCTGATTTTTCTGTTCCTCGAGGTGCATGGGTGCCCCTGTGGAGAGCAACCGCTGATATCGCAGACCCCGTTCTAGGGCTGCCAAGCCATCGTCTGAGGCAAGCAGGGTAATTCCCAAAGCGTGGGTGTCACTCAGTCGATGAAATTCAGCGAGTTCTGTACCCAGGCATGGACGTTGAAACTGATCTCGCAAATCAGCCAGTAGGGCATCGACCGCCTCGGCACAAAAGCGCTCCCTAGGCTGCTGCAACGCGTTTATGTCTAAGCCATGGCGCTCAAAGTGTTGTTGTGCGGGTTCCCCCTGAGCTTCCAGCCAGCGCAGGACCATACGCAGATGCGTCGCTAACACCGAATAGGTTCCCTGGATCATGGTTTTCGTCCTTATCACTCTGAACTCGGTGTTTGTGAGAGGTCTTGGGTCATTTGGCGCCTGAGGCCAAGCGGTTGGCGATAAAAGCACAGCCAAAAAACGCACATCGCTCCAATATCTCTAGTACTGCGCCAAACTAACACGCTAGGCACGCTTAAGGTTTAGCAAATGCCGGTCATTCATCCGGAGGTGCAGCCACTGAATAACACCAAGGAGGTGCCGCTTTATGATTTTGACCGATAACCCCATGCCCCTTGCCCTGGCGGCAAACCGCACTAAACTTTGATGGCGTGACAGAACCGGCGCTGGGTGCTAACGCAACCGAGGCAGAGGCAGCGCTTGTTTATTGTCGTGCAGCAGTTCTGGGTCGATTTCGTTTTAGCTGGTCTGAAAAGCAATACGAATTTTTAAAAAATGAAACAGCGCAGTGGACGGCAGCAGCGTGTTTGGACTTGGGGGGGAGCATCGTCGGCAACCAGGACTCTTGTCTTTGGGAGTTGGCCCCGTTGGAGCAAGCAGCGCTATGCCGACTGCGGATTGAGCAAATAGACGATTTACGCGGTCAAGCCGGGTTGAGTCCGGCCCTGCGTCAATCCTTTGCTCTCTTGAGATCCCGGGAAGCGAAACAGCAGCAGGAGTACGAACAGCTGGCCCTTGCTGTGCAGCATGTTATTCAGGCTAAAGAGAGGGAGATCAATAATCCATGGTTTCTCGATGCGCTGCAGACACAGGCTGTAGGCCGCCTACCCATTGAAACACTGCGCTCGGGGCTGATGGTGCTGGCTCATATTCTTGCGGGCCAGCCTGATAATACGGTTGCTGGCCCCCCGGCTCCATTCTGAACTGTTGGTCTAGCGCAGTTCTAACCCTGTTCACACAACACGGCAGGATAGGCATAAACTGTGCCTTTAACGCAAAGAGGGCGAGTCATGCGGGTGTTTTGGGTGTTGGTACTGCTGGCCATTGGCGGTGTCATGGCGGTGGTGCATTCGGCGGGTAAAGTGGGTGTGGGTTACGCGGCGAAACAGCTGTGCTCGGGTGTTTTCGTGAGCGGGTTGCCCGCTAGGTTTGTGCTGGACAATGACATTGAACCTCGCCTCGCTACCGTGCCGTTGTTATCCCGGTTTCTGACGACAGACATTAACGGTGCTACGGCTTCAGCCCGAGTGCTGACGGCGCAAGCCGAAGCGACTTACCGCGCGGGATATGGCTGTACCTTGCATGGTGATATCGCAGAAAGTGCCACCCCCAATCCTGCGGCGCCCTCTCTGGCTTCGGATCTAGGGGCACAGAGCAAGACTCAAACGACGTCTGCGCAGCACACCGCGACACCCCAAGCTCTGACCCAAATTGTCGACGATGCCTTTGCAGAACCCAGCGGCGGTGGACGCAACACTTTGGCTATGGTCGTTATGCACCGAGGACAACTCGTCGCCGAACGTTACGCGGACCCCGTGGCCCCGAGCACCCGATTGCAAGGTTGGTCCATGAATAAGAGCTTGATGGCCTCGTTTGTGGGTATTCAGGTTGCCAAAGGCGATCTAGCACTCACCGATAATGTCGCCGCTCGCCTGACTGCGCTTGGCGTTCCCCCAAAAACGTTTGCGGGGCTGTCAGAGGCCATGACCCTCAAGCACTTAATGTCGATGACCAGCGGGCTCGATTTCGAGGAGCGCTACTTTCCCGGTGACGATGTCACCGAGATGCTCTATGGACACGGGCCTATGTGGCAGGTGCCTGTGGGTCTGGGGCAGCGACATGAACCGGGCAAGGTATTTTCGTATTCCAGTGGTGATACCAACGTCGTGTCCTTCCTTTGGCAGAACACGCTGGGGGATGAACCTTACATAGACTGGTTGCAGCGTGAAGTTTATGCGCCACTGGCCCTAACCGAGCCTCTGCTAGAGCCCGATGTAGCGGGATTTCAGGTGGGTTCAAGCTTCGCCAATCTCACGGCCAGAGACTGGGCACGAGTGGGCCAATGGTGGCTCGATGCCTGGCACGGTCGAGACGCGCTGTTGTCACAAGGTTGGCAGCGAACGGCTGTGACCCCCGGGGATAGCGTGGGAGGAGCGAACTACGGCTTGGGGTTTTGGCTAAATACCGAGCAGCGTATCTTTCCTGACTTGTCTGAAAACACCTTTTACTCGGGGGGTAATTCGGGACAATTTGTGGTGGTGATGCCTGAAGCTGAGCTGGTCGTGGTGCGCTTGGGCCTTACTTTAGAAGAATCGAAATCGGCTATGGCGCCGGTGCTCGTGGCGCTCAACGATTATTTTTCGAAGCAGGTGCCAGCGCCAGCAACAAAAGTTGCGTCAGCGTTACCCTAGCCTCATGGGCGGGGGCACAGCGCGCTTGAGTGAGATCAAGCGCAGAATAATTTTTGGCAGTGATGGCGTTTATTTACTCACGTCCCTCGAGGGAGGCACCTTGGCCCGGCTCCAACACCCAAAAGGTTTCGCTGGCTAATCCTTGGTCAGTAAGGGCCGACGCTAAATCTTCAGCCGGCTCGTCAATCGCTTCCCAGGTAAGTTGGAAAACCCCAAAGTGAATGCCCAGGCTTTGCTGGCTTTGAAGATCGAGGTGAGCTTGAACAGCTTCCTGTGGGTTCAGGTGCACATCCTTCATAAACCATCGGGGTTCATAGGCGCCAATGGGTAGCAGGGTAAGGGCGAAGGGCCCCCAGCGTTCACCTTGCTCGCGAAAATGCGGTGAATAGCCGGTGTCACCGGCAAAATAGAGGTTGCCTGCGGGGGTTTCCAACACAAATGATCCCCAGAGAGTTTTCATTTGATCGAAGACGCCTCGGCCGGACCGATGCTGACACTCCACAAAGTGGACGGTGGTTTCGCCCAGGGTTCTTGATTCATTCCAGTCGAGTTCGACAGCGGTCTCATAGCCCAATTTGCGCAGTAATTTTTGATTACCTAGACCGCTAATGATTAACGGGGCCTGTTCCTGGCGTGCGCGAATGGCTTTGAGGCTTTGGGTGTCAAGGTGATCGTAATGGTTGTGACTGATCAGAATAAGATCAATCTCCGGCAGGTCGCTAATGGGGATGCCTGGAGCTCTCACGCGTTTGGGTCCGGCAAAAGCAACCGGGCTCACGCGTTTTGACCACACGGGGTCGGTGAGTATGTTGAGGCCCGCAACTTGAATCAGCACCGTTGCGTGGTTGATGTAGGTCGCGCGAAGCCCCGAGGTAACCCGTTCAGCAATTGGATCGGCGGGGGGGTTCTCCCGCCACTTTGGCCAGGGCTTCTCATTGGCAAGGCTGGTCCAGATAAAGCGACTCACATCGCCAAGGTGCTTATCGCTGCCATCACTGTTGTAAAAGCGCTTGCCGTCGTAGTGTGTGCTCAGGGTCCAATCCTCCTTGCCCGCCTGGCTGGTACTGGGCATGAGCAGTGGGCACAGTAATACCAGCGGGCCAAAAAACTTATAAAGCGTGTGGGCAGCGGGCATTGCGTGAGTCTGTTGTAAAAGAAGTAACGATACGTGCCTTTGTTGTGCTCCGATCAGTGACTGCCAACAACTGACCCTAGTACGGGAACCTTTGGCCTAAAAAAATCAGCGGTGCTGCCGTTTTCTAAGCCTGCGCTGTGTCGCCGGTGTTATGTGCCGCGTGAGGTTTGCTATTGAATCCATCCGCTAATGGTTTGCAGACGGCGGGCGGGTTTTTGAGACCGGTTGATTGCCGCCCTCAAGTGCTAAGAAAAAATCCCGTAATCACCCGCCCCATGGCCTTGAAGGCGAAAAATCATTAAAACATTCACGCTTGACGGTTTTTTGTGTAGCGGTTAGCGTAGGCACTGATCAGGAACCTGACGAGTAGCGCTAAAGAAGGCTTGGGCCTCAAATGCTGCCACCTGAATGGGTACCTCACAATAATTTTAAATCCAGAGAGGAGGGTGCGCGTGTCCATTCCAACGGAAGCCCTGAGCGACGCTTATCGATTGATGAAAACCATTCGTGAATTTGAAGAGCGTGTGAACGCCGAGATCATGAACGGTCAAATTCCCGGCTTTACCCACCTTTACACGGGGCAGGAGGCCAATGCGGTTGGTGTTTGTGCTCATCTCGACATGGGTGACACCATTATTTCGACCCACCGAGGGCACGGCCACTGTATTGCGAAAGGTGCCGATGTCTCGGGCATGATGAAAGAACTCTTTGGCTCTTCTGAGGGCCTTTGCAAAGGCAAGGGCGGCTCTATGCACGTCGCGGACATCGACAAGGGCATTTTGGGTGCCAACGGCATTGTTGCGGGTGGGCCGCCGATTTCCGTGGGTTCAGCACTGGCGGCGAAAATACGCAAGAACGGCAAAGTGGCGGTCTCTTTTTCTGGAGATGGCTCGGTGAATCAGGGCACCTGCTTCGAGGCTATGAATATGGCGGTGGTGTTGCAGGCCCCGGCTGTCTTTGTCATTGAAAACAACTATTACTCTGAGCACACCAATATCAGTTATGCGGTGGGCTGCGACGACCTGAAGGCCAGAACAGAGGCCTTTGGCTTTCCCGTATTTGTTGCCGACGGCGCAGATTTCTTTGCGGTTCATGAAGCTGCGGGCAAAGCGATTGCCCATGCCCGCGCCGGAAACGGACCTGCGGGGGTCTTTGCCGAGCAGGGGCGCTATCACGGGCACTTCGTGGGCGACCCCCAACATTATCGGGGCGAGGGCGAACTCGATGATCTTCGGGAAAACCGCTGCTGCTTGAAAAATTTCCGCGCCCGCATGGTGGAAAGCGGTGAGGTCAGCCAAGACGTACTCGATGGGATTGACGCCGAAGTCATGGCCCTTATCGAGCAGGCGGTGACCGACGCTAAAGCCGCTGCCCGGCCAACGCCGGAGCAGGTGACCGAAGATGTTTATATCAATTACGGCGCAGGCGCCTGAGGAGAATAGACCATGTCTCAGAAAACGATGCGCGATGCGATTAATGAAGCCCTGCACCAGGCCATGGAGCAGGACGAGTCGGTGTTTGTTATTGGTGAAGACGTCGCGGGCTGCCAAGGCAGTGCTGGAGAAGTCGGTGCAGTGGGTGGCGTCTTTGGGGTGACGACGGGTATTTACAACCGTTGGCCCGACCGCTGTATTGATACCCCAATTTCTGAATCAGCCATTGTCGGTGCTGCAGCCGGGGCCGCCTTGGTGGGTATGCGCCCGGTCGCCGAAATTATGTTTGCGGACTTTATTGGCGTGTGTATGGATCAAATCGTCAACCAAATGGCGAAGTTTCGGTACATGTTTGGCGGCAAGAGTCGTTGCCCCGCGGTGATTCGCTTTTCAGCCGGTGGTGGCTTCAGTGCGGCGGGTCAGCACAGTCAGGCGATGTACCAGATCATGACGTCCTTTCCTGGCATCAAAGTGGTGGTGCCTTCCAATGCTTACGACGCAAAGGGCCTGCTGCTTTCGGCCATTGCCGACGACGATCCAGTGCTGTTCTTTGAACCCAAGGTGCTTTACCAAGAGGCCTGCGAAGTGCCCGATGAGATGTACACCATTCCCTTTGGTGAAGCGGCGTTTGTGCGCGAGGGTGACGACGTTACCGTGGTCGCTTTCGGACAAATGGTTCCCAAGGCGGCGGCGGCCATTGACGAGCTGGCGGCCGAGGGCATTAGCTGCGATTTGATTGACCCCCGAACCACATCACCGTTGGATGAAAATGCCATTTTGGAGTCTGTTGAGGCAACGGGACGATTGGTGGTTGTCGATGAGGCGCCGCCACGCTGTGGTTTAACCGCTGACATCGCCGGGCTGGCGGCTGACCGGGCTTTCTCCAGTTTGAAAGGCCCCATTAAGCAGGTTTGTGCACCCCACAGCCCAACGCCGTTCTCTCCCGAACTGGAAGCCGCATACCTACCCGACATTCCAAAAATTAAAGCTGCTATTAAAGCCACCATGGCCTGAAGCCGTCCGACCTCGAGGATTGAAACGTTGAGCGATATTTATCCAATTGCGGTGCCCAAGTGGGGCATCGAAATGGTGGAAGGCACCATTACCACCTGGAACAAGTCTCAGGGTGACGCGGTTGCCAAGGGTGACGAAGTGTTTGAGATGGAATCAGACAAAATTGTAAACGTCTGGGAGGCGCCGGTGGACGGTGTTTTGCGGCGCGTTTTGGCAGAGCCTGGCGACGCCCATCCGGTGGGTGCCCTGTTGGGTGTTATCGCGCCAGCGGCTGTGAGTGACGGCGACATTGATACCTTCATTGCCGGCTATGCTGGGGGCGATGCTACAGAGGCACCTGCGGAGGCGGCCCCTGAACCCGCCAAGCCCGTGGCACAAACTAGTGATGCCTATACCCGGTCATCGCCCTCGGTACGAAAATTGGCTGACGAGCTCAATGTGGATCTGAGCACGGTGACCGGCACCGGTCGACGGGGTCGTATTACTGATGACGATGTTAGGGATGCAGCAGGGGGCAACGACGCTGCTGCTGGGGTGCAGGTGATTCCCCTCTCGCCAACGCGCAAGACCATTGCCCGCCGCCTGACCGAGGCCAAGCAGACCATTCCCCATTTTTATCTCAGTGCCGATTACGCCCTCGACGGCCTCATGGCCCATCGTAAAACCCTCAACGACAGTGGCGATACCAAGGTGTCGGTTAATGACCTGCTGGTGTGGTGTGTTGGTCAGGCGCTCATGCGCGAACCCCGGGTTAACGTGAACTTGGTGGGTGATGACATTCATCAGTTTGAGGCCGCCAATATTGCCGTGGCGATCGCTACCGATGACGGCTTGTATCCGGCAACGATTCCCGGTGTCGAGGCTAAATCTCCAGCTGAGGTGGCTCAGGCTACCGGTGCCCTGGCCGAGAAGGCTCGTAGTAATAGCCTTACCAAGGATGACATTAGCGGAGGTTCTTTCACGGTATCTAACCTAGGTATGTACGGTATTTCAGAATTTACCGCCATCATTAACCCACCCATGGGTGCCATTCTTGCGCTGGGTAAGGCCGAGCCCAAGGTGGTGGTAAAGGACGGGGAGCAAGACATTGCTACCGTACTCACGGCGACCCTGTCCTGTGACCATCGCGTGATCGACGGTGCTGTGGGCGCGCAATTTATGGCCGCCTTGCGGGACGTTATTGACAGCCTCTGAAGCTTACCTAACTAAAGCGCGCTGTTATTTGATGGCGCGCTTTTTACAGTAAGACTCCAGTGGTTGTTTGTATTGACCCAAGCCCCAAGCCCCAAGCCCCAAGCCCCAAGCCCCAAGCCCCAAGCCCCAAGCCCCTCAGGCTTAAATGGCTAGCTTGTTGGCGCCTGCAGGCCTTTTGTTGACCGGGGTATTACTAACTGTTTAAGCGCTCGAAATAATCTCTCGCAGCGACCATTACTTTGGGTGCCAGTATCAGCGTGCTGATCATGGTGGGAATTGCCATTAACCCGTAACTGCCCGAGATAAGATTAAAGACAAGGTCGATACTTACCGTGGCACCAAAGACTACAGCGGCAATAAAAAACCAGCGAAAGTAGGGTTGCCACTGGGCTCCTACCAAAAAGCCAAAGCACTTGGCACCGTAATACCACCCGGTAAACATTGTGGTGGTGCTAAGTATTAGCGCGACAAAGCTCAGTGCCAGAATGCCCGGTAGGCCCATCTCGGCTCTGAAGGCATTGGCCGTGAGGGTGATGCCCGAGAGTTCACCCGGAGCCTGCCAATCTCCGGCCAGCAAAATCACCAGTGCCGTACAGGTACAAACGATAAGGGTATCGATAATGGGCCCCAGTGCGGCCAACAAACCTTCTCGAACAGGTTCGCCAGTGCGAGCGGCGCCGTGAGCCATAACTTCGGTACCCACACCGGCCTCGTTAGAAAAAGCGCCGCGGCTAACACCAATTAATATAACTCCGAGCATACCGCCACCGACAGCGCTGGGTTGGAAGGCTTCGCTCACAATGCTGGCCAGTACCCCGGGCACCTCGGTGATATGGCTGACCACAATCCACAGCGTCATAGCCAAATAAACCATGACCATGGCGGGTAGGGCAGCCACCGCCACCTTGGCGACTCTTGGCAGGCCTCCAAAAATGACTTTGCCCACAACAACAGCAAGGACCACCCCGGTTACGGGGCCCGCCCAGACGGGAGGGTTGCCTGAAAACACCGCATCGCCAATGAGGGCCGTGAGTTGATTGGCCTGAAACAAGGGCAGGGTGCCAATGAGTCCCGCCAGAGCAAACATAACCGCCAAGGGGTAGAAGGCTCGGGGCAAGGCCTCGCGAATAATGTACATGGGCCCCCCTTGTAGCTGGCCCAAGCTGTCGGTGCCTCGGTACATGACGCCCAGTGAGCAGGTAAAAAATTTGGTGGCAATGCCAATTACCGCTGACATCCACATCCAAAATACGGCGCCGGGGCCTCCCGCGACAATGGCCAGGGCAACGCCTGCGACATTGCCCAGCCCCATGGTATTGGAGAGCGCTGCGGCGAGAGCCTGTTGATGGGAAAGTTCTCCGGGTTGATCGGGGGTTTCGTAGCGCCCCAGCATAATGCTGAAAGCGTGTCCCAAATAGCGGTAAGGCAGGGCTCGGGAAAAGACCAAAAAGAAGCAGCCGCCCCCTAATAAAAGAATGACCAGGGGCGTACCCCAAACCAGCTCAACAAAACGTTGTGAAAACAGTTCTAGCAGGGTCATAGGGGCATAGATTCCTGAGCGGTAAGGGGGCGACCTACCCTAACCCAAAGTCGGGTTGGCGGTCGACGCTGGTATGTGGTTTCAGTGTAGGGTGATGCAACGGTCTGTTGCGTGGTTGCACCGGGCCCGGTGGCCGACTAATCTTAGCCCTGAGTGTTTGGCTACTGGGGGACAGGCACTCGTCGCTCCATCTCTGAGGGAACAGAGAGTTAACCCGAGAATGCCTAGTGACCGTCGTGACTACCTCCCTGCGGAGTGTCATCCGGTAGACACTTGGGTTGCGCCCATATCGATGCGCCCTTGGAGGTGGAGCCCTCGTAAAAAACAACAAAAGAGGAAAGTCGTGATAAATCAAACCAAATTGCTAATTGGAACCGTGGGCCTTGCCCTGCTTGTGGGCTGTGGTGATAAAGAAGCCACCGTGACCGCACTCACCGAAAATGCGGGTAGCGAGCCGGCAGTGGCAGCCGAAGCATCGCGGCCAATGGCCGAGGTGAGTCAGGCGCGGTTAGACAACGCTGCCGAGCAGCCCGAGCAGTGGCTCACTTACGGCGGATCCTACGATGAGACACGGCACTCGACCTTAACCAAGGTCAATAGAGACACTTTGCCCGAGCTGGGTATTGGCTGGGTCTACGATATGAAAAAGCCCCGGGGCGTGGAAGCGACCCCTATTGTGGTTGACGGCGTGATGTACGTGACCGGTTCGTGGTCGGTGGTGTATGCCCTTGACGCGCGCACGGGCGAGGAAATTTGGGTTTATGACCCAGAGGTTTCAGGAGAGGACGCGGCTAAAGGTTGTTGTGACGTCGTGAACCGCGGTTTGGCGGTATATGAGGGCAAGGTTTTTGTCGGCGTCTTCGACGGTCGACTGGAAGCCCTGGACGCCAAAACCGGTGATGTGATTTGGAGCAACGTCACCGTTGACCAAAGTAAGCCGTACACCATTACCGGTGCGCCTCGAGTCATTAAGGACAAAGTCATTATTGGTAATGGCGGTGCTGAGCTGGGTGTGCGTGGCTATGTCACCGCTTACGATACCGATACCGGCGATTTGGTGTGGCGTTTTTACACCGTGCCCAACCCCAACAAAGAGCCCGACGGCGCAATTTCTGATGAAATTTTTGCCAAACTCGCCAACGAGACCTGGGGTGACACCGGAGCTTGGACCACCGACGGCGGTGGCGGTACGGTTTGGGACGCAATTGTTTATGACCACGTCAATGATCAGGTGCTATTGGGCGTAGGCAACGGCTCACCGTGGAATGCGGCGATTCGCGACCCCGAGGGCAACGGTGACAATCTGTTCCTGTCATCAATTTTGGCGGTTGATGCCGACACCGGTGCGTATAAGTGGCACTACCAAACCACCCCACGGGATATGTGGGACTACACCGCAACGCAGCCCATGTTGTTGGCTGATTTGCCCTTGGGTGTGGACGGTGCACCACGCCGCGTTGTTATGCAGGCACCTAAGAACGGGTTCTTCTATGTATTAGACGCAGCCTCGGGTGAGTTGCTGTCGGCCGATGCCTTTACCGATATGACCTGGGCAACAGGTATTGATGAAAACGGCCGACCCATTGAGGTACCCGGAGCCCGTAGCCTCGACGAAGATTTCGTGGTGCTGCCCGGTCCGACGGGTGCCCACAACTGGCACCCCATGTCGTACAACCCCGATACGGGGCTGGTTTACATTCCCACCAACGTTTGGCCATTGGTTTACAGCCATCCAGACCCCGATGACCCCATTAAGAGCAATTGGAACATTGGTTACCGCGAAGATGCCGGCTGGCCGCTAGAGATTCCTGCGGGGGGCATTGAAGGGCTGCGTGAAATGGGTGGTGGTTCATTGCTGGCCTGGGATCCGGTGAAAGGCGAAGCCCGTTGGGCCGTACCCTTCCCCGTACCCTTTAACGGCGGCACGCTTTCAACCTCTAGCGGTTTGATCTTTCAAGCCAACAAAGCGGGTGAGCTGGTGGCTTACGATGCCGAGACCGGCGAGCGCGTTTGGGCCCACGGGCTAGTCGGCGGACCCGGCGCAGCGCCCATGACCTACGAGGTCGACGGCGAGCAGTACGTCACCATTTTGTCGGGCTGGGGCAGCACCATTGCCATGGTCTACGGCGTGGTCTTCGAAGAAGCCGTGGCGGCCGAAACCGGACGGGTCATTACCTTTAAAATTGGCGGCGACGGCGTGTTACCCAAGCCTCTGGAAAACGGCATAGCCCGCACACCCAAGAGTGACCCCATTGGTAACGAAGCACTTCACACAGAAGGCCTCAAGTTGTTTGCCGGGAACTGTCAGTGGTGCCACGGTGCCTTTGCAATCAGTTCAGGGGTGTTGCCCGATTTGCGCTGGTCTGCCATGACTTCCAGCGATGCGGCTTGGGATACGGTAGTTCGCGACGGCGCCCTCAGTGCCCGGGGCATGGTGGGTGTGGGTGATCGCCTCACCAAAGAAGAAACCGATGCGATTCGGGCCTACGTGGTTAAGCAGGCTTGGGACGCCGTAGCTCGGGGCGAAGCGACAGCCCCCGCAGCGCCCAGCGTGTCAGCTAACTGAGTTCAGAAAAACGAGGGCCGGTAGTTCGTGCCGGCCCTCTGTCTTTTTAGCCCTCTTACCATTTTCGCCGTCTAATTTTTAAACCGCTAGGCCTTCAGCTACTACCGGCTGGCTCTCGGGTACAGCTCGGCTTCGTCTTCGGTGCCGCAGCAAAACGATAGGCTGGGGTCGACAATAAAACGCTTCTTCAATGACTGCCGGCCAATGAGCATGCGCAATCCCATATCGTCACGGTTGGTAAGGGTGACTTCGGTGAGAAAAGTGTGGCCTCCCAAGGCCAGCTGCATTTCTACAACGGGGCGTTTCTCGGTTTCGCCGTTAGAACTAGTGATTTTTCGGTAGTCGATGCATTTGGCCGAGCACTGAATCGCCGGGCGTCGCCGTCGCCTGACGGGGTGCACTTTAAAGTCGAGCCAATCGTCGCCCTTGTCGCTAGGACGTATGTCTACCGCATGCAGCGCCGAGGTTTTGGCACCGGTATCAATTTTGGCCAAGATGCCGGGTAAATTGAGGTCGGGTAGGGCGCACCACTCTTGCCAGCCAATAATAACCTTGGGCGGTTTGGGGCCGCGCCGGGCTTTTCGAACCATGGAGCTACTCACTGCTAGACCCCTTATTGGGGCAATAGTGCAATATGGCAGTTATTGGCTTGCGATTTCAATGGCATGCTCTAAAGTCTCGCTCCCGTTCTCACAGACTGAGGTAGTGGCTGCGCCATAGGACGGATTTTTTATTATTACCAAACCGGTTCGCACTCATGAAATTTGCCATTCTTTCTCGCGCCCCCAGGGCTTACAGCACCGTTCGATTTCGCGAAGCCGCCGAGCAGCGCGGCCACGAGGTAAAGGTGCTCAACACCCTCAATTTTTCGATTGACCTCGACCGGGGCTCCCCGGATTTGTATTTCCGCACGCGGCAGCTGAGCGACTATGACGCCGTGTTACCCCGAGTGGGCGCTTCGGTCACTTATTACGGCACGGCGGTGGTGCGGCAGTTTCAGGAGATGGGGATCTTTTGCGCCAATACCGCCCACGGCATTCTCAACAGCCGGGATAAGCTGCGTAGCCTGCAAATTTTGAGTCGCCACAATATTGGTATTCCCCGAACCAGCTTCGTTCGCGACAAGAAAGACGTGTTACCGGCCATAGAACGGGTAGGTGGCGCTCCGGTGGTGATTAAGCTCATTGAGGGTACTCAGGGCATTGGCGTTTTGTTGGCCGACACCGTGAAACAGGCCGAGTCGATTATTGAGTTACTGCAAAGCCAAAAACAAAACGTGCTGATTCAAAAGTTTGTTGCCGAGAGCAAGGGCCGGGACATTCGTGCCTTTGTCGTGGGCGATCGAGTGGTGGCTGCCATGCGCCGGGTGGCTCAGGGTCAGGAGTTTCGCAGCAACGTGCACCGGGGTGGTATTGCCGAGCCCGTTGAGCTTGACGACGAATACCGCGAGACCGCCGTGCGCTGCGCCCAAATTATGGGTCTCAACGTGGCCGGGGTCGACATGCTGGAAGGCAAAAACGGTCCCCAAGTTATGGAAGTTAATTCCTCCCCAGGGCTTGAGGGCATTGAGACTTGTACTGAGCTAGATATTGCCGGGGCGGTGGTCGACTACATTGCGGCCCAAGTCGACTTTCCCGAGATCGACGTGCGTCAGCGCTTAACGGTGAGTAAGGGCTACGGGGTGAGTGAAATTTATATTCCCGAGGGCTCCGAGTTTGTAGGCAAAACCGTGGCTGACTTTCAGCTTAATGACCGAGAGCTCAACGTACTCACGCTGTACCGAGGCACCCGGGTGATTCCTAACCCCCGCCTCAGTCGTGCTTTGGAAGCTGAAGACAAATTGCTGTGTTTCGGTAAGCTCGAAGTCATGCGCGGCATGATTCCTGTGCGCACTCGCCGGCGCCGTCGACCGGTACCTCAAGACCTTCCCGAGCTGGACGACAGCGGCAGCGTCGCCGACTGACGTTTTTATCCCCAAGCACGCCGTTATTGGGCCACTTGTGGGCTGTTTCCTGTATACGCCTAGGCGTAGCATTTCGGTTGAGTAAGGCTGCATCAAAGCTATGGTTTGGCTTTCGAGACCGAGGGCTCTGTCGTCACCAATAGGCTAATTGGCGCTATGGTGAATAGCCTTGAGCACGGCGCGATACACAGCCCTGCTACCAAGCGCTTGCTTTGCGCAGTTATAGGGTTTTTAGGGGGCACTACTCCCCGCAAAGCCCCCGATGGGATCACTGCAAAAGGCAGTGGCATGTTGAACAAATAATAAGATCGTGGAGTGTGGTTATGACAAACCAGCCATCACAAGAATTTGGTTTTGGAACACAAATACGCAAGTCACCTTACTTTGACGCCACGGTGCGCTGGGGTGCTCAGGGCTTTTCGGTGTACAACCATATGTACATTCCCCGGGACTTCGGCGACCCCGAGGAAAACTTCTGGAATTTGGTGAACACCGCCATTCTTTGCGACGTAGCGGTAGAGCGGCAGGTACAAATTACCGGCCCCGACGCAGCCCGGTTTGTGCAGCTACTCACGCCGAGAGATCTCTCGAAACTGGCAGTGGGCCAGTGCAAGTACGTCATGATCACGAACAACGATGGCTGTATTTTGAACGACCCGGTGCTGCTGCGCCTGGCGGAAGATAAGTTTTGGTTGTCTCTCGCCGACAGCGATATATTGTTGTGGGCTCAAGGGGTGGCGGTGAATGCCGGCATGGACGTTCACATTTGCGAGCCCGACGTGTCACCGTTGCAGCTGCAGGGGCCCAACTCGGGGGAGATTGCCAAAGTGCTGTTTGGCGACGATATTGCCGACCTGCGGTATTACTGGCTGCGGGAATACACTCTAAACGGCATTCCTTTAATCGTATCCCGCACGGGCTGGTCCAGTGAGTTGGGTTACGAGATTTACTTGCTCGACGGCAGCCGGGGCAGCGATTTGTGGGAAGCCATTATGGCGGCGGGGGAGCCCTTCGGGCTAAAGCCCGGCCACACTTCCACCATTCGCCGCATTGAAGGTGGCATGCTTTCTTACCACGCTGACATGGATAACCAGACCAACCCCTTCGAGGTGGGTTTGGGTCACTGGGCGGCTATTGATACCGACCTTGAATTTATTGGCAAGGCGGCGCTCACGGCTATTCGTGATGCCGGTATCACCCGACAGCAGGTAGGCCTGGTGATTGACGGCGAGGCGTTGCCGGCGCCGAACACGCGATTCTGGGAACTCAGTGTCAACGGCGCTCCCGTGGGCAAAGTCACCTCGGCGGTGTATTCACCCCGGCTGAAAAAGAACATTGCTCTGGCCATGGTCGACTGCGAAGCGGCAGCAGTGGGCACTGAAATAGCAGTTGCCATGCCCGACGGTGTGCGGTTAGCTACGGTGGTGGAAAAGCCTTTTTATGACCCCAAGAAACAAATCACTGCCGCCTCGCTGAGCGCGACCACGGCTGCCAGTGCTGTTTGATGGCCCCGAGTTAGCCAAGACCGCGGCGAACCACACGCCGCTGTCACCGGTGTCTATTTTAAAACGCGTCGAACGGGTTCATCCGAACTTACCCGCTCAGGTACATGGGAACATTCGCCGTAACTGGGGTGAGGTGGCGGCGCGCTGTAAACGGCTAGCCTCAGCGCTGGCAAAGCGCGGGGTGAGCAAAGGCGATACCGTTGCGCTTATTGCCCCCAACATACCCGAAGCACTCGAGTGTGCCCTTGCCGTGCCCATGCTCGGTGCGGTACTCAACGCCAACAACATGCGCCTTGAGGCCAGCACGCTGGGTTACATTCTCGAACATGGCGAGGCCTCGGTGTTACTGGTAGATACCGAATTTTCTACCGTGGCCGCAGAAGCCGTGCGCCTGTCGGGTCGCGAGCTGTTGGTAATTGATATTGAAGATACCGAGGGCCCCGGGGGTGCGTGTATTGGCGCACTGACCTATGAGGCCCTACTGGCTGAGGGCTCGGAAGACTTTGCCTATGCCTTGCCCGACGACGAGTGGGACGCTCTGGCACTGAATTACACCTCGGGCACCACCGGTCACCCCAAGGGGGTGGTGTATTCCCATCGCGGCGCCTGGACCAACTCGGTCAACAATGTTGTGACCTGGGAAATGCCTCACCACCCCGTTTATCTATGGACGCTGCCGTTGTTTCACTGCAACGGTTGGTGCTTCCCCTGAACCATTACGTTGCTCGCGGGTACCCATGTGTTTATGCGCGGCCCCACCGCCAAAGGCATTTACGCGGCCTTTGCCGAGCACGGTGTGACTCACCTCTGTGGCGCGCCCATTATTATGTCGATGATTGCCAGCGCTCCCGACGAGGAGCGTCAGCCCTTTGACCAAAAAGTGCGCATGATGACCGCTGCGGCACCGCCCCCGGCCCCGGTTATTGAAGCTATGGAAGCCATGGGTATTGCTATTACTCATGTGTATGGCCTGACCGAAGTTTATGGCCCCGCTGTGGTTTGTGCGGCGAAGCCCGAGTGGGCGGCGCTGCCTCTCGATGAGCAATCGAAGCTTAAGGCTCGCCAAGGCGTGGCTTATGAGCTGGAAGAAGACGTTTTAGTGCTAGACCCAGAGACCAGCTTGCCCGTGCCCCTAGACGGAGAGACCCAGGGCGAAGTGGTGTTTCGCGGCAACATTGTTATGAAGGGGTATTTGAAGCGCCCCGAAGAAACCGACGCCGCGTTTCGCGACGGCTGGTTTTGGTCGGGAGATTTAGCGGTGCAGCACCCCGACGGCTATATTGAAATTCGCGATCGCGCCAAGGACATTATTATTTCGGGGGGCGAAAATATCTCGTCAATCGAAGTTGAGAATGCCCTGTATAACCACCCGGCAGTCGACTTTGTCGCGGTGGTGGCTATGGCCGACGAGAAGTGGGGCGAGACACCCTGTGCTTTCGTAGAGCTTGCCGAGGGCAGCACGGCCACCGAGCAAGAGCTGCTCGATCATGCTCGGTCACTGTTGGCGGGGTTTAAGCGCCCCAAAAAAGTGGTGTTTGGACCACTGCCCAAAACTACTACGGGTAAGATTCGCAAGAACGAGCTGCGGGATCGGTTGCGTGAGGCTGCCGCCCATTAACCGATCGGTTAAGTCACAAAGCCTCGGGCAATTGGCGTTTAAGCATTGAGCCTGTTCTCGCGGTGCGGCGTACTTCCACTACCCGAACTAAAAGGTAAGCCTCGTCTTGAGAACGCGTGAAAAAGCTTGTGGGCAGTGTTCAGTGGTGTCACCGGTGCTGTACCGCTGCCGTTATGGCGATAGCCCTGAATGGCAGTTTCTGTGCGAGCCCTGCTTAAACGCGGTCAAAACAAAGCACGAAAAGAGCTATCAGTATGGTGGCACTTGGAAGGCTAAGAAGCGGTAGCCGAGGCTGACCACCCCGCTTACTGGGCCCTGCGCCCCTCGGCTTTTTATTGCCTGTCCCCTGGCTCTGCTCTTCATGGTCGTGGATGCCGTGCTTACTTAAGAGGCGCTTTAAGTTGTCATGAGCATCCATAATCGACTTATTTAATCCCGTCTCTGTCTGGACGATGAACCCAACCGCGGTACCCTTATCTTAAAATTCGGGAGCGCTTCAGCCATATCAATCACCTGAACAGTTTATTACAGGCCGGCAGCTCGAGGCATCCGCGTTTCTGCGCCTACTCCACAGGTTGCCGGCATTGCTAGATCTAACATCGCTGTTTTGACGGCCTTAAGTTGCCTGTCGGTGATCGCGATTATCTGTCGCTGCCTGCTTCCAATTCGTCCTTGAGGACCCTTGTTCTTTCTCGAACCGATAAAACCTCAGTCGAGTACGTCCTTGAAAAAATATAAATTGCCCTAGGGCATTGACTCCATTGCCTAGATTTGTTTCACTGTTTTAACGGCCTAGGGCAAAACAGATAACGCGCTAGGGCATTGAAATATAATACGAGGGCTTTGCCATGACAAGCAGCATTGAAATTATGCGAAAGCAGATAATCGACAGCGTTCTCTCCATTGAAACTGTGAGTAGGGCGTTTCCTGTTTGGCAACCTATCATTGAGGACCAGATATTAACAAAGATAAAAGCTCCGCGGTTGTTGGATGTAGATGGAACCGTGGCAGCAACTGCATTTCTTGAGGTCGCAAAGCATCTTCGAGATATCTTTCGGTCCACTGGTAGCTCTCCCGACGGCGAGAGCCGAGGACAAGATATGCTCTCTGGCGGTGGTGTCGCGTGGGAGGGTATTGTTTGTTATTACTTAAACCTAATGCTGGTTGGCTCGAATTCAGTAGTTTACAAAAAAGGCACCATGATGCCCCAGCCTGTGCGGGATGCTCTGTCGGTGTTTTATGGAAACATCAAAGCCAGCACTGAATCGGATTTAGTGGCGGTAACTTTCCCCGAGCACGATTCTCTTCAGCTCAGTGAGGAAATTGCGGCACCTAAAGAAGCCATGAAGCGACTTGCTGCCATTGCGGACCGAAATTTTCACGAACTGACGGTTGGTGTTATCCAGTGCAAGACGAACTGGAATGACAACGCACAAGTCCCAATGCTGTGGGATATGGTTTATGCGGCTCAGCACACTAAAAACGTGGTTGTGGGGTGCAACAATAGGTCATTGAGCCAGCTCAAATATTTCAGCTACGCTTTTGCCACGGCGCCGTCCAACAAGCTTGAAGTCTTTAAGCCTACGTCTTTGTCTGTCCAGCGGCTCGCAGCCTTGACGGGAGGTAATTACTGGGGAGTGGAAGGTCAGAGCGGGATTGCACAGGATCTATCCGCCTACTTCGCAAAAGCACGAATTGGTCCGGATAGTGGGCGGGCGGTGCGGGACTCTCTCGGCGCGGAGCTACCGAACTTTTCCCAGTGCTACGGGTACTTCCGCTTGAGTCTGTGATGCCCGGAGAGGTGTATCACTGATGATTGCAGTTCTCCCCACCGTAAGCAGCGCTGCGCATACCTTACCCAGCGCTTCCCCAAGTATGGGCGGAACAGCATTGCCTACCTGAGTGTACTGAGGCACTTCAAATCGGCGCCGAATACCCCCAGTAGTTTCCTTCGAGCGGAACACGAAGCCGTCAGGAAAGCTCTGGAATCTGGCCATCTCGCGGACTGTCAGCGTCCGTTGATCCATTGTTTCCAAATAATGGCAGGCATCATCAGGGATGGACAGAGCCGCCGGAGCGGGCTTATCCCGATTAAGTGCTCTCTGGCTACGCTTTTTGGTGTGTAGCAATTCGAGGAGTCTGAACAGTGCAGAACTATCAGTAATCTGAATGCGTTCACCTTCCGGGTTTAACAACCAGTTCTGCTCCTTTGCCAAGGTTTGCAAAATCGACTTTGGCATACAGTCACCAAGTCCAAGGAGCTCTCCTGATTCTATGGCTTCAGTTGTTGCGCTGGTAAGATAACGAATTATCCCTTTTCGCTCACTGGCTTGCAGCCTTTCAACTACTTGGTAGAGCCTAAAGCGCGCTTGAATTTTTTTGCTGTTGCGCCGCATCACATGGTTCGGGGGCTGGGCATCATCATGATAGACCACCGGTTCCATCAGCCGGTTGATGTGCTGAACGTAATCTCGCTTACCCACCCTCTCGCTGCACAGATCGCCGATGGCTTCTCCTACAGTAAATTCGAGGCCAGCGTATGCGCTCAAGGGAGCAAAAATGGGAGAGTTAAACAATTCATTTGGACGCTTACCGCTAATGTGCGCCTCGAGATCATGGACGGCCATAAATTCGTGCGGAAAGTCTACTTTGTTAGAGACGCCACGGACCGCCATTGCAAAACCCATCGCTTGAATGAGTGCATTACGAACCGGCTTGTCGTCGCAAGCTTCGATAAGATCAGAAGCCAACTGATCATCAAAAGCAAGCATGATAAATCTCCGACGGTTCTGAGCTGCGCCCGCATACTTCGCATTCACATGAAGGCAAAGTGGTACATAGCCTTGGTCCGCAAAAACTCGAGCGACATTAACGGAGGCATAGTGCTTTCCAGAATTATCGCTAAAGGGGCGAAGTATCCCCGTGACGTTCTCTAGCAGGGCCATTCTCGGTCTGACCATAGAAACAAAGTCGGCAAATGCGTATGGCAGGGAGTTTTTCTCGTCATTTTTGTCCCGTAAACCGGCCATACTAAACCCTTGGCACGGTGGTCCACCCGATACGAGATCAACTCGCCCCTCACCGAAAGCGCCCTTGATAACGGACAGTAATTTTTTGCCTTCCGGTCTTTGAAAAGTTTTGTTCAATTGCAGAATGCTACCGACTATTAGGCCGCCCTTGAGTGACTCAGGCCCCTTCGAGCTAAGAAGGTCATTGTAAACGGTCGTGGGTTCACCCATGAGAAAATCCACCGGACACTCCGACCATCTAGATGGGTCATTTCTCGGGAATGAAGAGTCTCCCCATTGAATGTTGTCGGGGGTATTACTAGGGTTTTTAGAAGCGTCGAAACCAAGGAGGTTGTACGCGAACGTCTCGGCCGCCATCGGTGAGAGTTCATTGGCCAGCAGCATCTCAAACCCTGCTGCTTCCAACCCTAGGGACAGGCCTCCGCAGCCGGCAAAAAGTTCAATGTGGTTCATTTGCTACTACTTCTGTGTTTGGAGGCCCAGTGTATCCTGTATTTATGAACAGCTCCAGGCCTGCTTTCGGGTTTGACCGCCTATATCTGCGCAGCGGGGGTCATAATAGATCCATATGGGTATGGTGTGCAGGAGTTAGTAGAGTTCAAGCTTCCGGTGCCGCCGCATCCCCGGAGAACGCTTTACATAAATTGAACTCAAACTGAGGATAAGACTAAGAGGGGGAGCGACGACGCTTTTGATGCCAATGGCTAGTTTGGCCTTCTGACTCCAAATCCTGAGTGCCCATTAGATGTGTCCAAAACTAGCCTCAGCACACCCTACAACACAATCACCTCAGGCCCCTGAACCTCCCTCGCCCACTCCTTACAATGCCCTACGGCCGAACCAATGCCCGCCTGCGCTGAGGTCAGCGAATAACTGAGTGCTTCTGTCCATACGCCGCTGGCTTTGCGGTAGCGCAGGTCGGCTTGTGGCTGTTCTTGCAGGTCCTGAATGAAGCGGGTGCTGGCTTTAAAACTCACCGACAATAAGCCTTGGGGCCTATCGCTCTCGTCAAATTCGAAGTGTATCTGGGCGTTAATTTCCCCTCGGGGTGCATCACCGATTTGCGCCTGCATGGCCGTAGGGAATCGCCGTCCATTGAGTTCCTGCCAAGAGGCTTTTTCTTCTTCGTCGAAGGTTTGCAGGTAGTAGTCGAGCACCGTCAGGGTGGCACGGCAGCGCTGGGTCGCGTCAAAGTGAATCGCCAAATAGTTGTCGGCCACATTATCGCTTTTCAGCAGCACATAGGCCGAGCCTCCGGCATCTTTAAACACCGGTGCGTAGCTCGAGGGGGTGGCGCTGGTCTCGGCGTGGCTGCCCTGGGCAACAACAGCCGCTAGCCCCGCAAGCACAGACTTTTTACTGAGTGCTTGGCGCATGGCTTCGCGCAAGGCTCGGCGTAACGAGCGGCGGTGGGCTCGGGCGCACCGTGGGTGGGTTTTTCGGGAGAGATTGTTCTTGCGGCCGTTCGCTGTTGGCCTTGCTGCGCTGAGGGTAGTTGTAGTCGCCAGTTTTTGCGTGTGCTGTGAGTGTTCCATAACGTGTCGCTCCGATTTGCCTGCCAAGGGGTCTAGAACCTGATTAAGACAAACAAAGGTGGCGGCACCGTTATGCAGTGCTGTGCAACGGCGATCAAATGTGGCGAATTATGGCAGGGGCTTTTTTACCTTCACGTGCATGTCCGTGCCCTTACCGACGGCAACGAGAGGTTTATCGTTAGTTGCACAATGGGTACGCGCGACATGGCAGGGCAATAAACAGCCCGATAGCGCGTAGCCATGTTGCAAGGCCGTTAGCGAGAAGCCAGAAGCCAGGCGCAGGTAAAGAGGTGCGGGTAACCCTTGGGCCACCCTTATCTCAACTTAGCCTCACCCAAGGCTTAGCCTATCGCGTTGAACTCTCCGTTTACGGCATTGCGAAACAGCGCGCTGTATTGGGCAGGGCTAAAGGCAATAGGGTTGGTCGCGGCGGTGGGGTCTACCGCGGCCTCTTCGCCAATAAGCTCGGCGTCGCTGTCATCAATGCCAATGTCGAGCAGCCGAGGGGCAATGCCTATCTCCGTTCGCAGGTTCACCACCCAATCAAAAAAGGCGTCAAAGCTAGGGTCTTTCAAATTGAGGTATCGGGCCAGCTCGGTAATTTTGGGTTCAATAGCGCTGCGATTGGCGTGCAAAACATAGGGCATAACAATGGCGTTGAGCAGCCCGTGGTGAGCGTTGTAATGCGCCCCCATGGGGTGGGCGAGGGCATGCATGGCTCCCAGGCCTTTTTGAAATGCGGTGGCCCCCATCGATGACGCCACCAGCAATTGGGTACGCGCCTCAAGATCGCTGCCGTCGTGAACGGCCCGGGCCAAATATTGCTGTGTCAGGCGAATGCCCCGCAGGGCAATGCCCTCGGCCATGGGGTGAAAGGCCGGGGTGCAATAGGCTTCAAGGCTGTGAGACAGGGCGTCCATACCGGTGGCTGCGGTTAAGTGACTGGGCAAGCTCAGGGTCAGTTCGGGGTCTAAAATAACCACCGAGGGCTGCATCTGAGGGTGAAATACCAAGCGCTTTTGATGTTGGGCGCTATCGGTGATCACCGAAATTCGGCCCACCTCCGACCCCGTGCCTGCGGTGGTGGGTACCGCAATAATCGGGGCAATGCCTTCGCTCTTGGCCAGCATCCAGCCGTCTTCAACGTCAACAAAGTCCCACAGGGGGCGGTTTTGCCCCGAGGCAAAGGCGATAGCTTTGCCGGCATCAAGGGCCGAGCCGCCGCCTAAGGCCACCACGCCATCGTGATCGCCAGCATGGAAGGCCACCACGCCGGCCTCAACGTTTTCAAGAGTCGGGTTGCCCTGAACATCGGCAAACACGCCGCTGGTCATGCCCGCGTCATCACAGGCGGTTTTTATGGCCGTGACCATGGGCAGGGCGGCCAAGCCCGGGTCGGTCACAATGAGCGGTGCCCGTATGCCCTGCTGTTGGCAAAACTCGGGCAACGCGGCAATGCGCCCGGGACCCACGGCCATTTGGGTGGGAAAATTCCAGTCAACGGGTTCTGTTGTCATAGGTATGGGCTCAAATAATTTCGAAATAACGTTGCAGTTCCCAGTCGCTCACGTGCTTGCGATGCTCCGAGGCTTCCCACTGCCGGCTAGCAGAAAAATGGTCGACAAAGGCATCACCAAACAGGCTGCGCGCCGTGCGGGAGTGCTTAAAGATGGCAGTGGCATCGCTTAGCGATTGCGGCAGGGCGAGGTGCCCCGGGTGTGTTTGGTCGTAGGCGTTGCCTTCTACCATGGGCTCGGGCTCGAGGCCCTCCGCAATGCCCGCCAGTCCCGAGGCCAAGGCCGCGCTCAGGGCCAAATAAGGGTTGGCGTCGGCCGGTCCTACCCGGTATTCCACCCGCTGCGAGCTGTCACTACCTGGTATTAGCCGCAGGGCGGTGGTGCGATTTTCGCAGCCCCAGGTGGCATCGGTGGGTGCCCAAAACCCCGGCACTAGGCGGGTATAAGCGTTCACGGTAGAGGCCACCATGGCTAGCAGCTCGGGCATATAGCGCTGTTGCCCGCCAATAAAGTGCCGCTGGGTCTCGCTCATGGTGAGGGGTTGGTCGGGGTCAAAGAATGCCGAGCGGCCGTCGTCTTTGTGGCGCAGCGATAGGTGTATATGCCCCGACTGCCCAGGGTAATCGTTGGACCACTTGGCCATGAAGGTGGCCATAAGGTCACGGCGCTGGGCCCAAACTTTGGTAAAGGTTTTAAACAGAGCCGCTTTGTCGGCAGCGTTGCCGGCCTCATCTACGACAAGTGCTGCTTCAATGACCCCGGGGCCGGTCTCGGTATGCAGCCCCTCAATGGGAAAGCCCATGGCCTCACCCATATCCAGTAGCTCCTGATACAGCTCGGCGTGCACCGAGTTGCGCAGCATGGAGTAACCAAAAAAACCCGGCGTTATGGGCTGTAAGTTTTGATAATTTTTTTGTCGCACCGAGTGGGGGGTCTCGTTAAACAAAAAGAACTCGTATTCAAAAGCGGCGTGGGCGGTATAGCCCATGTCGGCGGCGCGCTCTAGGGTGCGTGCCAGCACGTTGCGCGGGCAAAGCGCCGCGGCGTCGCCGGCAAACTCACATAAAAACAGCAGCATGCCCGGTTCAAAAGGAATGTCCCGGCAGCTGCCGGGCAACACCCGCACTGGGGCATCGGGGTAGCCGGTATGCCAGCCGGTGTACTCCACGCCAACACCTTCATAAAGCTGATCGCTCGAGTCCCAGCCCAGCACCACGTCGCAAAAGGCTAGGCCTTTATCGAGGGCGGCAAAGAACTTTTCTTTACGCAGGTATTTGCCCCGCATGACTCCGTCAATGTCGAACAAGCCAATTTTGACGTGGCTCAGGTTGCGCTCGCTGACAATACGCTTGGCGTCGTCAACGCTTTTTATGTCTTGGGGTGTCAGCACAGTCGTGGGATTCCCTCGTCAGGTTGCCGCAGTGGTAATAGGGTAGCGAAACCCCAACCGCTTGTGGCGATACACGTGGCAGCACAGATCGCTGCTGTTTATTAAAGCTACTCATTACAGCGCTTAATCACAGTGACTCATCACTAGCGACCAGTCGCAGTCATTAACAGCCGCCCTCTATTGCAGTTCGGCTTCGGCCTTGGCCAGGGCCGCAAATTCTTCTTCGGGGGCCTGAGCCACCAAATGATGCCGGCTATACAGCGCAAAATAGGCCACCAACGCGCCGTAGAAAACCGCCGACCACAGCGCTGCTTCGCGACTCACCACAAAGGTGCTGGCAAAGGCCACCACCGATAGTACCAAGGCAATGCTGGTGGTGAGTATGCCCCCGGGGGTGCGGTAGGGGCGCTCAAGATCGGGCTCTTTCAAACGCAGCAAAATATGTGAGGCCATCATCAGCCCGTAGGACAGCGTGGCACCAAAGACCGCCATGGTAATCATAAGGTCACCGGCACCGGTGAGCGACAGCGCAAAGCCAAACACGCCGGGTACGATCAGAGCCAGCACGGGCACTTTGCGGGCGCTGGTCACTGACAGCCAGCGCGGCAAATAACCCGCGCGTGACAGGGCAAACACCTGCCTTGAGTAACCAAAAATAATGGAAAAGAAGCTGGCGATAAGCCCTGCGAGGCCCACCACATTAACCACGGTAGCCAGCACCGAGTTTTCGCCATACACGTGTTGTAGGGCACCCACTAACGGCGCGGCGTGGTCGGCCATTAGTGCGGCGCTAGACCCCCCGGGTGCGAGAAACAGCACCAGACCACCCAGCAGCAATAAAATGAGCATGGCCGTAATAATGCCTTTGGGCATATCCCGGGTCGGGTCTTTGCTCTCTTCGGCCGCAAGGGGCACGCCCTCAACCGCTAGGAACAACCAAATGGCAAAGGGAATGGCCCCCCAAATTCCCCAGTAGCCCTCGGGTAGCCAAACACTGGCGCCTACCGCGTCAGTGTTCACCGGCATGTCGGTGAGGTTGTCCCAGGAAAAGTGCGGCAGCATGCCCACCACAAAAAGTAAAAGGGCGAGCACCGCGACGGCGGTGATGACCAGCATAATTTTTAGAGCTTCACCGGTACCCCGTAAATGAATGCCCACAAACACGGCGTAGAACAGGGCATAAATAATGGGGCCATCCACACCCAAGAGGGCGCCGGTATAGCCGCCAATAAAAACGGCAATGGCCGCCGGGGCAATGGCGTACTCCAGTAAGATCGCCGTGCCGGTTAAAAAGCCACCCACCGGGCCCATGGCGCGTCGGGCAAAGCCGTAGCCGCCACCCGCGGTGGGAATCATGGCCGACAGCTCGGCAAGGCCAAACACCATGCAGCCGTACATGAGGGCAATAAGCACCGTGGCAATAAACATGCCGCCAAAGCCCCCTTGGGCAAAGCCAAAGTTCCAGCCGGCAAAATCGCCCGAGATCACATAAGACACCCCCAGCCCGGCCAGCAAAATCCACCCTGCCGTGCCTTGCTTAAGCTGGCGTTGCTCTAGGTAGCCGCTGTCTACCGATTCGTAATCGACCGCGCCCTGTTTCGAGCCGGTGTTGGTGGCGCTGGTGCTGCTAGGGTCGTTGCTGCGGGCACTGCTGCTGTCTTCGCGCATGGCATTACTTCCATTGGCCTATGGCTCTAGCTTACCCCGACTCGCTCAAGGCGTCTGCTGCCGTCTGTGCCCTAAGCCTAAGCCCTGTTAGGGTAGGCGCCATGAGCCCGCTGCCTATTTTGTATTCCTTTCGTCGCTGCCCCTATGCCATGCGCGCGCGTATGGCGATTTGGGCCTCGGGCACCGCAGTGAGCCTGCGAGAGGTCGCGCTGCGCAATAAACCAGCTGCACTCATTAACGCTTCGCCGAAGGCCACAGTGCCGGTGCTGGTTTTATCGGATGGCACGGTGATCGAAGAAAGCCTCGCCATTATCGATTGGGCCCTTGAGCAAAATGACCCCAATAGCTGGTGCGACGCCTCCCCCGAAACAGCCGCGCTTATTAACGCCTGCGATGGGAGTTTTAAGGGCTGGCTCGATAAGTACAAATACGCCGATCGTCATCCGGAACAATCGGCGGTGTATTACCGCGAGCAGGCCGAGGAGTTTATTGGGGACCTGGAACAACGCCTAAGCGCACAGCGCTGGTTGGGCGGTGAGCAGGCGACACGAGCCGACGTGGCGGTGTTTCCCTTTGTGCGACAGTTTGCCGGTGTCGACCCCACTTGGTGGCTGGATGCACCTTATCCAACAGTGCGCACATGGTTAAACGACTGGCTGGCGTCAGATACCTTTACTGGCGTCATGGCCAAGTACCCGCCCTGGCAGCCTGATGCGCCCGATGTCATATTTGCCAAAAGCAGTGGCCGTTGACGGGGCCTGAGGGTGCTTGGGTGCCAACCCGAGCTGAGTGGTGTTTGGCTTAAAATTTAGCGAGGCCTAGCTTGTGCGGGGCCTAGCTTGTACTGGCCCCAGTGTCGATTGCATAAGCCCAGCGCTAGGACATTCATAACATGTTATGAATTCACCGCTTTCAACGGCAATTCCAACCGCAACCGCAACCGCAACTACAACTGCAAGCCCAAGCCTAGCGCCCGCTCAGTCGCTTAGCCGATACCCAGCCACGCCAAAATGGCGGTGCCACTCATGAGATACATGCCGGGTAAACGCAGCAGCTGGCCATGACCCCCGAGCCCGAAGGCGAGAAACATGAGTGCCCCGCCGGCATTGACCAAAATAATGGGGTAGGCCATGAGTGCCATAGTGGGTTCGTAGGCGATGCATACCAAGGTGCCTGCGCCCACGATTAGCATTATCGTGAACATATGCCAGCTCACCAAGCTGAGCGATTTTGCGATCGACTCGAGGTTGCTGGCGTTAATGTTGCCCATATAAATTTTGTGACCCGCAACGCCGTGGAACAAGCCGCCTACCAGCGACAGCGCCGCACCGCCCATCAGTAACCAATACTCCATAAAACGCCCTCATTACTTTTATTTGTTATTCGTTGTTGCGTGCTTTTTCTCAAAGATCCAGTAGTCACTTGCATTATTAAAGTGACTGCTTTATTAATGCAACCCCTCCTGCCAAAACTTGTTAAATGCCGACCGCGTTATGGATGATCGAACCCGCCTTTTATTAACTGCGCCCCCCATACCTTTGCTGGCCCGAATGTCGGCGCCCAATAGCATTGCTTTTTTCATTCAGGCCGGTGTGAGCATGACCGAGGTTTGGTTTATTGGTCAGCTGGGCAGTGCTTCTCTGGCTGCCATAGCGCTGGTATTTCCGCTTTTAATGCTTACCCAAACCCTTTCGGGGGGAGCCATGGGCGGGGCTGTTGCCTCGGCTATTGCCCGGGCCTTGGGCGCGGGTGACCGAGAGCGTGGCGAACAACTTATTTGGCATGCACTGACGCTTGCCGCGCTGGGGGCCTTGCTGCTGTTAACCCTGTACGGGCTTTTTGGGGTGTCTTTTTTACGCTTTCTGGGAGGCAGCAACGACATTCTTGATCAGGCCGTAAGTTACTGCCTGGTGTTGTTTTCGGGGGGCATCTTTCTTTGGTTTATGGGGGTGGTGAGCGCCATTTATCGGGGCATGGGGGATATGAAATTTCCCGCACTGGTCATGACTGCCAGTGCTTTTGTACAGGTGCCACTCTCCGGTGCCCTAGTGCTCGGTGCCTTTGGTGCCCCGCAGCTGGGTATTGTCGGTGCTGCAGTGTCGGCTGTGGTTACTGCCGGCCTGCTTAGTGGGGTCATGCTGTTACGCCTGATCATGGGTAACACGGTGATCAAAATTCGCTGGACTCAGTTTGGGTTTGAGGCTCGGCACTTTAAAGAAATTTTGAAGGTGGCACTGCCCGCGGCCCTTTCACCGGTGCTCACGGTCACTAGCATCCTTTGCCTAACGGCCATTATTGGGCGCTTTGGTGAACAGGCGCTGGCCGGCTACGGCATAGGCTCGCGCATTGAGTTTCTTCTAATTCCTCTGGTATTTGGTATTGGCGCTTCCATGACATCGCTGGTGGGCATGAGTGTGGGTGCCGGTGATATCAAACGGGCCGAGCGCATTTGCTGGGTGGGAGGTATGGGATCAGCGCTGCTAGCCGGGGTCATTGGGGTAAGTTTGGCGCTGTTTCCTGAGTTGTGGATTCCTGCATTCACCAAGGACCCCGTCGTGCAGGCGGCGGCCAAGCAGTACATACAAATTGTCGGACCCTGCTTTGCTTTTCAGGGCTTGGGTTTGTCTTTGTACTTTGCCTGTCAGGGTGCGGGGGTTATGTTCTGGCCTGTGGTATCGCTATTTCTTAGGGCTATTTTGGCGGTTGGCGGTGCTCTGATCTTTATTAACGTGACCAACTGGGGATTGGCGGGGGTATTTTACGCCGCAGGATTCGGCATGGTCATTTACGGCATAATCATGGTGAGCGCCCTAAAATGGGGTGCCCTAAGGCGGGGTCAAAGCACACCATGAAGCCCGACAACGCAAACACCACCTCCACTTTAGCTCAGGCAATCGAGCATCGATCGCCCTGTCCTATTGCAAGGTCGCTAGATCTCATGGGAGATCGTTGGACCTTGCTCATTATGCGCGATGCCTTGTTTTTGAAGGGCCGCACATTTGCCGATTTCTGCGCCAGTAGAGAGCGCATCCCCACCAATTTATTAAGCGACCGGCTGCGTAAATTAGTGGGACTTGGGCTTCTGGAGAAAGTGCCGTATCAGGAGCGACCGCCCCGGTTTGAATACATACCCACCGAGCGGGGCAAGGCACTGAAACCTATGCTGCGCGCGATGAAAGCTTTTGGTGAGCAGCATTTGGATGGCCATACCAAGCCCTGACACTTTCGTGGTTTTTGTTTGTTCCGGGCGTGGCCCAATGTTGCCTAAGCCCTAAGCCCTAAGCCCTAAGCCCTAAGCCCTAAGCCCTAAGCCCTAAGCCCTAAGCCCTAAGCCCCGACACTGAAGCCCGTGCTCGAATAAAACGTGCGCTGGCTGAGTTGAGTCTTACTCGGGGTCGGCAATCTTAAGCAGCTGCTTGCCTTTGTTTTGGCCGGTATACAGCCGCTGCAAGGTGGCGGGAATGTTATCGAACCCTTCCTGCACGTCGACCTGATATTGGATTTCCCCTGAGCCTACCCAGCCAATTAACTCTTGCACTGCTTCGGCGGCACGGTGGAGGTAATCGAGAATAATAAAACCCTCCATGCGGCCACGGTTGGTTACCAGGTTCATCAGGTTATTGGGGCCGGGCTGGGGCTCGGTATCGTTGTAACCCGAAATGCCGCCGCACATGGCGATTCTGGCATTGAGGGAAATGTGGTTGAGGGCCGCTTGCATCGTGCTACCGCCAACATTGTCAAAAAAGACGTTCCATTTCTCCGGGCAGGCGGCACCGATTTGGGCATCTAAATCGCCGGCTTTGTAGTCAATGGCAACATCGAGCTTGGCGGTGTCGGTAAGCCAGGCACACTTTTCAGGACCTCCGGCAATACCCACCACGCGGCAGCCTTTAATGCGGGCAATTTGGGCAGCAACCGATCCGGTTGCGCCGGCAGCCCCCGAAACCAACACTGTGTCTCCGGCTATGGGCTTGCCAACATCGAGTAGCCCAAAGTAGGCCGTGATGCCGGTAATGCCCAGCACAGACAGCATCAACTCAGGGGGCACGCCTTGGGGTAACACGTTGAGCCCCATGGGCCCTTCGCCCGGTGCTAGTACCACGTAGTCTTGCCAGCAGCCGGTGGTTTGCACCAGGTCACCTACGTTGAAGTCGCTATGACGCGACTCTACGACTTGGCCTACCGAACCTGCGCGCATGACTTCACCCAAACCTACCGGGGGCAGGTAGCTGGGGCGATCAACCATCCAGTTGCGTTGGGTGGGGTCAAAGGAGAAGTACAAATTGCGAATTAGCACTTCCTGATCCCCCGGGGTGGGCACGGCGGTTTCGGTGTATTTAAAGTTATCGGGGCCAATCATGCCGTCGGGGCGTTTGGCGAGCAGCCACTGTCGGTTTACGGTCATAGGACTCTCCGGGGGTTAAGTAAAAATGAGGTGGGCAAGGTGTTCACGCCCAGTCTAAAGCGGGTTTAAAAGTAAACGTGGCGGTAACTGTAGGCTGTTTCGGGGTAACTTCAACAGCCCTTGAAGCACGAGCGCAGTAATGTCGAGGAGCATTAGCGCTGCAGTGAGATGTGCCGATCAAGGACTTACTGACCGCCACGAATGCCCGCTAGTATGCGCCGGCCGTTGGTAACAAATATGCGCTGGGAAGACAGGCTGTCGATAAAATCAAGCACGTCTTTCGGCAGTTCCTCTCCCTCCAGCGATGGCCCCTGATCACTTTGGGATGCTCCCGAGAGCAATACCCCCAAGGTCAAGATGAGTTCACGAGCTTGTTCCGGTGCGAGGCCAAGGGCGCTTTGTGTTTTGTCGGCAATACCCTCGAAGCAGGCTTGAAAGTGACGCTTGGCTTCTACCAGTAGTTCAACCGATATATTGTGTTCAATGACATGTTCAAGCCGCGTCAGTATGGGTATCAGTATGGGGTCGGCGGTGGCGGTGTCGTAAAACAGCTGGATAAAATCGTCGTCGGCTATCGGCGCAGCCAGTTTCACTTTTACCGCCTCGCACCAGTCCTCGAGGGCTCGTGCATATAACGCGAGGATAATCGCTTCTTTAGTGGTGAAGTACAGATACAGCGTGCCTTTAACAATACCCAGCCGACTTGCCAGCTGGGTCATCGTAAACCCTTCATAGCCAGCGGCTTCAAAATAGGCCCGGGCGCCGTCGAGTATTTCCTGTCGACGGAATTGTTTCTGGGCGTCAGTAACCGCGCGACGTTTCAGTTCAGCCATGGTGGGCCCCTGCTGTTGGGGCCAGCGAACTGGCCCTAGTGACATCGAGTAACAGCATTGTCTTTGGCAGCGGCTTAGCGTTTAACCTGAGCTTTAATCGCTTTCTCTGCGGCGTCGCCATAGGGTGGCAAGAAACCGCCCAGCTTCGAGACATTGAAGGACAGGGTTTGCTTGTACACCGACTTGCCGTGGCTGAAGGTTTTGAAGCCTTCAATGCCGTGGTAAGCCCCCATACCGCTGGGACCGACGCCGCCAAAAGGCAGGTCTTTCTGCAGCATGTGGAACATAACGTCATTGACGCAGGCGCCGCCGGAGGTGGTGCGCTTGAGGAAGTTCTCCTCTTCGGCAGCATCGGTACCAAAGTAGTAGGCCGCTAACGGACGTGGATGGCTGTTGATGTAGTCAATGGTGTCGTCAAAGCTGCGATAAGTCACGATCGGCAGAATCGGGCCAAACATTTCTTCCTGCATGCACTTGGCGTCATCCGTGGGGTTAATCACCATCGTCGGCGGAATCTTCATGCTTTTCGACGTCTCAAAAGATTCATCCGCCGGATTAATGGGAATCACCTGCAGGCCCTGACTTTCTGCATCGGCAAGGTAACCCGACAGGCGGTCATGGTGGCGCTGGTTAATGACCGACGTGTACTGGGGGTTATCAAGGAGGGTGGGGTACATCTGCCCAACTACTGACTGCGTGATTTTAATCACTTCATCGAGAGATTCCTCAGGCACCATGAGGTAGTCGGGGGCAATACAGATTTGACCGGCGTTAAGGCACTTGCCGCTCATAATTCGCTCCAGGCTAAGCTCGAGGTCGGCGCTGCGAGAGATAACGGTAGGCGACTTGCCTCCTAGCTCTAGGGTCACAGGAACCAGGTTCTTCGCCGCAGCCGCCATAATGTGCTTGGCAATGCTCGTAGCGCCGGTAAAGATCATGTGGTCGAAAGGCAGCGATGAAAATGCCTGGCCGACATCGGGTCCGCCGGTGATCACGGTCACTTCATCGGGGTCAAAAGCTTCGGCAATAATTTCAGCCAGTAAGTTGGCGGTTTGTGGCGTGAACTCTGAAGGCTTAATCATGGCACGGTTGCCCGCCGCTAAAATGCTGGCTAGGGGTTCAAACACCATGGCAACGGGGAAGTTCCAGGGGGCGATAATGCCCACGACCCCTTTGGGTTGATACTCAATTTTTGAGCGGCTGCCCAGAAGGCCCAGTGGAAACTTGCTGGGTCGTGACTCAGATTTCATCCAGCGCTTGAGATGCTTTTTGTTGTGCTTTATGCAATCGATCGACCCGGCGACGTCGGTCATCATATTGATCTGTCGAGGACGGCAGACGAAGTCAGCATTCATGGCTTCACTGATTCGCTCGGCGTGACGCACCAAAATATCCAGAGCACGATCGAGTCGATCCATGCGCACTTCAGCACTGACGGCGCCTTCGGCAAGGTAGCTCTGTTTTTGGCTGTTCAAAGTCGCGTTGAGTTGTGTCAGAACATCAGCGGTGGTCAGTTGGGGTTCGGATGCGGTCATGGCGTAGCCCTTTTTATTAAGGTAGGTGGCGCTTTTAAAGTATTCAGGCCACAGAGATTAAATGTCGGTCAGTCATTTGTAAAACCCCTGGCGAATTGCGGGGTAGGCGTTGCTCAGAACACTAAGGTGTCTTATCTCAGGTTTTTGCGCCTTACTTACTTGAGCCTTATTTGCATGAGCCCTATTTAAAAGTGAGGCCCATTGCAGCATTGCCTGTTTATGGGGGTCGGGGTTGTCACCTTTAAAAGCATTTAGCCGCATTCGCTGACCCTGACCGCAAGTATAGCTGATGCGTCTTCATCGACGAATGCCCGGAACAGATGGCAGGAACTGATGCCCGAACCGCAGGATCACCTTGTGGGCTACGACCCGCTGCCGCTTAGCCCTTGTTTTCATGTGCGCGTTTCAATGTGCGCGCATAAATTGGCCCCAATGCATGGCTCGCGATAGCTTTTAATGGCGTATCGTCGAACGCAGCGATGGCGCCGTTGTGGCCTTCCTTTACTCGTGGCCTACCGAGGTAGGCCATTGTGTTGTTCGCAACGTGATGGGCTCTCAGGAGCCAGCCTGTTGTGCAATCCAGTTTTCCACTTGTTCGCGCAGCAGAGCTAGGGGCATCGCGCCATTCATGAGCACCAGCTCATGGAATTCTCGCACGTCAAAACGGTCACCCAACTGGGCCTCGGCTTCGGCCCGCAAATCGAGCAGGGCCAGTTGTCCGGTTTTATAAGCGGTTGCTTGGCCGGGTATCACCACGTAGCGCTCAATCTCTCGGGTTACCTCGTCTTCGGTCATGCCCGTATTGGTTACCATGTATTCAATGGCTTGTTCACGGCTCCAGCGTTTGGCGTGCAGGCCCGTGTCCACGACCAAGCGCACGGCACGAAACATCTCGGCCTGCAGGCGTCCCAAATCACCCAGAGGATCATCGTCGTACAAGCCCATATCGGTTTTGGCAATGCGCTCCGAATACAGTGCCCAGCCTTCTGCAAAAGCGGTAAAGGGTGACAGCTTACGCAGCATGGGCACGTCTTCAATAAGTTGTGCCGCAGATATTTGGAAGTGATGGCCGGGAGATCCCTCGTGAATCATTAAGGTGGGGAGCTTCCAGCGCGGATTGTCAGCGGTATCTTTCAGATTGATATAAAACCGACCTGGCCGCGAACCATCGAGAGCCGGCCCGCTGTAATAGCCGCCGGGAGAGGCATCTTCTCTTTCTGGAGCGACTCTGATGATTTCCAGAGGCTGGGGAGGAATCGTAATAAAGAACTGGTCAGCCTGAGCCAATACCTTGGCGTCGAAGGCCTTCAGGTACTCGATCATTTCCTCTCGACCTTCATCGGTATTAGGAAACTGCTGGCTGGGGTCCTCCATAACCACCTGCACGCGCTCACCTAAAGCGCCCTCGGGTACTCCCTGGGCATCCATAATGGCGTGCATTTCAATGGCAATGCGAGCCACCTCGGCGAGCCCGGTATTGTGAATTTCCTCGGGACTGTAATCGGTAGAGGTGCTCGAAAGCAGGCGGTCTTTATAAATGGCTTCGCCGTCGGGTAAGCGCCAAACCCCGGCATCGTGATTAGCGGTTAAGGCCATGTCCTCAAAGAGCGCAATAATCCCTTCGTACCCAGGAATCACAGCTTCGCTGACAACGGCTTCGGCGGCGGCTTGCAGCTGGGCTCGGCTGTCCTCGTCGAGCTCTTCTACTGACGCTAAGCGCTCGGGTAATGAGGTGACCAGAATGTTTTCCGAGACGCCCCCTGCGACGAATTTGCGCATACCAACCAGTGCACTTTCAATAATAAAGTCGGGAGGGACCACGCCATGGTCGCGGTCATCAACCACGCGATCGCGACTTTCTCGCAGTACGCGCCCAAACTCTTCCAGGCGCGCCACATACCGCTCGGCACTGCGGCGGTCGATGATGGCATGGGTGTCAGTGAGAAATTCGGGCAGGTTTACGGTAACACCGCTCAGCTGGTTAATGCGGTAGCCGCTGTACTCTCGCTCCGATTGCCTGAGTATATCGTCGAAGAACCAAGCGGCAATTTGCCAGCTCAGCAGTTCTTGTCCCTCTAAGCCGTCAGGGCCATAGGCATCGAGCCCAGCTCGAGCTTGCCTCAAGGTTTCCAAAGACTCCTCTTCACCGGCCTGAGTGTAGTCACTCAATTTGCCACTGTGAAAATCAAGGAAGGTGTTATCGATAAGGCCAATGCTGGTGAGCAATTCTGGAGAATCAGTAGCCAGTTGCAGTGATACTTTGTTGACGTAGTTGTTGACGCCCACGGGGGTAATCCAGAACCAGAAGGCGGCGCCTGTGGTAACCGTGATAACCAGTAATAGGGTGCCAATGGCAATTCGCTTGAAAAGGCGCATATTGGGACTCAATTTGAAAAAATACAGAATACCACAGCGCTCAATGCGGATGATCCCAACGCCAAGCAAACCGAGCTTGCTGACAATTCCCGGCCGGTGTGGTGACGCTCATGCCGCAGTAATATGCCGCACCGATAGGCCGCGCCAAGTTGGCAGCCCATCAAAATCCGTGGTGTCGCCGTGAATCAGGGTCTAAAAGCGAAAAGTGAGCTCAGCCCTCCCGCAACTGACGGATCTCGGCTGGCGGTGACACTGCGTATCTTTGGCCTCAGTTAATGTTTGCGAAAGCGTCAGTTGCCGCCACTAAAGCCTGGGTGTTGGCGGGGTCGAAGGCCGAATGTCCGGCATTGGGTATGAGATTAAACTCGGCCTCGGGCCAGGCGTTATGCAAATCCCAGGCGGTTACTGGGGGACAAACGACGTCGTATCGCCCCTGCACAATCACTGTGGGTATGTGCCGAATTCGATCGATATTTTCTATTAGCTCATTGGGGCCATCAAAAAATCCGTCATTAACAAAGTAGTGACATTCAATACGCGCCATTGCCAGAGCGGCATCGGGGGCGTCCAACTTTTCCATAAAATCGCCATTTTGAATGAGGAAGCTCGCTGACGCTTCCCACACTGACCAAGCCCGGGCGGCGGCGAGGCGTGTCGCCTCATCGTCGCTGGTTAAACGTTTATGGAAGGCCGTTACTAAATCACCGCGTTCGGCTTCCGGAATGGGTGCCAGATAGTTTTGCCAAGTGTCGGGGTACAGCGCGCTCGCGCCCTCTTGATAAAACCAGTGAATTTCCTGAGGGCGTAATAGGAAAATACCGCGCAGCACCAGCTCGGTGACTGCCTCGGGATACGTTTGTGCATAGGCGAGGGCAAGCGTGCTCCCCCATGATCCGCCAAATACTAGCCATTGCTTAATATTCAAGGATTCCCGCAGCCGTTCTATGTCAGACACCAAATGCCAAGTCGTGTTGGCCTCTAGTGAGGCATGGGGTCGCGACTGACCGCAGCCGCGCTGGTCAAACACCACAATGCGATACCGCTCGGGGTCAAAAAATTGCCGAGCTTCAGGAGATGACCCACCCCCAGGGCCACCGTGCACAAAGACGCAGGGTTTGCCCTCAGGGTTGCCCGATTCCTCAAAATAAATTTCGTGACCGTCGCCAACGTTTAGCCAGCCGTGGTGTCGGGGTTCTATTGGGGGATAGAGAAACTCCATGACGATTCCTTAAATCAGCGCGGTCGAAGGGGGGCCAAGTATAAGCGGGTTGCCATCGGTGCAGGGTAATTTGCTTTGTCCCAGCGTCCGTAACGTGCTGCATTGCTATAGCCAGCCGAATAAATTGTTGGGGAAGCCATAGAACCAACGTGAGTAGTGCCGGCGGGGGGGGGGTAATGGTAAGAGTTAATTCAAGCCTGAGGTTGGCCTACTACACCAGTGGGGCGCCACCTGATTGGCAGGCTGTGCTAGGCGGACGATTTTCTTGGGGACGTTTAGGGCGTTCGATGGGTCTCATTCACGAGGGGTGAACTGGGCAGCGCCTTGAAGCGGCTGATCAGCACATCCTGCCAATCGGGAAAGCGCCTAATTAAATCGGCAAGGGCGGGGTAGGCCATGGCCAGATCCTGAGCTGCAGTTTCATCTTGCCGATCACGGCGGCCAATCAGTGTTGCAAACTCTTGTGCCATGGGCTCGTGTGAGGCCACCGGTTGCCCGTTAAGTGTGGTGCCCCATTGCCAGTGCAGCCATGCGGCAACAATGCTGGTCAGGTGGGGTGCGTCCTGGCCCGAGGCCAGCCTCTCGGCCAAGGGCGCGAGAATCCGCTGGGGCAGCTTCTGGCTGCCGTCCGAAGCAATCTGTGTCAGCTGATGGTCTAGATTGGGATTGGCAAAGCGCAGCAGTAAAGCATTGCAGTAAGTACTAACTTCAGAACGTGCCTCCTCAGTAATGGTCTCGGCGGTTTCTTGCCACAGCGCCTGTATAAATGCTTGCAGCTGGGGCGTGGCAACTGCTTCGTTGACCGTGGCAAGCCCTGCCAGGCCGCCAAGGTATGCCATTGCCGAGTGAGCCGCATTGAGTAGGCGTAGCTTGCGTGACTCCCAGTGCTCTACCGAGTCAACGAGGGTGACCCCCGCGAGCTCCAGTGGGGGCCGATCACCCGCGAAGTTGTCTTCAACAACCCATTGGCTAAAGGCTTCAGTAATAACCGCGCCCTGATCTTCAAGCCCCAGAAGGTCATGCACCTGGGCCAACTGATCGTCGCTAATCGCCGGGCAAATTCGATCGACCATGGAGCAGGGAAAGGCAACGTTGTTGTCTAACCAGGATTGCAGCGATGCCTCGCAAAGGCCCGCAAAAGTTCTCACGGCCTCGCGGCAACGCTGTCCATTGAGGGGCAGGTTGTCGCAAGACAGTATCGTGATGGGGCCCCCATGGCGTGCTTTTCTCAGCTGCAAACCCCGCGCCAGAACGCCAATCGCTGACTTCGGCTGTTGGGGTGTTTTTAGGTCGGCAACAATTTCCGGGTGCGATGTGTCGAGCTCACCCGTGGCAGAATTCAGACAATAACCTTTTTCTGTCACCGTTAAGGTCACCAGCTGGGTCTGGGGGGCGGCAATAAGGTCGATAAGGGTTTGGTTTTCATCGGGGGCATAGAGCACCCCTGTCAGTGCACGAACGATGCGGTAGTGATCCCCCGACAGTTCTCTTGCCCAGTGAGTGAAAAGGCCTTGCTGCGGGTTGAGTTGCTGAGCTGCCCGGCGCTGCTGCAAGGACGCGCCTGTGATGAGCCAGGGGCTGTCTATCAGCTCATTCATCTGGTCAAAATAGGCGGCGAGGTGCGCTCTATGGAAAGCGCCCACGCCCAGATGAACGACCTTGGGAGTCGCATGGCGGGGGTAATCGCTTACGGCTACAAAAGCTGGGACTTCAGTGTCAATCAGTGTGGTTTCAGATAAACGTTTCAAAATAACTCACAAAAAAAAGAAGCCGCCCCATGGCAGCTTCTCAATGCGCTCTAAAGCGTTAAGGCTAGGCGATCTTAGAAAGATAAACGCGCCTTCACGCCCAAATACCGCTCGGCGTTACGTGGTAACAGTTGCGTAAGAACCGGTGCGCCACCGTAAAACCCCGAGCTGTCGCCGATAGCAGTAGCGTATTGCTCGTCAAAGGCGTTATTCACAAACAGAGTGATTCGGTAGCCTCCATCTGCGCCCTCGACGCCTGCGCTGAAGTTGGCAATACCGTAGCCATCCTGAATGGTCCTTGGGTTAGCCAGCAGCGAGAAGTTTATATCGTCTTGATAGCTGTAGTTTCCGTTGGCGAACAGCACAACAGGCCATCCTGAAGGCGATGACTCCCAAGTCAGCCCCAGATTGTATTTAAAGTCTGGAGAATTCGCGAGGGGCTTGCCCGCTAAGTTTTGAGAACCGCCTACACAACCCTGTTGCTCGGTCTGACCGGGATAACAGTTTGCTCCAGGGAACTCAGTGATTTCAGCGTCAATGAGTGCTAAGCCGGCATCGAACCTCAGGGATGAGGACAGTTGCGCAGCGAAGTCAGCTTCTATGCCCTTGGTGCGTAATTCACCCACGTTGTTAAGCTTAAAGGTGAGGCCCTCGTTAACATCTACCTTCGAGCTCTGTGCCTGGAAGTCTTCATAGTCTGTCAGGAAGGCCACCACGCTGAACTGCGCGCGCCCGTCTAGGAGTGAACCTTTGAGGCCCACTTCGTAAGAGACGGCATCCTCAGAGCCCACGGGGTTGTCAGCGCGAGACTGGTCGAAGCCCGAGCTAATGTCATAGCCCTGACCCTTGTAGCCGGTAGAAATACTCGCGTAGGTGAACATGTCATCGCGAATCGCGTACTGAAGGGCGAGCTTACCGACGGCATAAGATTCAGAGTCGTCGCTGTCATAAACGGTGCCTGCAGCGAAGTCTTGAAAGTACACATCGATTTCCTCTCGGCCAAAACGGCCACCCGCGGTGAGATCGAGGCGATCGGACAAATGGAAGTTGAGCTGACCGAAAGCGGCCATATTGGTATTCCCTGAGGCAGCCTCCCAGTCGGCGACAAACAGCGGTAGCCGGTTGAAGACGCGATCGGTATTGGCGTCGGAGTACCAGAGGCCCACGACGTAATCCATGTTGCCATCGGTTGGAGATTCAAGTCGCAGTTCCTGGGTAATCTGGTCGGCGTCAAAAGGCCCAATCTGATAAATGCCACCGTCGAGGGCGCCACCGGTAAACGCGCCGGCAATGTTAAATTCGGTGCCGTCTACATCCTGCTCAAACACATAACTCCAGTCCTGATAGCTGGTGACACCCACTAAACGGTAGCCCCCCATATCGTAGGAAAATTTGAACGAGGTCATTAACTGCTCATTGTCGGACTTTGGCGTGTAATCGAGGCGGGTATTCCGGTTGTCCTCACCCGGGGTAATACCGTCAGTAAAAAGCGATGTCGGAAAGGCACCAAACAGCGCCGAGCCCGGTGGAATGTCACGATAGGTAGCAGCTGTGCCCGCCACGTCCCGTTCGCTGTAGTCGGCGACAAACTGCAGCGACAAAGCTTCACTGGCATTAATCACCAGCTTGCCTCTAACGCCGAAACCCTCGTCACCATTGAGGTCGCTGCCATTAGTGAGGTTAGTTATGTGTCCATCGCGCTCGTGGGTGTAGGCATTGAGTCGAAAGCCGGCGCTGTTACCGATGGGACCGGATAGGGCCGCATTGATGCGATATTCGTCGTCGTCAGTAAAAGAACCCTCAATGAAGCCTTCCAGCTCTTCAGTGGGGCCTGCAGTAATAATGTTGATGACACCTGCCGAAGCATTTTTGCCGAACAAGGTACCTTGAGGGCCCCTCAAAACCTCGACACGTTCAATATCTGCCAGAGTGTTAAAGGCCTGCGCTTGTTGGACCACGGGCACGTCATCGACAATGACTGACACGCTGGGCTCCACGCCAATAGAAAAAGCATACGTGCCTATGCCACGGAGGTTGATACTGGCATTACCGGTGTTTGCTGCATCTTGTATGGTGAGCGATGGTGCCAGCGATGTCAGGCCGGAGAAGTCATTAATGCCACTGTTAGCCAACATCTCCGCCGATATTGCGGTGACGGCCGCGGGGACTTCAAATACGCTCTCTTCGCGCTTTTGTGCGACTACGCGAACCACCTCTAGCGTCAGGGCTTCATCGTCTTGTTGTGCGTGAAGCGCTGGGCTTGTCATCCCAAGGGATAAGCCTGCTATTGCAATAGCCAATGTAGTTTTACCGCCAAACCGCTTGGGGTCACGTAATGACATGCCAGATTCCTCTTTTTGTTGTTGTTTAATTTCTTAAGGTAACCGGTGTCTTATTGGTGGCGCAAGCTTTTTTGCCATTCGATTGGACTAGAGCGTTTTGGAGCTAGGAATTGATCTGGGCTGTTGAGGCGCGTGTGACCACTTGGGCTTCAAATTGTTGTATGGCCTCGGTTTGATCTCTGGGGTTCACCAGTAGTTCCACGGCAAGGGCCGTCATTTCCTGAACCGGTTGCCTAACCGACGTTAATGGCGGCCAAAGGTGGGACGCGACGGGGGAGTTATCGAAGCCGGTTACGGATAGGTCTCGGGGAATGGTCAGCTCTAGGGCGGCAGCGGTTTGAAAAACACCCGCGGCCATCTCGTCATTGGCACAAATGACAGCACTGGGGCGCTGCTCCTGTGCCAGCAGCAACTCCGCACAGCGCCGGCCTGATTCAAAGGTAAAGTCGCCGTACTGAATGTCTGCATCGTTCAGGTTGAGGTCGTTCAGAGCCATGGCATCGCGCACCCCCGCCAGTCTTCGAAGCGTGGGGCCGGCATTGGCTGGGCCACCAATAAATGCAATTGCGGAATGCCCCGCTGCAATGAGCTGGTTGGTAATCTTCAGTGCTGCAGTCCTATCGTTATAGCGTATTTGCGGCATTGGGAAATCGGCGTTGTCACCGGCGATGCGCACGACGGGCCAGCCTTCATCGCACAGCTTGGCAACAATTGAGGCCGATTCTGACAGGGGCGGGGTAAGAATGAGCCCGTCACAACCCGAGCGTCGCATGAAGCTAATAATCTCGTCGACTGCGCGATTATTAGCGTCCATGCGGTGCATCACAATCTCATAGCCCAGAGCATTGGCGGCGAGTTGCGAGCCGTTTAAAAGATCCAGCACGTAGCTGGGGTTCTGGTTGTTGTAGGCAAGGCCCAGTAAGAAGGATTGGGCGTTCGCAAGAGCGCGTGCCTGGCGGCTGGGCTGGTAGCCCACTTCGGCCATAATGCTTTTGATATGCTCTCGGGTAGCGTCGGATACGCCCTTTTGTTCGTTGAGAACTCGGGAGACCGATTTCTTGGAAACCCCTGCAAGACGGGCTACTTCATTGATGTTGAGGTTTTTATTTTTTGAATCCATGCCTGTCTCTAAAAGCGCCCCGTTGGGTTGAGCTTTTTAATGCGGTTCGGTGTGCAGCATACCGTAAATTGGATTTGCGGGTAGACACCGGTGTCTCTCGACCTTATGATTTGGGCCGATCATTGGAAAATAATAAATTTGGGAAGGGACCATGGGAAAACATTTAGGCACTCTAATTTGGGCGGTATTACTGAGCATGCTGGCGGCAAATCCCCTTTGGGCTGCTGAGGAAGATGAAGAGCCTGCGCCCTTTGTAACTCCGGAGCTAGTGGTGCCCGAGCCTGCGAGTGCTGTAATGGGCTGGGTAGATTCTCGAGAGGCCCAAAGCCTCAACGGGAGTTGGAAGCTCCTTGTGGACCCTATGCAGGTCGGGACGCCAGGTGGCTTTTTTGGAGGCTGGGCGACGACACGGACCCCGGTCGACGCTTTCCAATTGCTGGAATACAGCTATCCAGACGCTGCTGATATTCGTGTGCCCGGTGATTTCAATACCCAGCGGCAAGAGCTTTTTTTCTATCGAGACACGGTGTGGTACCAACGCAATTTCAATGTCGAGGCTGAGGCCGATACGCGGTATCACTTGTGGTTTGGTGGCGCCAATTTTGACGCGACGGTTTTTCTAAACGGTGCGCCGGTGGCGCGTCACAAGGGCGGTTATGTGCCCTTTTCAGTTGACGTAACAGCGCACCTGCAACCCGAGGGCAATGATTTAGTTATTCGCATTAACAATCGTCTGGGTGACGATACCGTGCCTACCGGGCGAACCGACTGGTGGCCTTACGGCGGTCTTACCCGCGATGTCATGCTGGTGGCGACACCTGAGCAATACATTGTGAATGCCAAAGTTGTACTCAACAACGATCGCAACGCCATTACCGCGGAAGTTGCGACTGAGGGGTTTGCAGCTGGTGACGAGGTCACGGTTGTTATACCCCAACTCGACATCAGTCAGACGGCGCGCATCAGCGACAATGGTGACGCCCAGCTGAGCATTCCGGCACAACCAGAACTCTGGCATCCAGACGCGCCAAAATTGTATCGGGTAGAGCTGGCTGCCGGTGATGACCGGGTCAGCGATCAGATTGGTTTTAGAACCATTGAAACCTCAGGCACCACCATTATGCTCAATGGTGAGCCGATTAAATTTAAGGGCATTTCCACCCACGAGGAACCGATCGGTCGTGATGGTGTGGCGTACTCCAAAGCCGATATGCGAGTGCTCTTCAACGAGGCTAAGAATCTGGGCGTTAACTTTGTGCGAGCGGCACACTACCCGTATTCACGTCATGCGGCCCGGGTTGCCGATGAGATGGGCATTTTGCTGTGGGAGGAAGTTCCTATTTACTGGAACATTGCCTGGGAAAATGCCGATACGCTAGCGATAGCACGAGACCAAATTTCGCGCCTAATCGAACGCGACTGGAATCGCGCCAGTGTTGTCATCTGGTCGGTTGCCAATGAGACGCCCTATTCCGAGTCGCGCATGAAGTTTTTGGGCCGCTTAATCGACGATGTAAGAGAACTCGATGACAGCCGACTGGTGTCAGCGGCATTGCTAGGCGATACCCGCCGAGAGCTCAAGCATGTGGCGGCCCATTTAGCGGCCCACGGCCAGGGCAGCGATATCGCCAGTGATGAGGAAAAGGCCATTTTTCAAGGTGTTCTGGCAGCTGCCGGAGAGGCTGCGCCAGAGCCCGGGTCGAGTTTTACGTTGGTGATCGACGACCCACTGGGTGAGCTGGTAGATATCGTTAGCTACAACGAGTATTTTGGCTGGTATTACGCGCGAGCGTTGGCGCCGCAAATGGGCGTGAGTGAACAAACTATCCGTAAACTCATGCTGCAATTTATACCCCAAGTCACCATGAGTACGGCTTTTGGTAAACCTATGTTTATTTCTGAGTTTGGTGCCGGTGCCAAAGCGGGCAAGCGCGGTGAGGGTGTTTGGACCGAGGATTATCAGGCCGCGGTTTATCGTGCTCAGATTGCCATGCTCAGTCATAGCCCGCAGGTTCAGGGTATGACGCCATGGATTCTCAAAGATTTTCGTGCCATGTTGCGCTCCCTGCCGGGAATTCAAGACTATCGAAATCGAAAAGGATTGATCGATCAAAACGGGCGACGCAAACAAGCTTTCTACGTACTGCGCGATTTCTATAACGGCCCCTGGGCCGATACGCACTGAGCGCAGATTTAGCGATGTCTGAACACGCCCCAATAGCCGTCGACAGTGACCGCCTGTTTCCCATAGAGCCACGGGCTCGGGATCTTGCTCGGTCACTACACGCACAGGTTGTTGATAGCCCCATTATTTCACCCCATGGGCATACCGATCCGGCGTGGTTTGCAGAAAATGCGCATTTCAGCGATCCGCTTTCCCTGCTGGTTCTACCTGATCATTATTTACTGCGCATGCTGTATAGCCGGGGTGTCGACCTACAGTCGGTAGGGTTGGTAGCAAAGGGCGCTGCGCCGGCAGTTACGCCTCGGGAGGGGTGGCGCTGCTTTGCTAAGCATTACTATTTGTTTCAGGGCACACCCTCGAGGCTGTGGCTGGACTCAACCTTCCAACAGGTTTTTGGCCTTGACTATGCCCTCAACGAAAGCACCGCTGATCAATATTTTGACCACATCAGTTCCCTGCTTGCTCAGAGTAGTTTTAAGCCAAGGGCTTTGCTCGATCGCTTTAATATTCAGTTCATTGCTACGACTGAACACGCGTTGGATTCCCTTCATCACCACGAACAACTGACTAGCGAGGGTCTGTCTGGGCGCATAACCACCACGTTTCGTCCCGATGATGTCCTCGACCCTCACGCCGCTGGTTTTAGCGACAACGTCGAACAATTGGGTGTGCTCACCGGGGAGGGCGTCGCTACTTATAACGATTATCTACAGGCATTGCGGCGTCGCCGCAGCGATTTCAAAGCGTTGGGTGCAACGGCTTCTGATCACGGCCCAGTGTCACCCGTAACGACACAGCTCACGGCACAAGTGGCCAGCCAACTATTCGATAAATGTCGAAAGGGCACGGCAAGTGAGGCAGAGAAGGCGCAGTTTCGCGGGCACATGCTAATTGAAATGGCGTTCATGAGTCTCGACGATGGGCTTGTTATGCAAATACATCCCGGGGCGTTACGAAACCACAATCGTGGCTTTTATGAGGCCTACGGTGCGGATAAAGGCGGGGATATTCCTCAGCGGGTCGACTACTGCCACGCCCTGCAGCCTCTTCTAAATGCAGTGGGTAACGAACCAGGCCTCGAGCTCATTATGTTTACATTGGATGAGTCGACTTATGCAAGAGAGCTGGCGCCCCTTGCAGGGCACTATCCGGCGCTGCGTTTGGGGCCGCCGTGGTGGTTCCATGACAGCCCTGAGGGTATGTTGCGGTTTCGCCGCAGCACGACCGAGACTGCCGGGTTCTACAACACTGCGGGGTTCAACGACGACACCCGGGCTTTTTTCTCGATCCCAGCGCGGCATGATATGGCGCGACGCATAGACGCTCGATTTCTTGCGGAGTGGGTTTTGGAGGGGAGAATTACAGAGCCTGAAGCACAATCACTCATCCATTTACTGACGACCGAATTGGCCACGGAGGCTTACCGGTTAAATAAACCCGCTCACAGCCACTTGGCCAGGGCTGTAGGATGAAGGGCGAATACGTCTGATGTTGGAGACTTGGCGTTGGTTCGGTCCCGATGACCCCGTTTCTTTGGAACAAATTCGACAGGCCGGTGCAACCGGTGTTGTCAGTTCCCTGTCACAGATCCCTACGGGTGATGTCTGGCCTCTCGTCGATATTGAAGCGCACAAACAACTGATTGAGTCTGCCGGCCTGGTTTGGTCGGTGGTGGAGTCGGTACCCCTACATAACGATATCAAGACGCGGTCGGGGCACTATCGGCACCTGATTAGCAATTATCAGAAGACCCTGATCAACCTCGGTGCCGCTGGGATTCATACGGTCTGCTACAACTTTATGCCGGTTGTCGACTGGACGCGCACCAACCTCGAATACGTGCTGCCCGACAACAGTCAGGCCTTGCGCTTTGATATTGTCGATTTCGCCGTCTACGATATTTTTGTATTGCAGCGCTCGGGAGCCACAGATAGCTACGATAAAGCGGTCGTCGAGGGTGCACGAGCGCGCTTTGAGGGCCTCGATCAGCCTGCCGTTGCCGCCTTGGAAAATAATATTATTGCAGGACTGCCGGGGGGGGAGGGGAGCTATGATCGCGCAGGTGTCTTAGCGGCGATCAATCATTTCAATCAGTTTGATAACGAAGCCTATCGCCAAAATCTCATCGCTTTTCTGCGGGACATCATGCCCTCAGCTGAGGTCGCCGATATCAACATGGTGATTCATCCCGACGATCCCCCGTTTTCGCTCTTTGGCTTACCCCGGGTGTTATCGACAGCGGAGGATGTCAGAAAGCTTGTCGCGGCTGTTCCTAGTGCCAGTAATGGTTTAACGCTGTGTGCCGGTTCCTTTGGTGCCCGAGGCGATAACAACTTAGTGGCCATGGCAAAAGAGTTCGGCGACCGCATCCACTTTGTTCATCTACGCAATATAAAACGCGAGAGTGACGGCTCTTTCTATGAGTCTGCGCATCTTGAGGGTGACAACGATATTGTCGGTCTCATCGCCGCTTTGTTGGCCGTAGAGGCTGAAGATACTAGCGGTCAGCGTGCCATAGCCATGCGTCCTGATCATGGTCATACTTTGACGTCAGAGCAGGCTGATCCGCGGCTTAAGCCGGGATATTCCTATGGAGGACGTATGAAAGGCCTTGCAGAACTGCGAGGGGTGATCCACGCGCTGACAGCCCTTGGCACTGGCGGACGACCTTGAGCGAGCCGTTGGCCTCGGTACGGTACGTGCATCAGCCGCCGCTTTTGCTATGAGGCAGTTGCTGCGTTTTTTACCGCTGCTGGCCCTATTGGGCTGTGGCCCTGAGAACCCACTAGAAACGCTGCACATTGGTCATGCCCTCGATACCGAGCATCCTGTTCACACGGCGATGTTGCATATTGACGAGCGCCTGCGGCACTACAGCAATAACACCATGGCGGTCGAAGTTTTCCCCAATGGCCAATTGGGTCACGAGCGTGAATTGATTGAGTTGCTGCAACTGGGTGCTTTGGCGATGACCAAGGTATCAGCGAGTCCCCTCGAGGGGTTTGTGCCCACCATGAAAATCTTCAACATTCCCTACCTATTCAGAGACGCTGCGCATTACCAGGCCGTGCTCGATGGGCCGGTTGGTCAGGAGCTGCTTGCCGCACCACAGTCGGTACGGTTACGCGGGCTGGGTTACTACGATGCCGGCAGCCGCAGTTTTTATTCTACCGAGCGCCCTGTTTACACGCCTGACGATCTGACAGGGTTGAAGATACGGGTTCAGGAAAGCCAGACGGCACTCAATATGGTGCGTCAGTTGGGCGGTTCACCCACGCCGATTGCCTGGGGCGAGTTGTACACCGCCTTGCAGCAAGGGGTCGTCGACGGCGCAGAGAACAACCCCCCCAGCTTTTACTTATCTAAACATTATGAAATTGCGCGCTATTTCACCCTCGATGAACACACCGCGGTGCCCGATCTATTACTGATTAGCGAGTCCGTTTGGTCTCGGCTAAATGCCACCCAGAAGCAATGGTTGCAGCGCGCAGTAGACGATTCGGTTGCGCTTCAACGGGTACTTTGGAAAGACATGACCGAGGCCGCTTTGGCCAATGTTGCCGCCGCTGGCGTCACCATTATTCGCCCTGAAAAAGTGCTATTTCGCACGCGTGTCGCCGCCATGAAAAAAACCTATGAGGGCACTGATATTGGTCAGCTGATTGCACGTATTGATGCCGTGGAGCCCGATCGTGATTAGGGGTATTCACAGGTTGTTAGAGTACAGCTTGGTCGCACTTATGCTGACATTGGTGGGATCCGTCCTATGGCAGGTGTTATCACGTTACCTATTAGGCACGCCGGCTTTCTGGACTGAAGAGCTAGCGCGCTTTGCTTTGGTTTGGGTGGGGTTATTAGGGGCGGCTTATGCCGCGGCTCACGGCCAGCATTTGGCACTCGATATTGTGCCGGCGCGCGCTGGGCCAAAAATGCAGGCCTTTTACCGACAGAGCAGCCGCATCGCGGTGGCAACATTTGCTACGGCAGTCATGATTATCGGTGGCGGTCGCCTCGTTGCAATTACCTGGCAGCTAGACCAAGTGTCGGCGGCGCTGGGTCTTCCTATGGCCTTGGTGTATGCCGTCGTCCCACTCAGTGGCTGCCTCATTGTTTTATTCGCCTTTCAGGAAACACCTACTGACAATGTGCCGGCTTCAGAGGTGAATCATGGTTGAGCTGATTCTGATAGCCGTCTTCTTTGTTTTGCTGTTTATGGGTGTGCCCGTTGCCTTCGCGATTGGCTTGGCAACGATTGCGGCCCTCTGCCTGTCAATTAATGAGATCGCAGCGCTTACGACGGTAGCCCAACGCATGGCGGGAGGGATCAACAGTTTCGCGCTTTTGGCGATACCGCTCTTTATTCTGTCGGGGCAGCTGATGAGTAGTGGTGGCATTGCCCAGAGGCTGGTGCACTTTGCCCGTTGTCTTATTGGCATGCTCCCCGGGGGCCTCGCCTTTGTGAACGTGGTGTCCTGCACGCTGTTTGGTTCAATCTCAGGGTCGGCCGTGGCGGCAACGTCTTCTGTCGGTGGTGTGATGGTGCCCGCGATGGAAGAGGAACATTACCCCCGGGAGTTCAGTGCCGCGCTTACGGCTACCGCTGCCACCACCGGGCTGCTTATTCCGCCCAGTAACATTCTCATTGTGTATGCGGTCGCCAGTGGAGGTGTTTCAGTCGCAGCTCTGTTCGTCGCAGGTTATTTGCCAGGGCTGCTTGTGGCTCTGGCACTTATGGTGGTTTGTGCGGGGTACGCGCGCCGCCGCGGTCTGACGGGCACGGCTTTTGTTGGGTTCGCCGAGCTCTTTCGCAGCTTTATAGCAGCGGCTCCTAGCTTGCTGCTCTTGGTCATTATTATTGGTGGCATTCTGGCGGGGGTGTTTACCGCGACCGAGGCCGGGGCCATCGCCGTGTTGTACGCTTTGGCGCTCTCACTGTTTTATGGTGAGACCAGGCTCAATGACCTGCCCCCGATTTTTCTAAAAGCCACATCAACCACAGCTATTGTGATGTTGCTGGTAGGCACGTCTATGGCTATGTCCTGGCTATTTGCCTTTGAGGGAATTCCGGGGCAAGTGGCCGATGCACTGCTGAATTTGAGTGATAACCCCCTCGTAATTTTGCTCCTGATCAACCTCATTTTATTGTTGGTGGGTGCCTTCATGGATATGACTCCCGCAGTGCTAATTTTTACCCCCATATTTCTACCGGTTGCTGTGCAGTTAGACATGTCGCCTTTGCACTTCGGCATTATGATGGTGCTCAATCTGAGTATCGGTTTATGCACCCCCCCGGTGGGAAGCGTTTTGTTCGTGAGCTGCGCTGTCGCCAAGACTAAAATTGAAGCCATGATCCGCCCGCTACTGCCCATGTACTTGGCCATGATGGCGGCCTTACTACTGGTGACCTATGTACCAGCAATGTCTGAGGCGTTGCCAGTGGCGTTGGGGCTTTATGAATAACAGCATGGTTATGAAACCCAAGGCAGCCAGTGGCTGGGGAGGGGCTGTGCCTTGGGCCGTTGGGCCCGCATTAAACCGTCCCCGCAACATGGAATGGCTGCAGATCGCATGTCGGATCTGAGAGGAATATTTGCTCTCGGTGAGTGCATGCTGGAATTAAGCGGTGCGCCCGGTTCATCAGTAAACACCGCTTATGGGGGGGACACCCTCAATACGGCGGTCTATCTTTCGCGGCTGGGCATTAGCACGACATTTTTGTCGGCACTGGGTGATGATGCAAGCAGTGATTGGCTGCTGCAGCAGTGGCGAGAGGAGGGTATCGATACCCGTTGGGTGCGTCGAATTCCCGGAGCAAAGCCCGGCCTTTACTGGATCCACCTTGATGACTCAGGGGAGCGAACTTTCTCCTATTGGCGGGGGGATTCAGCCGCGCGCCAAGTGCTTGATGATTCAGAGTACGCCACCAAATTGGCCAATCTTATTCCTACAGACAGCTTTTTTTATTTGTCGGGCATCACACTGTCCATACTGTCTGACCCGGCGCGGGAAACCCTCTGGTCTCTCTTGCAGGGGCTTCGTAAGAAGGGTGTGCGCATTTGCTTTGACGGTAATTTTCGCCCCGCCGGATGGGGGAGCCTGCACTCAGCACAAGAGGCGTTCAACAACACCTTGGAACATGTCGATATTGCATTACCCACGTTCGATGATGAAGCCATAGTCTTTGGTGATAAGACACCGGAAGAAACGGCGCTAAGGCTTCAGCAGATGGGGGTTGGGGAGGTCGTTGTGAAGCTGGGTGCTGAAGGTTGTTTGGTCGTACGGGATGATGTTTTCTCATTGGTCCCTACCCAGACCCAGCCAGCTGTTGTCGATACCACTGCCGCGGGTGACGCCTTCAACGCGGCGTACCTTGCAGCACGAATTCGAGGTTTGAATCCCATTGAGGCAGCACATCAAGGCCATACGCTGGCGGGTAAGGTTATCGAGCACCGGGGAGCAATAATGCCCGTTCAGCATATGCCATTGACTGAGAATTGACTGGCTAACGTGCCAGTCACCCTCCCAGTGAAGTGTTTTTCTGTGCAAAGTTTTTGAGGGGCTGGCAACCGCCATTTAATTTTGTGCCATCATGACCCCATGGATGACCGACGCCCAACTGCCAACAACCACGACAGTGCGAAACTGCTTAAGCTCGCAACTTATGCGTCGGTTACCACGGCGGCGGTGCTCATTGTGGTTAAGCTCGCCGCTTACATCACCACCAATTCTGTCAGTGTTCTGGCCTCATTAATCGATTCGCTGCTTGATGCCGGGGCCTCTGTCATCAACTTGTTTGCCGTGCGCTACGCGTTGGCGCCCCCTGACAGTGAGCACCGCTTTGGCCATGGCAAGGCTGAGTCGATTGCAGGCCTCGCCCAGGCAATGTTTATTGCCGGTTCGGGTGTGTTTCTTATTATTGAATCTATCGAACGTTGGGTGCAGCCAAGGCCGATTAACGAGCTCGGCGTTGGGTTGGCCGTGATGGTGTTTGCGATTGTGGCCACGCTGATTTTGCTGGTTATTCAGGCTTACGTTATTCGCCGAACGAACTCGGTGGCCATTAAGGCCGATTCGCTGCACTACAAAACTGACTTGCTCACCAATGCCGCCATCATTGTGGCGCTGTTGTTATCCCAGCAAGGTTGGTATGCCATGGACCCATTGTTCGCCTTTGGCGTCGCCATTTACATATTGTATAGCGCCGGACAGGTCGCGAAAGAGGCGTTTAACGACCTCCTGGATCGTGAGCTGCCCGATGACCAGCGCGACGACATTTTACGCATTGCGACAGACCATCCTCAGGTGTTGGGGGCCCATGATTTACGGACACGGGTGTCGGGGCGTACGGTATATATTCAGCTGCATCTTGAGCTCGATGATGACATGCACTTGTCGGAGTCGCACAAGATTGCTGATAACCGCGAGGCGGCATTGCGCCAAGCCATACCCGGTGCCGATATTGTGATTCACCAAGATCCAGCGAGTATTGTTGAGCGTCGTATCGACGATGTTATTGGAACTGGTGAAAACGGCCCGTCATAAGGTCAAACCTTAACGACTCAAGCCCTTGTTTTCGTTCGCCGACCGCGGCCGTAACGCGGTGACCTGGCGGTATGGACCATTCCATAACAGCGTCACAACTGAAGGTTGCCCAAAACAGGTTAGGCCGTGGCGGGCTAGGTGGTCTCGCTGTTATGGGGCAGTTCACCGATAGCCCGGTAGGCCTCATCAATGGCGACATGGGTATAAGCCGAAGCTCCCGCGTCAGAGTTGGCGATGGCAATGGCCCCAAAGGTCTGGCGGGCGATTTCGTGGGGGGCTTCACCCTCAGCCCAGTCGGGGTCCCACAAATCCATATATTCATAGGAGTAGCCGTGGGGCCAGCGATTTACGGTAATAGCCAGCAGGTCTTCATTAACATCGAAGCCTGCCGGTCCCAGCAGGTCATCAAGAACCGTGCGCACTTCCCGTTCAAAATCTTCAAAGGACATCGCTAGGAGTTTTTTACGTGAGGCGCGTAGCTGACTTTTAAGATCAACAGCGTCTTCAGGAGGAGAAATGGCCCCCCAAAACACCAATGACACGGGACCAGAGTCCTTCATTGGATGTTCATAGCCGCCGTTGTTAATGCCTTTAAATAAGAACAGGCGCGCATGAAGCCGGCCGGGACAGCTGATGCCATCAACGCCCAGCTTGTCGAGGGCATCGGTATTACGAATCAGTACATTGGTGAGTATTAGGGGTATTTTGACTTGGTATTTTAGTGCGTCTTTTTGCGGTTCAGGTAGCGAGGGGCACAGATGGGGAATGACGCTGTGATAACAGGCGAGGACGGCATGTTTAGCGTTAATTTCTTTGAGCTTGCCATTTTCGACGTAGGTTATGCGTGCGCCGGTCTCAGTATTGACCGTGTTGACGACGGTGGCGTTGAGACGCACTCGCACGGCGCGTTCGGGTTCATCAAGGGCGGCGTAGTTAAAGGCGGCAAGTGCCACGTTGTCGGGGGTTACGTTCGGTGCCACATGGGGCAGCAAGCGCGCCACCATGAGGCGCACCAAACTGGCATTGCCATCGGGCCACAGCGCTGCGGGGTAATCACGGCCGTCGTAAGACCAGTCTTCCCCCATTAAGTGCAGGCCGGGGTTGTCATCCCAAAGTGCGTCATTGGCAGAGAGTGCTCGCATTTCAATGCCCCAGGCACCATGTTCCTTTTTGTCAAAGAGTTGCAGGGCGTCCTCGGTGAGGCCGCCGTATTGGCGCAAAAAGTCGGGGTAACTAATGCTAGACAGTAGCTCGTCGGTTGCATCGTCGCTGAGGTCAGCGAAGACGTTATCCCGTCGTCCATAAAATGACTTGAGCGATTGCCGACCGGCTTCAGAGATGGGGAACTGATCGATAATTTCTGGGGAAAGCTGTTGATTGAAATCTACGTTGGCTACTAGGCGATTCACACCATAGGTACTTTCGTCGAACCACATGGCGGGGCTGTTGGGTGCATCCTGTCCGTAGGAAAAATCCATGTTGTTACGCATGGCCTCTACGTCGACACCGAAGGTTTTCATGAACGCCTTTACATCGTCACTGAATTGCCACCACTCGAGATTGTGGGTGCCCCCTAAGGACAAAACCATGCTGCCACCTTGGTGGAATTCATTGCGCTTGGCATGACCGCCAAAATCGTCGTGGTTGTCCAATAACAAAATGCGCGTATCGTCACCAAACCGCTCACGGTAGTAGTGGGCGGCTGCGAGGCCGGAAATACCGGCACCTACCACTACAAGATCATATTCCTCTCCTGTCGCCTCGGGATTATCAAAACTTGCGCCCTGTCTTGCTAGGGCATGGGCTACCTCATAAGCGCCATTGTGCGAGCCGCGCATCCCGGTTTTTGTCGGGGGGTAATAGCTACCGGCTGTGAGTGCTGAGGCCGCTTCGGCTGTCGCCGTTGCGGTGACGCTTGCAGCGCCCGAGGTGACGGCGCCTAGCACGGCCAGACTGCTGCCTTGAACGAAATCCCTGCGGGTAATAGATCGATGCATACCCAACTGTTTATCGGTCTTGCGTGTCACGGGTCGATCCTCGTCTTAATCATGTTTAACAAGCACTCACTTTGATCGTAAAGATCTCGGGGTCTTTTTGGAATTGGATTAGGAGCAGGGGGTGTCGGCGTAGTGGGTGATCTTCCATTCACCGTTAATGGCATCTACCAAATACCAGCCGCAGCTTGTTTCGGTAACGTCCCCTGCGTAGTAGTCGGTCCAAACGGTCATCACGCCAGCGGTTGCAGCGTTGATAGTGGTGGCCGTCATGTCGGTTAATTCGGCACGAATCCAGCCCTCTTCTCGCCAGCTGTCCATGGGGGCCGTAAGCCATTCCCGGCTGGGCGTGGTGCTAAGCGAGCCGTCGGCGGCATGGGTCACGATCTCGCTGTGGTAATGCGTCAAAATCGCTTCAACATCTTGGTAGGGAGTTTTTGCCCACAGGGGGCCGTAGGACGTTTCAAACCAGGTTTCCGCGGTTTGATCTGCGTCTGCGCCCAGTGTCAGAGGTGCAGCGATCAAGGCACTGATAAACAGCAAACAGTAAGCAATAGTTTTCATGCGGTAGGTTTCCTGAGCGTGATGGGCTGTTATTGGAATCCACACCATATCAAAACCTGTGGTTGGCGTGTCCACACGTATAGGTCAGGAGTGGCAACGTGGTGATGCCACTCTCCGCCATCAGATCAATGGCCTTTATTTTGCTGACCTGGAGGCACGACTTCGTAACCGCGTTCCTCGGGTTCGTTATCAGTGATTTCCGGGGGAAAGCCCTCTGCAAGCACTTGTGTCTCGCAGACCTCCTCTAAACGTCGAATAATATTGGGCGACCACTCTCGCTCACCAAAACGCGCTTGACCGTCTTCGAAGATCTTGATCAGCTGTGGAGAAATCTCGAGGGGCACCCCGGCTTGATCGGCCATGTTTTGAAACAAGCCGATATCTTTGAGCACCAGGTCCATAGTGAAGTTAATGTCACGACTGCCATTTAAAATGACCTGGCTTTCGGTTTCATGGACAAAGGAATTGCCCGACGAGATACGAATGGCTTCGTAAACGGTGGCCAAATCTAGATCCGACTGTTGGGCCGTCACCAGCGCCTCACAGAGGGTTACCAAGTTGGCAGTTGCTAGGTAGTTGGTCATCACCTTGATTTTCGATGCGCTGCCAAGGGGCCCGCTGTGTAAAACTCGTCGCCCCAGAACGGTTAATAGCGGCAAGACTTTTTCGAACACCGGCCGTTCACAGCCCGCTAAAATGGCGATGTTGCCGGTTGCGGCGCGATGACAGCCACCAGAAACCGGGCAGTCAGCGGGGTCTGCGCCAGTTTGCGCAACCTTGTGCCCTAAGCGCTGTACCTCTTGGAAGTCGGTGGTGCTCATTTCTATCCAGATCTTGCCCGGCCCTAGACCTGCGATGACGCCGTTTTCGGCCTCCATCACCTCCGCGCAGGCCTTTGGACTCGGCAAGCACGTAATGATCACGTCAGCGGCTTCTGCCATTTCAGCAGGGGAGTCGGCCCATTGCGCGCCGCCGTCCAAAAACGGTTGTGCCAAGGTGTGATCGAGATCGCGAACGATTAAGGGAATCTCATTGCGGAGCAGACTGCCCGCCAGCTTGGATCCCACATTACCCAATCCAATAAATCCTATTCGCATGGCGGTGTTATCCTTCTAGCCAATAAAAAAATTGATAACGACAGTACGTCAAAGTGCGTAAATTACTGGATTCAACGCCTAAGGAAAACGAAAAATGAAAGCGGCAGTCTGTCGGGCTTTTGGGCGCCCTTTAACCATCGAGGATGTAGACATTGCAGAGCCCCGCGTGGGTGAGGTCAAGGTTCGATTAACCGCTTGCGCCATTTGTCACAGCGATGTCATTTTGGTGGATGGCGGTTGGGGTGGTGATTTACCCGCAGTGTATGGTCATGAGGCCTCAGGTATCGTGGAATCAATCGGGCCAGGTGTCGCAGGTTTGAAGCCGGGTGATCCTGTGGTGGTGACACTTATTCGCTCTTGCGGCAGTTGTCACTATTGTAATCAGTCGATAGAAACCCAGTGCGACGGTGTTTTTCCTTTGGACCAGCAAAGCCCATTATCTGATAGCAGTGGCCAAGTCGTGTCCCAGGGCTCAACAGCGGTGCTTTTGCTGAGCAGGTGGTTGTAGAGCAAAGTCAGGTTTGTGTGATTCCCGAGGATATTCCACTGGACGTTGCGTCAATTTTAGCCTGCGGTGTGCTGACGGGTTTTGGTGCGGTGGTTAATACGGCGCAGGTCAAGGCGGGTAGTACGGTAGCTGTCATAGGCTGCGGCGGTGTGGGGATTAACAGCATTCAGGGAGCGGTTCATGCCGGTGCGTCACAGGTTATTGCGCTTGATTTGCTCGATGATAAGTTAGAGCTGGCTCAGCAGTTCGGAGCGACACACGGTGTTAATAGCGCTGACAAAGACTGCGTCGAGCGGGTTGTGGCGCTGACAGGTGGTCGCGGCGTTGACTATGTGTTTGTCACTGTTGGTGCGAAGGCTGCCATTGAGCAGTCAGTCAATTTGCTGGCGAAGTCTGGCACCGCTGTTATTGTTGGAATGCCGGCATCGGGTGTCATGGCACAGTATGATCCGGGCGAGTTAGCGGCTCGAGGCCAGTCTGTACTGGGATCAAAGATGGGGTCCGGATCGGTGAAGCGTGACATTCCCAAGTTGGCGGCTTTGTATCAGAGCGGTGAGCTCAAGCTCGATCAGATGATCAGTGGGCGGTACGCGTTAGAGGATATCAACGAGGCCATTGCTTCGGTCAAACGGGGTGAGGCACTACGTAACGTGGTTATTTTTTAATGGTCATTAAAGAGTTCGAAACTTTCGTCGTTGCCAATCCACCACCGCGCTTTGGCGGGCGTTATTTTATTTTTGTGAAGCTAGTCACTGATACGGGCATTGTCGGTTACGGCGAAGTGTACTGCGCCACCTTTAGTGCTGAAACCGTGGAAGTCATGCTCCGAGATACCGCGGAACGATTTGTCGTTGGCCATGATCCTTTTCATATTGAAAAGCTGTGGCGTCGAATCTATGGCGCCGGCTACAACCTGCGTCCTGACGTCTCGTTGGTCAGCGTTCTGTCTGCCTTAGAAATGGCCTGTTGGGACATTATCGGTAAGGCTTGTGATAAACCGGTATATGAGCTGCTGGGCGGAAAAGTTCACGATCGCCTGCGTAGCTACACCTATATTTATCCTGCGGCAGGTGACGTCTATCCCGATCCGGAGGATACGGACCACGTTTATGTTAACCCTGACAGGGCCGCAGAACGGGCATTGGATTACGTCAAACAGGGTTTCACGGCGGTTAAATTTGACCCCGCGGGTCCCTACACCGTGTTTGACGGAGGCATGCCCACGGGGCAGGAACTAGACCGCTCTGAAAAGTTCACTCGCCGTATTCGGGAGGCTGTTGGTCCCGAAGTGGATCTGCTTTTTGGAACTCACGGACAATTCTCTCCGGCTGGTGCTATTCGTCTCGCTAAGCGACTTGAGCCCTACGACCCCCTTTGGTTCGAGGAGCCCACGCCTCCTGAAAATACCGCAGCCATGGCTCGTGTTGCTCAAGCCACCTCTATTCCCGTGGCTACGGGGGAGCGACTTTGCACTAAGTACGAATTTGCCAGAGTCTTGGCAGACGGCGCCGCTTCTATTTTGCAGCTTAATCTCGGACGCGTTGGTGGCCTTTTGGAGGCCAAAAAAATAGCGGCATTAGCCGAGGTGCACTACGCACAACTTGCACCCCATATGTACTGTGGCCCCATCGTGGGGGCGGCCAATATTCAACTGGCTACCTGTTCGCCGAACTTCCTAATACTCGAAGGTATTGAAACCTGGGGAGGTTTTCAGGCCGAGTTACTCGATGCGCCGGTACAGTGGCAGGGGGGATACGTCATCCCGTCTACCGAACCCGGATTGGGTGTTTCACTCAATGAAGCGGTTGCCAGGGCGAACCCGTGGCAAGGTGGGTCGCTACATTTGGAGATGGGATCTGAGCCGGTTCGGTAGGCCGCCGCGCTTCACGCTTGCGTCGTTGGCGAGTGTCCCCATGCTGAATTATTGCAGAGCTCTTATTAATCCCGCTGCACCTTCAAAGATAGTACTAAAAGTTACCTCCAAGACTCGCGATCGTTTTTCACGTTGAGTAACTCGTAGCCGATATCGTATGGCACCCGGTTTTCTGGGTTGGCCCGAATGTTACGGCTAAATGCCGGCCCAGAGTAAGTTGGGCGTGACAGCGAGGGAGAGAAGCGCGATATTACCGGCAGTTGGCGTCGCGCCTAACACTACGTGTTGAACTTAGAAGTCCTTGTGGGGGCTAAACCTTATGTCGTTAGAAACAGATTACGCAATGATTCGTGAGAGCCTTAAAGGGATTCAGGACGAGTCGACCTACGGTGGTATTACCAGCTTTATGCGCCGCCGCTATTCCCGAGATTTGTCTGGGGTTGATGTTGCGGTACTGGGTGTGCCCTTTGATCTGGCCACCACTAACCGATCGGGCACGCGGCTTGGCCCGCGAGGTATTCGCACTGCCTCGGCGAGTTTGGCCTGGGAAAATCAGGTTCAGGGTTGGGATTTTTCACCACTGGAAGAGCTGGCGATTGTTGATTACGGCGATTGCCCGTTCGATGCAGGCACTCCCGAAAAAGTCCCCGAGCAAATTTATCAACAAGCCCGAGACATTTTGGCGACTGACACCGCACTGTTGTCTTTGGGTGGCGATCACTTTGTGTCCTATCCGTTGTTGCGGGCTCATGCTGAAAAATACGGACCTTTAGCGTTGATTCACTTCGATGCGCACTCCGACACTTGGGAAGATGATGGTAAACGCATTGATCATGGCACGATGTTTTATCACGCTACGAAAGAAGGGTTAGTGGTGCCCGAGCATTCCGCACAAATAGGTCTGCGCACCTACAATGAATCGACCTTGGGCTTTAATATTTTTGATGGCCCGACGGTGCATGAGCAAGGTGCGGTTGCTATTGCGCAGCAGGTAAGAGATATCGTGGGTGACAGACCCTGCTACCTCACTTTTGATATCGATTGTCTCGACCCGAGTTTCGCTCCGGGCACGGGCACACCGGTTGTGGGTGGGCTCTCTACACATCAAGCCCTACAGTTATTGCAAAACTTGCGGGGAGTAAATTTGGTGGGCATGGATGTGGTCGAGGTGGCGCCCCCTTACGATGTCAGTGAGATTACAGCATTGGCGGGGGCGACAGTGGCATTGCAGCAGCTGTGTCTGTGGGCCTATTGCCGGCGATAAAAACGCCGATCGAATGGGGCTGTAGCGCGGCGCGGGTCTGAAGATCTGGGCGACTAAAAAGCAATGCAGTGGCTCATATTGCAGTCACTGATTATGGCGCTGACTCATGAAACCCATGGCCCCTTAAACTGTCGTTGGGGAACACCACGCTCTCACAGCGCCTCAAAAATTAAGCCTCAAAAATCGAATCTAACCCCAACGGCTGGGCCATATTGTTTCATATTGAATTTGAAACGGTCGGCACCTTCGCCGTCTTCGTAGTCAAAATCGAGGTAGCGATAGCCCAGCGTAAGGCTTGACCAGTGATTAAATCGGTAGGCGAAGCTGCCACTGAGCACCACGACACTTTCGGAGCCCACGCCAAAACCACCGACCAAAGCAGAGCCAGAGAAATCCCAGTGCGCACCCAGCGGCGTTTCATAAGCGACGCCAACGATAGGGTCTACCCAGTCGTCTCCCGCGCTCTGTTGGCGTGTGGCAGACGGTCCGGTTAGAGAAACGCCGGTGGACAAGTCATTAAAGAGGGCGCCTCCTAGGAGTCGAAATTCTTTGTTGAGGCGCCAAGATGCCGTTGTAATGACCGTTGTTTGCTCGACCTTTACTTCGCCTGCCAGAGCTCCACGGTCACCCTCACCATCCATTTTCAGATCCATGCTGACGATATCGAGCTGTATGCCAAAACGCTCGCCCTCACCTCGATACACACCTAAGAAAGCGCCATCGAGTGCGTCGAATACATCTGCCGCGTCCATATCCACTTCGGTATCGAAGGGGCCAATTCCACTCGTGCCGTCGAGGGTAGGCGCTAAAATGTAGATTAAAGCCTGATTGGACCAGCCGTTTTTGTCGCTTGCCACAACGCTCGTTGTGCCACCGAGAAGCGCCAAAGCTGCGAAAAGCGCAGTGATCTTGGTGATGGGTAGCAGCTTGTATGGCTTCATGACGGGTCTCCCAGATAGTAAAAGTTGAATCGGTTGTGGTGTGACTAATTTGGCGAACAGGCATGCTTCGCAGCGATTCTCAGCGGGCTCCCGCTCGCTGAAATCTTGGCAGGCTCGGGCGTCACTACAGCCTTCTGCGCTCCTGCTGTTGTCCAGTGTTTCCAGCCGAATGATACGCGCCCGTGGCGGCTGATTTTTCAACAGGGCTTATCAAATGATGTCAGTGACAGAGGCCCCTACTCAGTGATGGGCGTTAACGCCCGCCCTGCCCACTGACGATGGGTGTCTTACGGGTTGCCATTAGGCTCTCGGGGGTGTCACCCACATAGCGGTAGGTGGTAAACCCAAAAAACATTTCGTGCATGGTTTGTAAGCCAAACCGCACTGGCATGTTGGGGTTGGGGTTATAGGGATTGCGGTCCGAGTTATCCATAGCACCCCGGGCGATAAGGCGTGTTCCTGCGGGGAGCAGCACAGGCTCTTCCAGCTGATAATTAAACTGCCAGTTGAAGTCGTACTTGGGCACGGATAACAGCACCTCCGAGGTGCCGTCGGGGTACTCGGCAATGTACTTCATGTGCTTGCCACGGTAGTGCATGTGGGGCATTAAGCTGTAAAGCAGGGCATCGCGTTCGATTTCCTGTACGCCCTCAAGGGGGTGCTCTTTGGCGTTGGGTGGAATCAGGAATCGACGTTGGCCTGCAGAGCCTCCAGACATCACGTACTTCGGCGGCTTGTCGTGTAAATAAATGCCGATTTGAGTTTCGTCGACGGTGGCCTTACCGGTAGTGGTGTAGTGCATTTGTAACAACAGACTGGAGCCAGCACGAATCAGCGCGCCAGAATCATCCCGCCAAATATCGGGTTGGCGCCCCGGCGCAAAGCCGCCGATCGAATCGCCTAGTGCGCCATCGTCGCTACCCGCACCAGCTGTGCGATCAGCGGGGCTGGAAAGATAGGTGATGACGTGGTGCAGCACTTTACGGTCCCCGGGCACGTACTCAACGGCGCGCAGCCAAATGTCCTCGTCAAGGTTTAGAGGGACCGGTACGTAGCGGTAATCAATAACTCCGGTCGCCGGAATTTCTTGCGCAGGTACCGTCAGAACAATATCGGGCTCACCCAGTGAAAATGTCGCGTCGCTAAATGCCAGTGCCTTTAAGGGATCAGGCTGATCATCACCGGGTGCCCCAGCATCAATCCAGTGCACCAGAGTTTGTAGTTGCTCGGCTGATAACCCGGCAGCCTCTTGCACCGGGCGTCCCACATGGGGGTCGAGCTGGCCGGGGGGCATACGGCGGGTCAGCAGCACTTCTTTCATCATGCGCGACCAACCCCGCACCATCGCGTGCTCGGTCATGGCCCAGGGACCAATGCCGCCAACATGGTGACACTTCACGCAGTGTTGTTCGAGGATGGGCGCGATATCCGCCGAGTAAGTGGGCGGTGTTTTTTCGTGGGCTTCCTTTGCCGCAAAAGTAATCAGGCAGCCCGGTGCCTCGGGAACGTTCGCGGGCATGGGCGTTCCTGCAAGATGTGCGTCAAGGGCATCGCGCAGGTAGTGATTGTCAGCTTCGGCTTTTTGTGTCTCGTAGTGCAGCCGATCATCGATGGGACCGCGATAAACAATTTCTTGGGTCTGGGGGTTCAGTATAAAAACTTCAGAGGTCCGATCTACACCCAGTGACTCGGCGATCAGCTGGGTTTCGTCGATCAGTATGGGGAAGTCAAAACTAAAATCATTGGCTTCAGCGACAATACTGGCGCGGTTATCTTGGGGTTGGGGGTTGAGCATGAAGAATTGGACCCCTTGATCGGCATATTGATCACGAATCCTGCGCAGCTGGGGAACGCTGTTGCGAACGATAGGGCAGCCGTTGCCCTGCACGAAAATGACAATAGCCTTCTGGTCACCATACCAACTCAGCTTGTGATGCTTGCCCGTTTGGTCCAGCAACGCGAAGTCACCAATTCGCTGAGATTCGGCTGCCTGAGCGAGCTGTCCCATTAACACGGCCATTGCCAATGCAATAACTGCAAAACCTTTCATGCCTGCCTCCTGCAGATGTCCCTGCACTTTGATACCAGCGCAGCACTCGATATTTTACCGACATCAGGCGCAGTTTCCATGTGCTTTATGCTATAAAACCGCCGTCATCAACGGAGTAGTACATAAGGTATGGATTTAGCACGCACGCTAGTGGAGCGGAGAACGCTGCTGGCGGTTCTAACAATCGTTGTCAGCGTTATCGTTGGCTGGGGCGTGACGAAAACCAGTATCGATCCTCGTTCGGACGCCATCTTACCCGAGGATGACCCCTACGCAGCTCAAGTTGAAGCGGTTGAGGCTGATTTCCCAAGAAGCCGATCGGCTTTGTTTACCTTTATTGCTCCAGACGGAGACATATTCAACCGCGAGGCTCTGACCGCCATGGAAGCCTTGCATGACCGCTTTGGCGAGGTGCAGTCGGCCGTCGCGGTGGGTTCGTTGGTGAACTACCGACTCAATGCGGTCGATGAGACCCTTTATGGTCGTCAGTACTTACTGCCGCCCCTAGACAGTTTGAGCGATGCCGACTTGGCACAGGTGCGAGACATTGCCCTTGCGGACGAGGACTTGGTTAAGACCCAACTCGCTAAGGATGGCGACATGGCACTGGCCATTTTTAAGTACCGCCCCAGTGGTGAAGGCCTAACCGAGCGTCTTGAAATTGCGCGCTCAGTAGTGGCGCTTCGGGATCGGCTGCGTGGAGATTATCCTAACGTTGAGATCTATGTCTTGGGCAATGACCTATTTGAGCTCGACAGTTACAACGCCCAAATCAAAGACAGAAACAATTTGGCACCCTTGGTGGCTTTAGCAACGACCTTATTGCTGTGGCTTTGCCTTAACTCCCTCGTTTATGCCCTGTGTACCTTGGTGGTTTCCTTTCTGGGTATTTTTCTGACCATCGGTACGGTGGGTTGGTCGGGCTTTGCGTTTAACCAAATTTCCAATATGGGGCCCCTAGTTGTTCTGACAATTGCCATGGCCCATGGCATTCATATTATTTCAATCTACTTACAGGGCTTGCATGAGGGGCTGACCAAGCTCGAGGCTCTCGAGCAGAGTCTGCGGCTCAACTTACAGCCGGTTACCCTAGCAACCGTGACAACGGCCATGGGCTTTCTCAGTCTCAATTATTGTTCCTCGGCGGGAATTTATGGTTTCGGCAACGCCGTTGCCATGGGGGTTTTTTGGGCCTATTTGGTCACCCTGACATTACTGCCTGCGCTGATCATGTGGGTACCCACTCGTCGAATTCCTCGCCCGCTGGGTGTGCGCGGTATGATCCGCCGGGTGTCAGACCTCGTCACACAAAAAGGTAACGCACTATTTTGGGGGTTGTCGGTCGTTATCGTCCTTTGCCTCGCGCTGCTGCCGCTCAATAAGGTCGATTTTGATCGTTTTGAATTTATCGATAAAGATTCAGATTTTCACCGGGTGATCACCGCGCTGGCCGAGAAAATTGGCAATGACCAGTCGCTGGTTTATGCCATCGATAGTGGCCAGTACTACGGCATTGCCGACCCTGAATTCATGTCGGAGGTCGAGCGTTTTGCAGATTGGCTAGAAGAGCAGCCCGATGTGAGTGTGGTGAACAGCTATGTCGGTATGCTGAAAACTCTGAACGAGGCCGAGAACGACAACGATCCGGCTTGGCACATATTACCCGACGATAACCTGCAAGTTATCGACTACTTGGTGGGTTATCAGTTGGTGCAGGAGATAGAGCCACACTTAGAGCCCATATTCGATCCAGAGTACACCACTGTGAGGGTGGTCGTAGGCACGTCTAATTTATCCAATGCTCAGCTGCTAAAGCTCAATAAACGGATCGAAGCCTGGCATGCCAACAACATAAATTCAGACTATCGGGTCTTACATGGCAGCAATACCATTTTGTATGCGCGCCTCAACGACACCATTTCAAGGCAGCTGCTTGAGGGTTTCACGGTCAGCTTTTTGTTGATTACGCTAACCATGCTGGTGGGATTGCGCAGCGTGCGCTACGGGCTCATTAGTATTGCGCCCAACCTACTGCCACCCGCCGTTGTCTTCGGTGTTTGGGGGCTTTTTGTGGGTCAGCTTAGCCCTTATATTTTAATGCTATTTTCAATCAGCATTGGTTTGGTGGTTGATGACTCGGTGCATGTACTCAGCAAGTACATGGCGGCCCGCAAAGCCGGTGAAAAGCCTGACGAAGCGGTACGTTATTCCCTCGACAAAGCCGGCTCCGCGATAACCATCACCACCGCAGCGTTAGCCATGGGTACCTTTATTTTGGTGTTCTCCAACACCTATTACTATCAAAACGTTGCCCTGATGCTAACGCCAATTATTGTCGTGGCATTACTTTTAGACCTGCTGTTTCTGCCGCCTCTGCTGGTCAAGCTCGATAAATTCTTAGATCGTCACAGGAAGGTATCGGCCTAGGGATTATTTTGGTCTCGCCTGAAGAGAGGTCTTTTCGGGTCCTTTCGAGGCGCGGCAATGGGTGTATGCTGCGGTTGTTAGATATCGTACTGTGGTAATTGAGGCCTGAAGCGCCCTTAATTTGATGGGCGCCCCGGACACAGGGAGAGCCACCATGAGTGAAACATACCCCGCACCGGACCAGTACAATCTCGTGGGCCGTCCTGAATCGGGGTACACCATGAAGGTTCTATCGGCGCTACGATACAAGCAGGTGCCCTATCAATGGCTGGACCGCTTCACCCACAATAAACTGTTTAAACAACATGCCAGAGTGCCGCTAATACCGCTGTTATTTTTGCCCGACGGCACAGCGATGCAAGACTCGACCCCTATCTTAGAACTTCTTGAAGAACGTCATCCGGAACCCGAAATTCATCCTAGCGATCCGGCGCTGCACTTTTTGTCCGATCTCTTAGAGGAGTACGGTGACGAATGGGGCAATAAGCTCATGTTCCACTATCGCTGGAGTTATCCTGAGGATCAGAAGCAGCGGTCGCGCACCTTAGCCGAAGGCAGCCTTGGCGGGCTCACAGTGCCCTGGTTCGGTAAACTCATGAAGCCCTTGGTAGCGCCCCTATTGGTGAGGCGCATGGTGCCTCGCATGGCCTTCGCCGGGTCTACTGACAACAATCGTCCCATTTTGGTGTCCTCATTTGATCGGCTCGTTGAGCTGCTTGAACGTCACTTACAGGGACGCTCCTATGTATTTGGTGAACGGCCCGCGCTGGCAGACTTCGGTCTTTGGGGGCAGCTGCATCAGGCGTACACCGATCCAAGTTGTCACAAAATATTAGAAGACAAAGGACCCTCGATCGTGGCCTGGATCAAGCGCATGGAGTCGCCGGAGCTTCTGGGTGATTTTGAAACGCTGGATAATCTGATGCCAACGCTGCGCCCCATTTTTTCTGAGGAAGTGGGACCGCGCTTCTTGGCTTGGGCGGCGGCCAACGCCCGTGCCTGGGGGATGGGGGAAAAACAAACGGGACTCACCATGGCCGGTCAGCGCTATTATCAGAAAACCTTTAAATACCCGGCTCAGGGCTACGCAGAACTGCGCAGTCGGTTTGCTGCGCTGAGCGAGCATACTGTGTTGACAGAATTCCTACGCGATACTGGCTGCCTGACATTTTTAGCACCTAGCACCTAGCACCTAGCACCTAACGCGGTTCCTCCAATAAATCGCCAAAGAACAACGCGTTGAGCAACAGCTTCTGCGTGCCCCACCAAAAAGCCCTGAAGGTCACGGCGTCGAGAGCCAATACCACAGCGCCTTTGCCCTGAGCATCTACAATCAGGCTTGCTGAGCTCGCAGCGAGGGTTTGGTTTTCGTCAGACATATAGCCCGAAAGCAAGGGGGCTTCGCTGTATAAAATGGGCGTTGAGTAGGGGTTGTCGGAGCGCGCCATAAAGCTTGCACTGCGGCGAAACATTGGCAACATCTCGTCGGTATAGCCATAGCCCAGCGGGTGTGTGATATCGACTTTTCCCTCAAGAATGACGCCTCTAACGAGCTTAAACGCGGCCTCGTCTCGAGCTTCGACGTAGGGTCGGCGCTGTGGGAGTAGCGCTTCAAAGGCTTCAGTATCCCTCTGTGCAATGGCCGCATTGGCTTCCTTGCTAGCACTCGAAGCCTTAGTGGCGCGCCAGTTAATAGCTGTCAGATCTTCGTCGTTTAGCCAGTCAATGGTGGCGGCACCCTGTGCCCACAGCACGCCACCATCGTCCACGAAACGTTTTAGGTTATCGACAAGTTGGTCGGGTGACTGCCTCAGCGGATTAGTCAGAATGACGTGGGTATAGGCAGCGAGATCAACGCGCGGCAATTGATGCGTGTCGACCATCGTCAGGGGCATTTTCACGCGACGGTCAAGAAGGTGCCAGATTTCCCCGACGTCGTAAGCACTCGTCCCCGCGCCGCTTGCGATGAGTACTTTAGGCAGTTTTAGGACACGAAAATCTCGGCTGCCCAAGTCGATGCCTTTACTGGTGTGGCTGCTGGCTACCGGATAAACCGGTAAGCCCTTCGCTGCAGCACTCTGCAACAGGGCGTTTGCCTGAGTCGGAATCGCCTCGTTGAGCTGGGGAGTCACCAGCAGCGAACCATAGCCGAAATCAATAAGTCCCTGCTCGATAACCGCAGCAGTGAATGGTCGTTGCGCCACTCGAACAGTGGCGCCTGCTTTCAGCAGTCCGTAAAGCAACGAAGGTGAAGCACTGTCCCGCCAGTCTATGAGGTAGCCAATATTGGAAGCTGCCAGAACCGCACTTTGGCTTAAAAATTCTGGGGAGATCGCTTTTGTGTTGACTCGACGCACGGGCTCACGGGTGTGCTGCAAATTAAAAGCCCAAGGCAGCGTCCATGTGGAGACGTCGTAGAAAACGTTCTCCTCGAACTCTAGCTGTCGATTCCAAAGTGTCTGCAAGTAGGTCGATTGGGGCTGATCGAGGGGAATGGCAATCGCCGAGCCGGCTTGATAGGTCTGGCCCTCGACCTCAGTATTTTGGCTCAGGACTTCAGTCACAATGCCGTGGCCTTCAAGAATGCGCACAAACTCCCGCAGCCGCGTCGGATCTCCCGTGGCGGCGGCCAAGTAGTAGCCCGAGTCATCCCGGCTGGCGTTGTCCTGATAAAACGTTTGCTGATACCCCAGTAATTCATCTTTGAGTTCAGCGGTAGCTTCAAGGGACGAAAGCGATGCCCTAAATTGATTGGTAATAGTGTCTGGAAAGGTTAGGCGGCCACTGGTGACATCTTGCCGACTTCCTCTTGAGGACGGCTGCTCAAATAAAATACCGACGCAGCCAAATAAGTCTGGGTAGGTCGAGCCCTTGCCCATAAAAAAATCGTCATAACCCTCTTCGCTAAAATAAAGAACACCTTCTTGATCAAACGCTCGGGCATGGTACTCACCGATTTTGGCGGTTAACGTTTGGTTGATAGCCGGGGTGAGAGGATTGGTGCGTTCAGGCTTTCCCGGCATGAAAAAGAAATTACTGTTGCTGCCCTGCTCATGAAAGTCGAGTTGCACGTTGGGCTTCCAGGTGTGAAAAAGTGCAAGCCTGCCACGACTTTCCGGGTGCTGATGAGGCAGCCAGTCGCGATTGAGGTCAAACCAGTAGTAGTTGGTTCGCCCATTGGGAACAGTCTCTCGGTGTTCACGATCATTGGCGTCTGGGCTGGGAACTTGCCCCCGGTGGCTGTTGGTCCAATGAGCAAAGCGATCGAGACCATCGGGATTGAGCATGGGGTTAAAAATAATGACGACGTCTTCAAGCTGAGTAGCAATAGCAGGGTCAAGGGAGGCATTGAGGTAGTAGGCGACGAGGGGAGCCGCGTTGCTTCCGCTGGGTTCATTACCGTGAATGCTGTACATCATATGCATCACAGCAGGCTGCTCTGTGGCGTCGATACCACTAGCAGGATCAATGATGTTGGCACGGGCAGCTTTGATAGCCTCTAGCTTGGCAATATTAGATTCAGAAGATATGGCGTAGCTCACTAAGGAGCGGCCGCCATAGCTGTTGGCATGAGGTCCAAGTGCCACCATGCGAGGGGACGCTGCCGCAAGGGCATCGAGGTAGCCTACAATTTCATGGTGATACCAGTGGCGTTCTCCTACCGCGACGCCAGTCGCTGTCGAGGGCGAGGGCAGATCACTCCTGAGCTCGGGTGTGGTTGCGAAGATGTCTTCCAAGGACAACGCGCTAGACCAGCTCACTGATGCGGTGCCGGTGATGGCTAGAAGGCTGAGGAGTTTAAGGATCTGTTTCATGAGCGGATCTCGGGCTGTTAAGCCTGCATCATAGCGACAAGTCATAATGTTTTGGCGAGTAATTTCTGAGGTCAATTTAGAACGAAAATAGCGCGGCAGACGACCACAGGTGAGACCCGCAAACAAGGCGACAAGCCACGTCCCATAGAGGCGTTGGGGTATGGCTAAGATCTCAGTTCAGGATAATTTTTGCGCGAGCTGTTGGTGGAAATTGACGATGGCTTTTTCAAAATAGCCAAAGGTCAGGTGGGGATTCGCAGGTGTGCTGACAGTTTCTTGAATAGCGCAGGCAGCGGCACGATCCTCTACTTGCCCAGCGTTATTGACGAACTCGACATCGCGTTGGGCCGCTTCGAGAGTAATTGGACGATCATCGGTGGAGGTATTCATCACATAATAGCTCACCAAACGGGTCCTAGTGGGGCTAAGCGGCTCCATAATCGTGAGGCTAGCGTGTTTTGAGAGCAGCGAGACACTGGCGTTAGGAAATAGGTGGTAAACCGAGGTCACCATGCCATCCAGCTTTTGATCCTCAGGTGCGAGATCCCGCAGCTTTTCGATGCGTTTGAACGGAAAAATAACCCGTGCGTTAGCCCCGAAAACCTCAACGACATTAATGTTATCGAGACCAAAAGGGTAAAAGGTCTCCTGGTGCAGCGACTTAATGTGGTATCCCTCGAGCAGCGTCTCAGTAATTAATTTCCAGTTGGCGTTATCAGTGACTTCGCTTTGATCAAAGCAAACTTGCTCTGGCGTAAAAAACTGGGGTTTGTCGCTAAAAGCCTCATCGGATATTTGGCCCTCCTGCTGTACGTAGACAAGCCCACCGAACTCTTGAGCACTGACCTCTACCAAGCCGTGTTCCTGCTTGTCCAAGCCTGGGAAAGCGGCCTGCCCGGGTATGCCTTTGAGGGCACCATCGAGCCCATAGGTCCAGGCGTGATAAGGGCAGGAAAAGTTCTTTTGACAACCCTGGCCACTAGCGACTTGCATGCCGCGATGGCGACAGGCATTGATAAATGCGCGCACCACGCCGTCGTTGCCACGAGCCACCAGTAATGGTGTTCCTGAGGCCGAGCGGGCGATGTAGCTGCCGTTTTCAGGCAGTGCGGAAGAGGGACAAAAAGGGATGGGTGATTGGCGAAGCAACAAAAGCTCGGCATCAAAACGTTCTTGGCTGTGGTAGTGCGCTACCGGCTCCTGCCAAACGGTATCGCCCAGATCTGTGGTCCGGTTATCGATATGCTGGAAAATACGTTCGATGGTTTGTTGTTCGTTGAGCAGGGGTAGTGCGTTTGCTTCGGCCTGTTGATTCACATCGTCATCCAATTTTGTTACCGCAAACCCGCTGCACTCGACAGCCGGTGTTTCCCAAGTCGGGAAGGCAGTTTAAACAGATTACCCCCATGTTTCAGTAACATCCGCCGACGGATTGATTGTACTGCGTCATTTTTCTCGAGCTGAGTGGGGCTGTGTACAGTTTCTCGTGTAAAAAATAGACACACCCTGTAGTCTAGGAATCGATAATAAAGATAGTTAAGCAACGCGTTGAGCTGAATCAGCTTTGGGGGCGGCGTATGCAAACGAGCACTGATACACGTATTAGGGCGCTTACGGATCGTGGATTTTGGGGCCAAGATACCTTGCATGGCTTATTAGCCCAGCGAGTGGCTCAAGAACCCGATGCCCTGGCGGTGGCTGATCAGCCGGACAAAATGGGGCTGGTGGGCACGCCCCCAGTACGCTTGAGCTTCTCTGATCTTGATATCGCGAGTTCGGCATTGGCCCTCCAGTTGCTGGAGGTTGGTGTTGGCCCCGGAAGCCGTATCATGGTCCAGCTGCCCAATATCGTTGAGCTCGTGGTCTGTTTTAATGCAGTGAGCAAGCTGGGGGCGATTATTTCACCGTTACCGGTCGAGTACGGCGCCCATGAGATCACACAGCTCAGCCGCACTCTACAAACCACAACGTTTATTGGTTGCTCGGCGTTTAAAGGCCAGCCGCTCATTCAGACCGCAAAAAAGGTGCTGCCTAACTTGCCGGTGTTGGCTATTGGTAAGGACCTTGATTGCTTAGCTGAGTCGGTCACTGAAGAGGCAGCTCGGATACTGGCAACTTACACCCGGAGCCTGAATGACACGGCTAATCGAGTGCTAACGGTTTGCTGGACGTCGGGTACCACTGGCACGCCTAAAGGCGTACCTCGTTCAGCCAATATGTGGCTGGCCACCGCGCGCGCAACGGCTGAGGCTGGGGGCTACCAAAGAGGTGATCGGCTGTTAAACCCCTTCCCACTAGTCAATATGGCGGCCATTGGTGGGTTCTTGTTTGCCGCAGCGGATTTGGGCTGCGCCCTTATTCTCCACCACCCCCTTGATCCGGCGATATACCTCAGTCAAATGCAGGATGAGAAAATTACCTTCACCATTGCGCCACCAATCTTATTAAACCAGCTTGCTGCACAACCCGAGCTTTGGCACAAATTTGATTTTAGTGCTTTGCGCGCAGTGGGCTCGGGGTCGGCACCGCTGTCATCAGACATGATTGCCACCTTTGAAAATGATTATCAAAAGCCGGTCATAAATTTCTATGGTTCCAATGAGGGGTTAGCCTTCTTTGCGACCCCTGAAACGGTGCCCAGTTGTGAAATGCGCGCTGAATACTTCCCCCGATTTGGTGTTCCGGGGTTGGATTGGCCCGGTCGCTGTCATCATGCCGTTCAGAGTAAGGTTATCGATCCCGATACCGGGGCCGAGATCGATGAGCCTGGTGCGGTGGGAGAGCTGTGTTTCGCGGGTGCGACTATGTTTGATGGCTACTTTGGTGCAGAAGCCGCTGGTCTTTTCACCGATGACGGTTTTTTTCGCAGCGGTGACTTGGTGGAAATCAGCGCTGCGCCCACGCACTATTATCGAATCGTCGGGCGTTGTAAGGACATTATTAATCGCGGTGGTATGAAAATTTCCCCTGCAGAGCTCGACGCACTTATTGATCGTCATCCCCAGGTGCTCGAGGCCGCTGTGTGCGCTTATGCTGATGAGGCCCTAGGTGAGCGCGTCCGCGCTTGTGTGGTGCCTCATGACGCTAGTCAGCCGCCTTCACTCGAGGAGCTCTGTGCATTTCTCATGACTGAGGGATTGGCTAAGTTCAAGTTACCTGAGCAGGTTTGCTACTTAACGGTCTTGCCTAGGAACCCAATGGGCAAAGTGCTGCGTGGAGATCTACAGACCAGTACCGAAGCTCCAGAATAAATCTACTGGGTGTCTAGTATCACTGGGGCTTTGATGGCGGCGTCACGTTAGGTATTCAGATTCGAACCCGGTGATCTCCCGGCCTTTGATGGCGTGTCATTGTTAACCTGACCCCGTTTGGAGATGGGCCACCACTTTCTGCCTGCGCCTTGCCCGGCTCTTGACTCGTTAACAAGACTCTATGGGGGACTCGGGTCTGAACCTTTATCCTAGCGGTAACCCGCTTTTATCATTAGAAAGTATTTTCTAAAGATTCATTAATTTGTTAACAAACGGCAATCTCTAATTAAAAGCGTATAAAAAGTGGTCTTGCAGCAACAGGTGAATTTGGTGCAGTCTTTTGGGCTGTTTGGGTGGACCATCAATCGGTATGGGGACGCAGACGTCAATAGGTCGATAACGAGGGGTAAAGTAATGCGTAAGGTGTTGTTGGGGTTGTTAATGGTGATGTCTCAAGCTGCGCTTGCAGGTGCAGATTGTGCTGAGTATTCAGAGTCAGACCGGATGAGTGTGCTAGATCTGCAGAAGAAAATTGTTAACGAGTACGGTTTTGCCATCAAAAAATTCAAAGTTGACGACAACTGCTATGAAATCTACGGCTGGGAGTCATTGGCATCGGGTGAAGAGCAGCGTGTTGAGGTTTACTTTGACATGGCAACGGGTGCGATTGTGAAGAAAGAGGTGGACTAACCTCTTTGAAGCGCCACCTCTTGATACGCTGTTTCCATTGGTTGCTGGCTTTGGGCATTGTGCTCAACTATGGGTTTCTTGAATCAGGTGGCGATCTCCACGAGTGGCTCGGTTGGGCATTAGGTGCTCTGGTGCTGTTGCGTGTGCTTGCGGGTTTCACAACTAGCGGTGATGCCAGCTTTGCTCGTTTGAATTTGGCGCCTAGGCTAGTCCTGCAAGATTTGCGAAATCTGGCAGGAGACTACCCCGATCATGACGACCACAGTGCCGCTGGAAGCTGGATGATTGTTTTAATCTTGACGCTTGTTGTGCTCCTAGCGGTCACCGGGTGGATGCAGGATCTCGATGCCTTTTGGGGCGAGGATTGGCTGCAAAATATCCATGAATGGCTTGCTAATTCGTTGGTTGCTTTGGCCGGACTCCATGTTTTGGCAGTTGGTATTATTCAATTTCGTCACGGCATTCCTTTGCTTCGTCGTATTGGGCTAGGACGATGACGCTTTGCTGTTATAGATAAAAAAAGAGGCAAATCAATGTCTAGCACGGTCGTGCCGCAGGGTGTTCGGCACAATTTTGATCCCGATGCCCTCAGAGAAAAATACCGCGCTGAGCGAGACAAGCGCATTCGAGCGGATGGCAACGATCAGTATGTCGAGGTTACCGGCGATTTTTCTCATTATGTCGATGATCCCCATGCCACCCCCGGATTCACCCGGGAAGCTCTGGTTCAGAAAGTTGAGGTCGTAATTATTGGCGGCGGTTTCGGCGGTATGCTGGCCGCTGCTCGATTGCGAGAAGCTGGTATTACCGACTTCATGCTGATCGAAAAGGGCGGTGGTTTCGGGGGTACGTGGTACTGGAACCGTTATCCGGGTGCCTCCTGCGATATCGAGGCTTATGTTTACCTTCCTTTGCTCGAGGAAACGGGGTTTGTTCCCAGGCAAAAATACACCAACGCCGACGAGACCCTTGAGTACTGTGAAGTGTTGGCACAGCGTTACCGTTTGCGTGAACAAGCTCTGCTGCAAACACAGGTAAAAAGTGTGTCTTGGCAGGAATCGAGTCGCCGCTGGCAGGTAAAAACCGATCGAGGGGACCAGCTTCAGGCCCGTTTTATTATTCATTCAAACGGTCCGTTAAACCGACCTAAGCTGCCGGGTATCAAAGGCATTGACCAGTTCAAGGGGCACACCTTTCATACCAGTCGCTGGGATTATGCCTACACGGGCGGCACTTCCTTTGGTGAGCTGACCAACCTTGAAGATAAGCGGGTGGCCATTATTGGGACGGGGGCGACCGCAGTACAGTGTGTGCCACATTTGGCGGCCTCGGCAAAGGCGCTTTACGTGTTTCAACGCACGCCATCATCCATTGATGTTCGTAACAATCAACCCACCGATCCCGATTGGATTTCAGCGCAAAGAGCAGGGTGGCAAAAACGCAGACAAACCAATTTTGAATCAATTATGTCTGGCCTGCCGGTAAAGGAGGATTTGGTCGGTGATGGCTGGACAGAGGCGTTCCGAAATTTATTCGGGGGGCTAGGTGACAGCATGCCCAGTAAGGCTAGGCTGGCTTGGTGGGCGATTCAGGGCGCCTTTTCCAGCAAACGGCGAGAGCGAGGACTAAAACAGTATTTGACCGACAAAGCCGTTCAACACATGGGCCTGCCCCAGAAAATGGAGATGGCGGACTTTGAAAAAATGGAGAAAGTCCGCGCTCGAGCAGACGCCCTTGTTAGCGATAAGTCGACTGCAGAATCTCTAAAACCTTACTACCGTCAGTTTTGTAAGCGGCCTTGCTTTCACGATGAATACCTTCAATCTTTCAATCGTGACAATGTCACGCTTATTGATACTCATGGGCGAGGCGTTGAGGCATTTACCGAGAAGGGTGTGCTGTTTGACGGTGAGGAGTACGAAGTCGATTGCATTATTTTTGCGACAGGCTTTGAGGTGGGTACCGATTACTCTCGACGCGCTGGCTATTCAATTGAAGGCGTGAACGGGCTGACGGTGACCGAGAAGTGGCAAGATGGTATGGCAACATTTCATGGCTTACACGCTCGGGGGTTTCCCAACAGCTTCTTCTTTGGACCCATTCAGTCGGGGTTTACCGCAGCTTTCACCTATGCGTTAGACGAGAACAGTATTCATGCAGCCTATATTATCGATCAACTCCGTCAACGGGGCGCAACCCGGGTCGAGGCTAGCGCGAAGGCAGAATCTGATTGGGTAAAAACCGTTATTCAAAAAGCGCGATTAACCGAAGACTTCCAAAAATCCTGCACCCCCGGGTACTACAATAATGAGGGCCACGTGCAGTTCCAGCCACAAAATACGTTTTACGGCGGAGGTCCTATGGAGTTTTTCGAATTAATGGCTAAATGGCGGGGTAAAGGTAAGCTCGATGGGCTGGAGTTGCAGCTTTCGACGTATGAGTAGGCAGGAGTAAAAATCTTTGGAGATGCTGGATACCGGTACCGATGAATTACTCGCGAGCCTCAATGATCGCGTTGCGACGGTGACCCTGAATCGCCCTGAGAAGCGCAACGCGCTCTCGGATCGATTAACCCCGGCACTACGCCAGATATTGCTGGACCTAGAGCTCAGGGACGATGTCGGTTGTATTGTTATTACCGGTGCTGGATCGGCGTTTTGTGCCGGAGGTGATATTTCGGGTATGGCCGATAATGGGCCAGCGGATCAAACCAAGCCTTTGAGTCAGGAGGCGCAGGTGCGCCAGCTTGTCCACCGACAGGAGACGCTAACTCTGCGGCTTCACAATCATGCTAAACCAACAATTGCTGCGCTGCCCGGTGTCGCTGCGGGAGCAGGTTTTTGTCTGGCATTGGCCTGTGATCTTAGAGTTGCCTGTAAATCGGCGTTTGTAACCACCGCTTATCGTAATGTGGGGTTCTCGGGAGATTATGGTGGCAGCTGGCTGCTCAATACCTTGGTGGGTCCGGGGAAAACGAAAGAGCTTTATTTCACGGGACGTCGGGTCCAGTCAGATGAGGCTTTGGATCTAGGAATTTTCAATACCGTCGTCGCCGATGAGGCTCTGAATTCGACCGTTGCAGAGTTGGCGAAACACATTGCCCACGGCCCCGCAGTAGCCTTGGGTTATATGAAGGAGAATATTAATCGCGCATCTGAAGCTGGATTGCGAGAGTGTCTAGCCCTGGAAGCCGACAGGCTGGTTCGGTGCGCCGCATCACCCGACCATAAAGAAGCGGTTTCTGCTTTTATAGAAAAGCGCCCGCCGGTATTTAACAAGCCCTGATTCTTCCGTTGCTATTAAACCTGCCTTTTGGCACGACTTGTTGTTAGGGTCCCGGGCGCCAAATTGGAAGTCGGCAGCAACAATTGGCGCGCTTAAGCTGCCCTTCGAAAAAACTCCCGGTAGTTCGGTACACTGCAACCCATCTGTTGAGAGTGATAAGACTATGGAAAGTGTATCGCTGCGATTTGTATTGGGGAACCTACTGCTGTCGCTGACTTTGGTCGCTTGCGGCCAGCCCAATAACCCCGCGCCTGAGCCTTCAAAACCTCGGTTAGTGCGTACGATAGTGCTAGACGGATCCCACGCAGGTGCTTGGCAGGAGTTTCCCGGGAAGGTGGAAGCCTCCAAGGTCGCTAATCTGGCTTTTCGGGTGTCAGGTGAGTTGGCGGAACTCTCGGCCCTTGAGGGCGATGAAGTTAGTGCCAACCAGCTAGTTGCCAGGCTTGATGACAAGGACCAGAAGATTCGGTTGCGGGCGCGGAAAGCTGAATATGAGCAGGCGTTTGCCGATTTTCAGCGAGGAGAAACTCTGATCAAAAGTGGCGGGATTTCCAGGTCTGATTACCAACGTCTTGAAGCAACCTCCAGTACCGCAAAATCCAGCTTGGAGTCAGCAGAGCGGGATCTCGATGCGACACGGCTGCGCGCCCCTTTCGCGGGGTTTATTGCCGTACGCTATGTTGAGAACTTTGAGGAGATCATTGCCCAGCAGCTGGTTTACACCTTGCAGGATGTCTCGACGCTCTCGGTAAAGGTTGATGTGCCGGAGAGCGTTATGATCGGAGCACGACGCGATCAAGACATTATGGTCAGTGCTTTTTTCGATGCAATTCCCGATCGACGCTTTCCTTTGGTGCTCAATGAGGTGGCGACCCGAGCCTCTGATGGCACCAACACTTTTGAGGTGACCTTCGAGTTTCCCAATACCGGAGATTTTAATATTTTGCCGGGAATGTCCGCGACAGTAAGGTTAGAAAACGCCGCTGTTGGGGCGTCTTCAGGCATGCTGTTTGTGCCGGCTCATGCTGTGTTGGCTGATCAGACAGGGCCCTTTGCTTTCGTCGCTGCATCTAATGGTGATGGCACGGCGATCGTCGAGCAGCGGCGTCTGCAAGTTGGTCAGTTAACCGGGTCAGGCCTAGAGGTCTTATCGGGGGTGGAGCCCGGAGATCGGCTGATCACCGCGGGCATGAGTAAATTGCAGAACGGGTTGCTCGTGAGAATTAACGCGGTGACTCAGCCGTGACACTCACGCGTCTCGCCGTTGAGAACAATCGTGTCACCTGGGTTGTTTTGGCGGTCATTATTCTGGCTGGTTTACAGGCATTTATGAACATGCCTCGCGCTTACGACCCCGGCTTTATTATCCGAACCGCACAAGTTGTCACTTATTTCCCCGGGGCTGCTGCCGAAAGGGTTGAAGCTCTGGTGTCTTCTCCAATAGAGGAAGTTGTAAAAGAGTTACCCGAGCTCGACTTTGTGCAAAGCGAATCCCGCAGCGGTGTCTCCATTGTTAGCGTGAATATCCGTGAGAGTTACAGCGCAATGCGGCCGATCTGGGACAATTTGCGGCGAAAAATCGATAGCGTCGCTGATGAGCTTCCCGCTGGTGTTTCTACCCCTCAAGTGAATGATGATTTTGGCGATGTCTACGGCATCGTTGTGGGTTTAACCGGGGAGGGTTTTACCTTCAGTGAACTGGATACCATCTCCGACGAAGCTAAAGCTGTCTTCCTACAGCTGCGAGATACTGCAAAAGTAGAAATTCTAGGGGTTCAGGAAGAGCGTGTTTTTGTTGAATACAACAATGCTCGTCTTGCAGACCTAGGGCTGTCTCCGGGCTTGCTGACGCAGATCTTGGAGGAGCGCAATATTGTTGTTTCAGGGGGCTCCTTTAAGCTGGGTGATGAACGTATCTCCCTAGAGCCCAGCGGCAATTTTGAGTCGATCGAGGAGATTGGCGAAACCTTACTGCGCCTTCCCGAAACGAACCAGCTCTTTCAGCTGAGAGACGTAGCAACGCTGAGCAGAGGCTATGTTGACCCCCCTGAAGAATTGGTCAGCATTAATGGCGCGCCTGGCATCGCGATTGCAATTGCCATGCGTGAGGGGGGTAACAACATTGAGCTTGGACGGGCTGTTAAAAACGCGATTGCAGATTTTTACGACACCTATCCTATTGGCATTGAATTCAAGCTCGTTAACTTTTCACCCCAAGAAGTGGAGGACAAAGTTAAGGGCTTCGTCGCCAATTTGATGCAAGCTATTGGCGTGGTCTCCCTCGTGATGTTGGCCACTCTCGGGTTACGGACAGGACTCGTCGTATCGAGTCTCATCCCGATCACCATGCTTTTGTCGATTATTGTGATGTCCTCACTCAATATCGGGCTCGATCAAATTTCCCTCGCGGCGCTGATCATCGCTCTGGGGATGCTGGTCGATAATGGCATCGTCATGTCAGAGAACATCATGGTGCGTATGGAGAAGGGGCAGTCGTCTTTCGAGGCTGCTTTGAGTTCCTCGGCGGAGCTAAGAACGCCATTGCTGACCGCATCGCTAACCACTGCGGCGGCATTCCTGCCCATTTATTTAGCCGAGTCGAGTGTCGGTGAATTTACAGCGTCTTTATTTAAGGTTGTGACCATCACTCTGCTGAGCTCTTGGGTGGTATCTCTCACGATAATTCCTTTGCTGTGTGTCTTATTTCTTCGGGTTAAGGCAGATGCGGGGGCCGCACCCTCAAAGATGGAAGGGCTTTATCGTCGGGGGCTAAACGGGCTGCTGCGCTACCGCACGGCAACGTTATTGTTGACGGCCGTCGTTTTTGTCGTAGCACTGCGTGGCTTTGAATTTGTACCTAAGCTGTTTTTTCCGCCCTCTGACCGCAGTTATTTTACCGTTGAGTTTGAGTCGCCTACCGGCACATCAATCGACAAAACCCAGAAAATCGTGGCAGAGGTAGAGCAATACCTCGCGCGATTAAAGGCAGACCCTAACAGCGATTCAGCTGTGCGGGATTGGGTGACCTATGTAGGTAGTGGCGGTCCGCGTTTCGTGCGGTCACACAACCCGGTACCGCCTACGCCCAGCTTTGCGCTGATGGTGGTGAATACCTCCTCTCCCGGTGCGATTGCGAGTATTCGCCGAGAGCTCGAGGAATTTACCGAAGATCGGTATCCCGATCTTGAGCTCAAGACGCGTTTGATTGAGAACGGGCCGGCAGTCGACAACCCGGTAGAAATTCGTCTGTCCGGGACAGATTCAACCGCGCTATTTAACGCTGTAGATGCCGTCAAAAAGCAGTACCAAGATGTTGGTGGGCTGCGCAATATAAGTGATGACTGGGGACAGCGGCAGAAGAAAATTGAGGTGCGCATCAATCAGGCTCGCGCTGTTCGAGTGGGCATTACCAATCAGGATATTGCCCTTTCCATGCAGGCGGGGTTAACGGGGATTCAACTCACAGAATACCGTGAGGGTGAAGATGTTATTCCTGTTGTTTTGCGCTCAAAAGCCTCGACGCTACATGACATCAATAAAGTCAGCTCACTCTCGGTGTATAACCAGTCTAGCGGCCAGGCGGTGCCGCTGCGACAGGTGGCTGACGTAAAACTGGTTTGGGACATTGCCAAAGTCTACCGGCGCGACGGGGTTCGTACTGTTGCGGTTGGTGCTCAGTTGGAGCCCGGGGTCACGGCAGCCGACCGTATGCTGTTAATCGGGCCTTGGCTAGAGGCTCAGCGTGAGATTTGGGGGCCTAGCGTAGGCATTGAACTCGGCGGAGAAAGTGAGAGCTCAGGCGATGCTAATGAGGCTATTGGCGCCAAGCTGCCGATTGCTGCGTTCATCATACTGTTACTGCTAGTAGGGCAGTTTAATTCACTCAGGAAGTCGGTGATTATCTTAACGACCATACCTTTGGGACTGATTGGTGTGGTGGCAAGCCTGCTGCTGGGACAGTCATTTTTTGGCTTCATGACGTTATTGGGCGTGGTCTCTCTCGCGGGTATCGTGATCAACAATGCGATTGTTTTGCTGGAGCGCATCGGCCTCGAGCTAGCGGCAGGAGAGTCACATCTTGACGCCATTCTCAATGCCGCGGGTCAACGAGCCCGCCCCATTATTCTCACCACCGCGACCACGGTATTGGGGTTATTGCCGCTGTACCTGGGGGGCGGTGAAATGTGGGAGCCGATGGCGCTAGCCATCATGGGGGGGTTGTTAGTGTCGACTGTTCTCACGTTGGGGGTCATTCCCGTTCTTTACGCAGCGCTTTATGGCGTGCGGGGCCGGACGGCACACGGTTAGCCTATGGGCTAGGAGCACGAGTCTGAGTTCCAGTGTTACTGTAACGGTCTCCTCAACACGGCAATACGGCAACACGGAGGTCTATCCTATGCCCATCCTAGCGCTTATTTTTTTGGTGACAGGTTTTTGGCTGCGGCTGATAGTTTTTTTGCTGTTTGCACAACCAGCTTTTGCGCAATGGTCTGAACCCCCGGTATCTGCTATTCCAGATACCGTTATTCAAGGCGGGTGGCTATTTGACGGGTTCAGTGATGAACGTCACGCTAACCCCGGTATTCTTATTCGTGCCGGAAAAATCGCCGCGCTTGGTGTGAATCCCGAGGATTTTTCTCCCGCGACGACACGTGTGATCGTGCTGGACAGTGCCGAGACAATTCTGCCCGGAATGTTTGATCTACACGCCCATTACAACCTTGATCTAGTCGATGAGGGGCGGGTTGAGGAGGTGGTTCACAACGGCGTGCTGTTTCTTGCAAATGGCGTTACCGCAACCTGGTCGGCGGGTGAGTATTACCCGGAGCGAGTGATTGCTCAGCGTGATCGCATTGATGCGGGTGAGGCTATTGGTCCCCGCTTATTTGCCTCAGGCCCGTATTTTGGTGCGTTTCGCTGCGAGTACAGTGTCAAAGTGGCGGCAGACGAATGTATTGGTTGGCCCAACGATATTACCGAGGCGGAGATCCGCCAAGAAGTGGATGTCTGGCAGCAAGCCGGTGTTGTTAGCATAAAAATAAAGCAAGCCACCCCAGAGGAAATGCGGATCCTGATTGATCAAGCGCATCAAAACCGGATGACTGTGGCGTCGCATTTGGCCAATTACAATGTCGAGTATGACGTTGATTTACGAGCGGCAATTTTGATGGGGCTTGATCGTGTCGAGCATCAACTCACTTTGGGCAGTGGCGGTGAGCGGAGTGCCGAATTGCCTGAGATCATTGAGCTTATGCTTGAGCACAAGGTCTATTACGACGCCAATCTGCAAATGTATGGCGGTATTAACCAACGACGTGCTTATCCTGACGATTTGCTGTGGGCCGATGAGGCCCAGTATTTCACCGTCTATTCTCAAGAACTTCTCAGCGAGCGTGGTGATCCACCTCCCGAGTCTGACGCCAAAGAATTTGCCCAACGTGAACGGGAGCTGAGGTTGCTTTATGAGGCGGGTGGCCGAGATCTTCTGGTCGTGGGCACCGATGAGCCGGTTTACACCCTGCTGCTCCCCGGATTCGCTTATCACCGTGAGCTATGGGCCATGCATCATGCCGGCCTTCCTAACGCAGTGGTTTTACAGGCCGCCACCTTAAACGGCGCCCGGGCCCTCGGTGTTGACGACCGCCTAGGCTCTATAGAGGTCGGGAAGCAAGCCGATTTGGTGGTAGTGAGGGGAAACCCGTTGCAAAACATCAAGGATACGCGCCATGTCAATCGAGTGTTTAAAGCGGGTTTCGAATACGACCCCCAAGCGCTGCTCAAATCTGCAAGGGGTAAGATAGGTCCTAACGGACCAGATGATCACGCCGATTGGGTGTTGCACTATCGAGCGCTGCGAGGGGATGATCTGCCTCAAGAATAAATCACCTTGCGGGCTGCTGTGTTGACGTTTATGGCCCTACAAGCCCAGTGAGATAAGCATAGGTGCAGCGTGGCGCGGTAAGCGTTAAAGACACGGAGGGAAGCGCGATGACCAGAATGTTGAAGCCAGTATTGGTCCTATTACTGTTGGCTATTTCGGGTAATGCCGCAAGCGCCGACAGTGATAAGCCCAATATTCTTGTTATTTGGGGCGATGATATCGGTTGGTCAAATATTAGCGCCTATCACCGTGGGATGTTGGGCAGCCGAACTCCCAACATCGACCGCATAGCCCAAGAGGGTGCCATGTTCACCGATTACTACGGAGAGCAGAGCTGCACCGCAGGCCGCTCTGCCTTCATCACCGGTCAGCATCCATTGCGCACGGGGCTGCTCAAAGTGGGCTTACCGGGTGCAGACATTGGTCTTCAGCCGGAGGACCCTACGATTGCCGAGTTGCTTAAGCCACTGGGTTACGCCACCGGTCAGTTTGGTAAGAATCATTTGGGTGACAAAGACGAATTTCTACCTAGCAACCACGGGTTTGATGAGTTTTTTGGCAACCTCTACCATTTGAACGCTGAAGAAGAGCCCGAGACGTACTTTTATCCCAAAGACCCGGAGTTTCATAAGCGATTTGCACCTCGCGGCGTCATTCATTCCTATAGTGATGGCAAGGTAGAGGACACCGGGCCGCTGACACGTAAGCGCATGGAAACTGCCGATGAGGAGTTTACCAATGCGGCACTGGATTTTATTGAAAAGGCCCATGCCAGCGGCAAGCCATTTTTTGTGTGGCTCAATACCACGCGCATGCACGTGTGGACCCGATTAGCCCCTAAGTGGGAGGGGAGCTCGGGTTATGGTTTGTACGCCGACGGCATGAAGGAGCACGATCATCATGTAGGGCGCGTATTGGACCGATTGGAATCTTTGAACATTGCCGACAACACTATTGTTGTTTACTCCACCGATAATGGCTCACAAACCAATACCTACCCTGACGGCGGTGCAGAGCCCTTCCGGGGTGAGAAGGGTTCTACTTGGGAGGGTGGGTTTCGGGTGCCAGCCTTAATTCGGTGGCCTGGTGTTGTAGCACCGGGCACTCTCATCAATGACATCGTGTCTCATCAGGATTGGTTGCCAACCTTCCTAGCGGCAGCTGGAGAATCTGACATTGGCGCAAAGCTGAAGCAAGGTCTTCAAGTGGGTGATAAAACTTTCAAAGTGCACCTAGACGGCTATGATCAGCGTGCGCTGCTCGCGGGTGAGGGAGCGAGTGCCCGCAGCACGGTTTTTTACTTCGATGACAACGCGAATCTAAATGCGATGCGCTGGAATGACTGGAAAATCCATTTCGCCTTTCAGATGGAGGGTTGGGGTGGGCCTCGAGAATCGCTCAATTTTCCGCGCATTGTGAACTTGCGCACTGACCCTTATGAGACCTCAATCGATTCCAGCGCCTACGCACGATTTTTTGCAGATCAGCTGTGGCTGTTTGTGCCCACGCAGCAGGAAGTAGGCAAGTGGCTGCAAACTTTCCAGCAGTTCCCACCTCGCCAGCCAACGGCGAGTTTTACGATTGATCGCATGATGCAGCAAATGCAGCAAATGCTGCAGGTGCGAGCGAGCGCTGGTTAGGGCGTGCCACTCGGTCAGTAGCTTTTGACCAATTGGCGTGTAATGTGCCGATCCACAGCGCAAAAATTTAGGTATCCTTCCGGCCTTCTTTTTTAGCCCGCAAAAGGTCGCCTTCATGGAAAACCCAATTTCAGCCCTGATCGCCGATAAAGGCTGGTGCGTCGCTGACGGTGCTACCGGATCCAATTTTTTTGGCCGAGGCTTAGAGGCGGGTTATCCGCCTGAGCTGTGGTGCCTCGAGAAACCCGAAGATGTACTCTGGCTACACGGAGAATTTCTATCTGCTGGGTCTGACCTGATTCTTACCAATAGTTTTGGGGGCAATGCCCTGCGCCTAAAGCTGCACCAAGCCGAAAACCGTGTGCGTGAACTCAACATCGCCGCGGCAAACTTGGCACGCCAAGCGGTGGAAGCGCACGCCCAAAAAACCGGCCGAAAGGCGCTAGTGGCGGGGTCTATTGGTCCCACGGGCGAACTGTTTGAACCGATGGGAGCTTTGACTTATGAAGCTGCTGTAACGTGTTTTACCGAGCAAGCAGAAGCCTTGGCGGAGGGCGGTGCTGACGTTCTGTGGATCGAGACTATGTCTGCCAATGAAGAGGTCGCAGCGGCCGCGGAGGCCGGTAAGAAAACCGGACTACCCGTTTGCGCCACCATGACCTTTGATACCGCGAAGCGTTCCATGATGGGTATTACTCCGACGGACTTTGTACGCTGCGCGGAGGAATTAGGCTTGAGCGTGATGGGGGCTAACTGTGGCGTGGGCCCTGCTGAGTTAATGCATTCTGCCCGCGAGCTGTTAGCAACTAACTCTGCGATACCTGTGGCGGCTAAGGGGAACTGTGGTATCCCGGAGTACGTTGATGGCGCGATTCATTACCACGGCAGCCCCGAGCTTATGGCCCAGTACGCCGTTTTTGCGCGTGATGCTGGCGCTACGGTTATAGGTGGTTGTTGTGGCACCACACCCGAACACGTCGCCGCTATGGTTGAGGCACTCAATGGCACCCCAAAAGGGCTCTTTGATGCCGCAGCCATGGACCTAGCTTTGGGCGTCGCTTGGAAGAATTTACCCGACCCCAAGGCTGCTGATTCAGCGACAAGCTCGCGCCGTGGTCGGCGTAAAAAAACCGGATGACTTAGGCCTGCCTCCTTCATTAATGGGGGCTTGCTAGAAATCGGCATTTAAGTGCTGTTGCTGGCCCGAAAGCCGCAGTTGATGATTGCCCTAACGAATTGGCACTTCCCTACCCACTGCACTTTGCAGGCGCTCCACAAAATGCTTCCATTGCTGGCGCCAAGGTGAAACTTATAAAGGTATCGATTTCCCACGGGCCTTCCAAAATAACGGTTTCAAAAGCCTTTTTAACGCTGCTATTTGGCGACAAAATATGGCGACTAAATCCCCGCACAAAAATAAAGCTGGGCATCGAATAGACCGGCATTGGTTTTCCCCAAATAGCGAAACAAGCGCAAATGTGTGACCTGTCAGTCTGGCCAGTGAGTGGTGGGATTGATAAAGTTTTGTCTGAATGTTTAAGCTGTCGGGGCCCTTAAGGAAGTTTATTTTATGTCCAGTCTTAGTCAATTTTTTGCTGAGCTGTTGTCGATCGTCAGTTTGCTGGGCGGCGCTGGCGGTGGCGATCCTACGGTTAGTCCTGACCCCAGCGCTTTCTTTTCCGTTGGCGGAACGGTGACGGGCCTCGACTCTGGCGAGCCACTAGTACTGGGGCTGGGGGATATTCAGCTGGAAGTTGATCAAGACGGCTCCTTTGTCTTTGCCGATTTTACTCGAGCGGACGCCCCTTACGACGTTGTCATTGTCAGTGAGCCGCCTCGCCTAGACTGCGATATTGAGGGTGGTTCGGGCGTCACTGAAGGGCAAGACGTCACCGACATTGGAATTTCATGCTCGAGCAACGCCAGCACTGAGCTTTTCTCCGCTGACCGGCTACACCAAGTGCGTCTGACTATGACTTTGGAAGAGTGGCGAGCTTTTGAGCTAGATACTATTCGCGCGAATTACTCGATCAACGATGCCAGCGGTAGTGCGTCGCCGTTGACCTCTTTTTCTCACAGTGAGGTGTATCGCCAAGCAGATTTCAGCTATTTAAATGCTGACGGTACTGAGACTCAAGTCGAAAAGGTCGGCTTCAAAATGCAGGGCAACACCAGCCGGCAATATCCTGTGGACCAAGAGAGTGAGCCCAATCGACCTAGGCGCTTTGCCTTCTCGGTAAAATTTGATGAAGAGTTTGATGAGGACGAAAGTGTTTACGCGTGTATCGACGCCAATGGCAATCCAGCCGCTGTTTCAGGTGAGCCCTGCTACGATATTGTCGGTCAAGACCTCGTTGAATACCCCGAGGCTGACGGTCGAGAGTTTATGGATGTTGAAAAGCTTCGATTTCGTTTTAATCGAGACGACCCGACCTACCAGCGTGAAGTGCTCGCCCATGAATTGTTGAACGCAGCCGGTGTGCCAGCGGCCCGAGCCACACATGCTCAAGTAAATCTCGTGATAACCGGTACAGAAGATCAAACACTGTATAACGCGGCCTTGCCCCAAACGTTCAATATGGGCGTGTTTACCATGATGGAGCAAATCGATAAGCCCTTTTTGAAGCTTTACTTCGACAAAAATGGGTATTTGTTCAAGACAGGAGCGCCTGGCAATTTAGCAGAACCCGATGCGGCTAATCGCGACTGCGATCCCTATGAGGCATCGACGGTTTTTTTCAATGAAAATTTCTGCATTGTGGGTGTCGAAAAATCTGACCCCGATTCAGCGCTGGAGTGGTTGGGGGAGGACAATTACTTAAATCCAGACTTTGTAAATTCCAATATCAATGGCGATGGCAGTGCGGGCAACGTCTCCCAGTTTGTGCCCTACAAACCGACTTACGACTTAAAGACCAAGAAAAAATCTCTTGATGAGGCGCGGGCGGCTTTGCAAGATTTCGCAAGTTTTGTGCAGGGCAGGCCGACTGCAGAGGCCTTGTCTGAGCGGTTTGATGTGGCCGGATTTATCAAGGCTCAGGCGACGGAGATCGTTTTAGGGGCGGTTGATCATTACGTTCGGGTCGCCAACAATTATTATTTGTATTACAACTCACCATCGGGCCGCTGGATTTATATCCCCACGGATTTTGATTACACCCTCATTGACGTTACCGGCCCAAACTGTGCGGTGAATGCTTTTCTTCCAATCTGCAATCAGATCTTAAACGTTGAGGCATTTACCGACCTGGCGTCAACGACGGCGTTTGATAATGGTGTCTCCCCCCACTGGGCGGGGCGGTTTTTTTACCCCAATTACCCACCTATTTTATGGGAAATTATTTTTGGTTCGGACAGCAGCCCCAACGATAATTCTCGCCAGCAGCTATACCAAGAAATTGAGCGCATTTTGGATCAGCACTTTGACTGGACGCTTCTCGCACCCACCTTAGAGGAGCGCCGTGAACGCCTTGACGCTGCGATTAGATCAACCGACGCGGCAGACGCTGAAACTGTACTCGGTGATTCAGAGTGCTCCCAAATCTATAATCCTGAAGAAATCGACGGTGATTCAATGACGTTTTGTTCTCCGAGCCGCGCTTCCATCAAGGAGTTTGTGGCGGTTCGGCGAGAAACATTGCTCGAGGAGCTATTGCAGCAGTGACTCGAGGTCTAGATTTGGCGTAGGGTGAGGTGTGCGACTGCCAGAAAAACTTTTGGAGGGTGACGTGCTTTTAAAATATCAGCAACAACATTGTACGATGACCTTGAGAGAGGGTATTGAGGAATTTCACAATTACCTGATGGCCCTTGACCGTAAAGTCATGATGGATAGCAGCACATCGAGACTCCTGCTAGAGCACGATGCGACCCATGTTATTTTTGGTATGGATACTAGCCTCGAGCAAGAAGCTGGCCTTGATAGCTGGCTGCTTTGGGGGTGCCAGTGGCGCCTGTCCTACATTCGAAAATATGGGAAGCTCCCCGAGATTAAAGCGTTGTATCGAGCGTTTGTGAAAGAGTTGGGTTGGGCCTTCTTTCCCCGACTATTGTGGAGGACGCGCAAGCTCAAATGGCGCGTAATTAAGCGATCCCGATCAATGTCAAAAAAATGGCCCTATCAATTTCCAGAGCCCTGGTTAGACAAACCGATTAACGAACTGCGGCACGAGCATGGCTTGACCATTCTCAACGAGGAGGAGCGCTGGGCGAGTGAGCCTTTGGCGTGGAGTGGCCACTACTAACACTGTTCATGCCTCGGAGTGGCCCGTGTATTTCCCTACAAAACTTGCCTAAGTAGTGCTCTGTGAGTTGGGAGAATGTGTTGCCACCCTCAAAAAAAGCCGCATTAGCGGTGTGTTTTCGTGAAATTCTTAGCTTCTCTGTACTGCTAAAAGTACGGCATTGATCTATGGTGTTAGCTCGCCGCATGTGGCCCAATATGTCGGGTGATTGCTTTGACCCTTAGTTAATTGAGGGCGTTGGGTCTGTGCTTTGCAGGCTCTAAGCAACGTCACGTTCGGAAAGGCCAAATAATCATAATTAGTCAGTGGGATGGGTAAATGAATCGAATCAAAATGCATGCTGGATATATGTGGCTGGTGACACCTGTTTTGATCAGCCTGACTGCTTGTATGGAGCAGGGCCCCGATATCAGTGAGACCATGTCCGCCCGCGCAAATATTCCCAGCCAGGTGCTTGAGATCAATAACACGATAGTCGATCGTCGACAGTACAGTGCTGAAAGGAATGCCTATTTCGGTGACTTACATGTTCACACCGGTTACTCCTTCGATGCTTATGCCTTTGGAACTGTAGCTACGCCTTATGATGCTTATCGATATGCCAAAGGCGAACCTCTTGCCCACCCATCGGGCTATGAAATGCAGCTGCGTCAGCCCCTAGATTTTTATGCCGTGACCGATCACGCCATGTTTATGGGCTTATTGAAGGAGGCTGCGGATACCACCACTAAGTTCTCTAAAACTAGCGCGGCGCAGCCTATACATAATATAAACGCTCCGGATAATTACGGGGCCTACAGCTTTTTTGGCAGGCAAACGGCGTTTGCAACATTTTTACCTGATGTGGTGGGCGAATTAATTGCCGGTAATCTTGATGAGGTGGAAATAGAGGCAGTCACCCGGTCGGCCTGGGCTGACAGTATTAATGCGGCTGACCAGTACAACCAACCGGGTAAGTTCACGACTTTTGCGGCTTATGAGTACACCTCTTCGACGGATGAAATGGGCAACTTGCATCGAAACGTGATCTTCCAGGGAACCGATCGGTTACCCGAGGTCCCCTTCTCACGCTTTCACTCCCAGAATCCTGAAGGCCTTTGGAACTGGATGGACGACTTGCGCGACCAGGGCGTTGAGAGTCTAGCGATACCGCATAATTCCAATGGATCCAATGGTGCCATGTTTGCTCTGGCCGATTGGGCGGGTGACCCCATGGACGACGACTACGCCGACCTGCGTATGCGCAATGAACCCCTGGTAGAAATCACTCAAGTGAAAGGCACCTCTGAAACGCACCCGTTGCTATCTGAAACCGACGAATGGGCTAATTTTGAACTCATGCCTTTTCGGGTTGCCACGACGCTAGACAGTGTCGCTCCGGGGAGTTACGTCCGAGATGGGTTACTGCGTGGCATGGCGTTGTCTGAGTCGGGCACCAAAAACCCTTACAAGTTTGGTTTCGTGGGCGCCAGCGATACCCATACAGGGGCTATCTCGGATGATGAGGAAAATTTTTATTCTAAGGTGGGTTTACTCGACGGCACTCCGGAAATGCGGGGTTCGGTACCCGCCTCATTTTTGATGCGTACTATCGTTAAGTACAGCGCACCGAATCTACTGAAGGAAGTCGAGGGCAAAGACTATTTGACCCTATCAACATTTGCGACTTGGGGTGCCTCAGGGATTGCAGGGGTGTGGGCTGAAGAAAATACTCGCGAGGCTATTTACGATGCCTTTCGGCGTAAGGAGACCTTTGCGACCAGCGGACCGCGAATGAAGGTGCGCTTTTTTGGCGGCTATGAGTTTGATCCTGCCATTATTGATGACCCTCAAATGGCCAAAAAAGCGTATGCCCAGGGTGTCAGTATGGGGTCTGACCTGATCGCCTCGGGTGACAGTGCACCACAGTTTCTAGTGTGGGCTGTCAGTGACGCAGTTGGTGGCGTGCCGCTGCAGCGCGTGCAGGTAATCAAGGGCTTTGTAAAAGGTGGAGAGCATGCAGAGCAGGTCTATGATGTGGCTTGCAGTGACGGACTCTCCGTCGATCCAACGACTCACCGGTGCCCCGATAACGGCGCTCGAGTCAATCTAGCTGATTGCTCGATTACACCGGATGTGGGTGCTGCCGAACTTAAGGCCGTCTGGCAGGACCCTGATTTTGAGGCTGGTCAGGAAGCCTTTTACTATGTACGAGTGCTGGAAAATCCAACGTGTCGCTGGTCAACGTGGGATGCAGTGAAGGCTGGAGTTGAGCCTCGCCCAGATTTACCCAAGACGCTTCAGGAGCGGGTGTGGTCATCGCCTATTTGGTACAAAAACAAGCTGTCACCCCTTGAAAGAATCAAAGCGTCAGTGAGCCTACTCAGCGACGATTAGATCGGACCTTCTGTATCCAAGGAAGGTTCCGGCAGGGAGGTTCAAATTCACTGGTCGTGAATCTCTCCGTTTGCGAGGAGGTGGTGGCTGCATCTATGCGGCCATTCATTCATGGAGCCGCTAATTTTTTGATAATGTGTTATCGGAGATGGGTATGGCTTGGCGCAAAGGCCTATCAAGCTCGCTCAACTCCCCACACTGTTTAGCGGTATTGAGATCAACGGGTGTTTTTTGTATTGTTCAAGGACGGCCAGCTGAGGGTTCGTCGATTGAAAGCAGGAACTAAATTCGGTATCACAGCTTTTACGCTCGCGGCCTGTACCGCAACCTTATGGTTTTATTTTGTTCGCCAGGTAAATCTACCCGACGATCGAACCGGTTTTGTAGTGGCCTTTGTTTTCGCGGCTGCCCTAGGTGTCACAGCCTATATCAAAGGCACAAGCTGGGTGGGCGGTCTTCCACCTGCAGTGGCCATTCTGATCAGCGCATTCCTGACCTTTACTATCTCGGTAAGCTCTCAGAGCGTTGACACCAAGAAAGTGATTGCGGTTGGTGATGAGATTCCACATTTCTCCGCAGTAGACGACGAGGGGCAGGTTTTCGATTCAGAAGCGCTGCAGGGGCACTTGGTGTTGATTAAGTTTTTCAGAGCCCACTGGTGACCTTACTGTGTCGGCGAGTTGCGTCGACTCGAGGAATTGCGCGCAGAGTTTGATCAGCGCGATGTCAGGGTGGTCACTATCAGTACGGACCCGCCCGAAGATATTTTGGCAGAACGACACCTTCACGGTTTGCAGGCACGGATGCTATCCGATGTGCAACTGGCGGTGACTGATGCCTTCGGATTGCGAAATACCGGGTTCCACTCTGCTCCCCTAGCCCATGAATCGGTGGCCTTACCGGTACCGGCCACGCTACTGATTGATCGTGAGGGCAAGGTTCTTTGGTTGGATCTATCAAAAGATTACCAGCGGCGATCTGATCCGTCGGTGGTCCTGGCTGCAATGCGGGCGCATTTTGATTCGTAGGTTGGGGCAGGTCGTGAAGGGTCCAATTGCCCGCTAAGATCGTTGCGGTACCAATGTTACCCCTACTTAGGTGTCGTGGTGCTGTCGGGCCTTGCGTTTTAGCCGTCGGGTTTTCCAGATAAGCTTCAACAGCCGTAGCGGGTTCGATCGGATCTTTCGCCATAGGAGCCTGCGCATAGCTGGGGTGCTGTCATAATTACCTTCGCGCTGACCATGCCCCCTGTGCACGGAAAGATTGGGTACATCGACCACATCGAGGGGTAGTTCAATGGTAAAGCGCTCGGTTCGGGGGAGTAGGCATTCCTCATCGCTGCAGGCTTGATAGCAGACTTCGAAGTCTATGGAGGCAGATGCTGCTGGAATGGCTGCCTCGGTCGCGAGATCGCCAGCTGGGAAAAAGGGCACCACAATATCTACTTGATCGCTCCAGACGTTGAGATCAACGGCCATTAATTTATGGTGGTACGGCGTTGTGGGTGGGTACTTTACCGGCAGGCACTGCAAGTCTTGAGGGCCCACAATTTTTACCTGTGTGGGGGTTAACCCCTTGGGGGCGGGGGTGCCGTAAAGGTGTAGTCCCTCTCTAAGGGTAAAACGCACAATCAGTTGACGGATGATGCCTTGGCGAAGACTTCCATTGCCGCCCCGGACGGCGGCTGTAATCGTAATATCCTCATCACCCCCGGTAGCTGTTGGCACCTCATCTTCAAGCTGGATGAACCCAAGGGCCGCATCAATAAGCGCCTCTGGGCTTTCCCGTTTTTTATACGAGTCATGGAAGAATTTTGAAATCACGAGGCCGTCTTCGTCGCAGACAAAGACCCCTGGGTAGGGAATGCCATAAATAAAGGCATCGTCTTTGGATACTTGTGTATTTAAAATACCGTACTGCGCTATGACCGATGAATTTTCGTCGGATAACAGCGGATAGTTTATACCCTGAGCCTGCGAAAACTCCCGAAGGGCTTTCGGGTCGTCGTAAGAAACTGCGTAGAGCTTGATGCCGTTGGCTTCAAACTTGGCGTGAGCATTTCGCAGCTCCCCGAGCTGCGTCCAGCAGGGGGGTCACCAAACTGCAGATCGATAAAAGACCAGCGCTGCCCTCGAGTGACCGCGATCTTCATGAAAACGAACTTGCCTGCCAAACGCGTCGGGAAGTTCAAAATCGGGAAGCCGTTCTCCGATAGCAGGGCCAGTGCATGCTCCTGCAGGCAGGCTTGCTCGCACCGGGTGCCCTACCGGGGCGGGAGCATCGAAGCCGAGACTATCTCGTTCCATGATTATTTACCCTGCTGCAATGCCTAATCTCTGTGACATGTTAGGCGAGTCCCTTGCTTGAGAGAAGTGTCGCGCAATTGCAGGCAAAAGCTAGGGTTTTGCCGCTTCTAACATGGCGGCTGAATCATCGAAGGGTTGGAAGGCCACGTACTTACCATCTTTGATCTTAATCATGTGAATTGACTCGGTATCAAGGCCCTCTGCAGTCATGTGTACGTGAACAAAGACGGTGTCGCCAGATTCATAAAAACCGATGGGATCAACGTGGAATTCGGGCCACATCTTGCCGATGGGGGCAAAAATGCCGGCCTCAACAGCAGCCGGCCCTATGTAGGTACCGGTGTAAGGTAAGCCGACTTGAATCGTCCAAATGGCATTTTCTGCTTGGACTGCGCGCCAAGCCTCCATGTCTCCAGAATTAAAGGCATCATACCCTGCCTTGGCGGTCGCGATATTCTTTGAAACTTCGCCATCTTCATGATGGCCGGCGTAGACAAAGCTTGAGACGAGTAGTGATAAATACAGAGCAATAGTTTTCATGGTTGATCCTTTTGATGATGTTTACTCAAGGACGTTCCCGCACTAAAACGTTAAAAATAAGCTGTTCAACCCCCGAGATACGCCATTACGTTTTGCCTCTGGCAGCGGCGCATAATGGACCGGAGGATTTAGCCCATAGGCGGTAAACCCATTTTCAAGGTAAAGCGTCTCATCCGCTTTTTGGGCCACGGTAGCCTACCAGGTAGAGCGTCGGTCTTCTCGCATCAATATGAGAACAAGAGCGACAAACGAACTGTTCAAAAAGATGTAGATCGTTAAAAACGAGGTGTCATTGGGCGGATTTAAAACGACGAAAAGCCTTGCAGTGCCCGAAACAAGAAAATAAGAGAGCACGCCGGCATAACACGCGAGTATGGTGCCTAGTGGTTTCTTCAACAAAATCCAAACATACAGAGAAACCAACATTAGAAAACCTACCCCAAAGCGGATCTGATGTAGCCGGTAGTCTCCGTAATGCTTTGTCCACCCGTGGGAGACGAAGTTGTCAAGCAAGCCGGTGCTGTACATCCCAAGATAGGCGGCAGACATAGCGGTCGCAGCAAAAAGACAGACCTTGAACAGCCGTGTTTTACCTGAAAGCGCTTCCTGAATATTGGAGAGGCTCAGTATTTGAGGCTCCAGCAGCGCCTGTAACTCTTCTTTGGAAAGTGTAGGTCGTTCGTCGAGTTTGTTGTCAGCCATGACTTCCCTCCCGTCGATATGCCTCAACAGCCATATACACGATGGACATGAGATATAAAGGGCGCAGTGTCTGGACGATCAATCCGGTTGTAGACTCAGAGACAAAAAATATGTTGTCGAGAGCAAGGTAGTCTTCTACGAACGCAATCCATGAAATTATGGAAACGATAGCGAGAACTTTAGCGACCGGCCGTTTCGAAAGACGCAAGTACGTGTAGAAAACGATTAGGCCACCGGTTATAGCGGCACGATAATGCACTAGATCCTGGGCCATTTGATAGGCGACAGGGGAAACAGTAACGACTTCAGCGCCTCCCATTTGCAGCACTAAAAGTGTGTGCAGTAAAACAGCTCCGGCAAATGCATACAAAATGATTTCGGAGGTGTTGTAAGCATTGATCATTGTTGTTGCTCCACTAATGCCCACCACTCCTACGGATTAACACAAATTTAAAAATTAAGATACTTTTTATTAAGAGAGGCAAAAAACCTTCACATAAAAAGTTTTTCGATTTATTGGTCGCCTTGTGTTGTTGTCCGGTGATTGGTCTCTTTCTCTGCTTTTTCATATGTTTATGCGCAGATTGTGAGTGTTTTTGTCTATTGAGGTGAGGGTTTCCCCGCCAAAAACATTATGGATAGCGACACCGTATGACAGGCATTGTGAGCTTGCCGCAGCAAGCGATTGCCAAAATGGGCGCACCGGGCAAAGAATTGGAACTGCGAGATGTGCGTGTTTCTGTCAGCCCATTGATCGCTCAGGGGTCTTTTACGCCAAAGACTGCCAAATTTAACGGTGCGATTCAGCGTCGCGCGTTCTCGATGACTGACAGGCTTTGAGGCGGGTTCTGGGACCCATTGTTTGATTGAGCTTGATGATCCCTAGGTTCAGATTGCCACATTGAATAAAACAACGCTTTTATATGTGTTTGTCTTCTTTTGGAATGGTGAACTAGTTAAATAGTTGGCGGAAGAGGTAGGAGTCGAACCCACCAGGCGCTTTCTCAGCCCCTCACTGGTTTTGAAGACCAGGGCACCCCACCGGGGACATCGCTCTTCCAATATTTCAGGGCTCAACACCCAGCGCTCGCTGCACATTAGCACGGGCCAAAAGTACACGCACGTTACCCTCCCGGCGAGTAAGGTGCAGGCGATCGAAGTGCTCAAGAATCTCAACGGTCAGATTGCGGCCCGTCCCAAATCTGGCTTTTAATACAACGACGGATAAGGCTTCACCTTGATCATGGGCCAAAGAGAGGTGCTCGTAATAATGTAGGAGCTGTGACGGGAGGGCGTAGCGATGATTGTTAAGTTCATGGAGTTCACCGCGGCCCATGCCGAGGCGTATTGCCTGTTTGGCAAGCGAATCAGGTACCTGTGCTTGCGCTAGTAACTCAGTCAGTAGCGGCAGGGCAGTACCGGCTCGTTGCAACTGCGCTTTTAGTTTCTCCCAATGATCCAGCGTTTGCTGAGATTTAGCTGGCTGAAAGTCTTTTCGACTGATGTGCCCCTCTTTGTGTGCCAGACTGCCTGACCGCAGCAAAACTTCCACAACCGCAAGTCCAAGGGGTAGGTCAAAGCTATGCGCCAGTGCTCGTTCTAGGGAAGTCATTTTTAAGCCTAGAGACTTTGGTTGCTCCCGGTGCCATTCGTCGATGTGGTGCTTCAGCCATCGACTAGCAGATTGCCACTGTTTCTCTGCAACAGCCCAGGTCGTTCCGTCCCGTTGAAATTCGCGAACCTCATCGATTGGAAATACATTTTCTGGCACCTGCCGATGGTTACGAATCGCCCAAAATCTCGAGAGGTTGACGGTTAGCTGGGCTTCTAGCAATTGTAACAGCGCAGATTGTGCATCGGATGTTTGCAAAGCACGCAGCCAACACAGACGTGCCCGGCGTGCTTTACCAAACTTAGGCCCTTCCGGGTCGAGTACCTTGCCACCGCCAAGAATACGGGTTTCTGCATGATCCTGAACTAAAAAGGGCTCTCCCCAGATGCTGCTGATCGGGTGTTCGAGTATCAGCTGCGCAAGGCAGGATTCGCCAGGTTTTAAGGGGCCCTCTGGTGTGTCGATATGAGCTAGGCGTGCGGCCAAGCGTTTGGCACCGATATAAAGCTTTACTGGCGCCATATGCTTCAGAGGGAAGGGAGCATTGCTCAGCAAACTGACCTCAACGTCGAGGCGCAACGCGGGGGGCGGTGCTTTGGGTGCTACCAGCCAGTCCCCGCGGGTTATTTCTTTTAAGGAGACTTTACCGGCGATGGCGAGTGCGACTCGTTGGCCGGCTGATGCGTGCTCAACCTCCTGGCTGTTGGCCCTCAAGTGTCGAATACGAACCGACTGTCCTCCTGGCAACAACTCGAGCGGGTCACCTTTTCGTGCCTCACCGGCACTTGCGGTTCCGGTGACGACAAGCCCGACACCCTTAACGTTGAAGCTTCGGTCTATCGAGAGACGAAAGCCCCCTGAATTGCGCAGCCGTTGATGAGCTGCTGCGGTGCTGATCAAATGATCCTTGAGGTCATCCAAGCCGTCGCCGGACACGCTAGATACCCCAAAGGATCGATGTGCTGGCCAGCGGCGCGGCTGGATCAGCGCATCGACTTGCTGCAGCACCTCATGAACTCGCGATGGGTCAACCCTGTCGACCTTATTGACCACAACGCATACGCGCGCTACGCCCAAAATTTCGAGTACGTCAATATGCTCAAGGGTTTGGGGCATTGGGCCATCATCGGCAGCAACAACTAATAGCCCCATATCGACACCGCTAATACCGGAAATCATGGTGTTTATAAATTTTCTATGGCCGGGGACATCAATAAACCCGAGGGTTTCGTCGGACCCTTGGGACATAAAGGCGTAACCTAAATTAATCGACAGTCCGCGTTCGACTTCTTCGGCGAGAGTATCGGTTTCGACCCCGGTCAGTGCGCGAATGAGCGAAGTCTTGCCGTGATCAACGTGCCCCGCGGTCGCTATGATCAAAGTGCTAGTCCGCTCAACTGTTGGGTAAGTGCGGTTTTCTGATCATCCTCTAGGCAACGCAGATCAAGCCACAGCGCCCTCTGATGAATACGGCCAATCACCGGCCGGGGCAACTGACGAAAAGCCGTGCTCAAGGCGCGCAACTCACTGTCAGCGCCAGAAATTGACGCAATCTTTAATGCCGAGCTGGGCAGCGTTTCTACAGGCAAGGAGCCGCTGCCAATCTGGCTTAATGATTCCTCGACACTTACGGAATACTGCGGTCCCAGTGCCGACTTAAATGCGGGTAGCAGTGAGGTCGCAAGCTCTTCTATAACTGCCGTGGGCCGGGTAATGAGCCGCAAAGTGGGCAAGTTTTCGTGGAGCTTTTCCGGGTGGTTATAGAGCTTCAGTGTTTCCGCAAGAGCTGCCAGCGTCATCTTATCCAAACGCAGGGCTCGCTTTAGGGGGTTGGACTTAATCTGGGCTATCAGGTCTTCGCGGCCAGCGATCAGCCCGGCCTGAGGCCCTCCAAGCAATTTGTCACCGCTGAAAGTCACCAGGTCGGCGCCATGGCCGATGGCGTCGGCGACGGTGGGTTCATTGGGAAGATTAAGCGCCGCAAAATCGAGCAGGTTGCCACTGCCCAAATCAATCATAAAAGGAATGCCAAGGCCTGAGGCCAGCTTTGCCAGCTCAGATTCGGTGGGGTTGCTCGTATAACCCTCAATCCGATAGTTACTGGTATGAACTTTCATGAGTAGCGCCGTATCGGCATCAACACCCTCGGCATAATCTTTAAGGTGAGTGCGGTTGGTGGTGCCTACCTCGGTGAGCGAGCAGCCAGCGCGGCTCATAATGTCGGGGATGCGGAAAGAGCCGCCAATCTCGACCAGCTCTCCACGGGATACTGCCACTTTGCGGCCCATGGCCAAAGTGTTGAGTGCGAGTAGCACCGCGGCGGCGTTGTTATTGACCGCGGTGGCCGCCTCGGCCCCCGTCTGTTCGCAGATCATGGCTTCGATATGGGCTTCTCGATCACCGCGTTTGCCACTGGTTAAATCGAACTCCAGGTTGCTGGCGTTGCTTGCCACGTCCGTAACTGCCCGAATGGCTGATTCGCACAGTTGCGCTCGACCTAGGTTGCTGTGCAAAACAATGCCGGTCAGGTTAAAGACGGAAATCAGTGTGGCGTCATGGGCAGAGGCCACCCCTTCGACAACCGATTGTTTTATTTTTTCCAGATCAATTGGTGGCGAACCTCCCAGGCTTATTTCTTGTCGCAATTGCGATAGCTGCTTGCGTACTGCCTGAGTAACCTGCGCGTGGCCCCAGTGGGCGATTGCGTCTGGCATCGAGTCGAGGATGACGCCAACAGCGGGTAGCTGTCGCAATTTTTTTTGAATCGGATTGTCCACTTTGGGTGATCTATTGTTGCCGAGCAGAGGGTGGAGTGTAGCGCTTACCCATCAGAGGGCAATATGTTTGGCGGTGCTTCACCTAGGGCTGCAGGGTCACTACTGCATCTGTTGGGTGTTTGCGATCTGCAGGCTTGCGGCGGTCCTCCAAACCAGCACATAACAGCTAAGTGAGATAAGCTTTGCTGAGTTAATGAAGAGGCACTTGCTCACCCATGACCTGGAAACTAGAAACCGACGAAATAGAACGCAGGCGGGAATTGGCACTGAGTCAGGGTGGGGAAGAGGCGATCGCCAAGCAGCACAGCCAAAACCGCCTAACGATCCGTGAGCGCATTGAAAAACTGATAGATCCGGGAAGCCTCGAGGAAGTTGGGCCAGCGGCGGGTACTCCGCACTACGACGAAAACGGCGTGCTGACCGGGATGGACCCTGCCAACTTTGTGCTGGGCTTTGGCAAAGTGAACGGGCGCAGAATCGTGGTAGGTGGTGAGGATTTTACGCTGCGAGGAGGCTCGCCCTCCGCAGCAGGGCTTAGAAAGAGCGTCTATGCAGAGGAATTGGCGGTGCAATACCGGCTGCCGCTTGTGCGATTGCATGAGGGTTCAGGAGGAAGCGTTGGGGGGACCGGTGGAAAAGGCCCTAGCTTGCCTGGGCCAGTTAATGCGCCGGCGCGGTTTCGTTCAGTAGCGCAGGCTATGGCGACCGTGCCAGTGGCCAGCGCAGCTCTGGGGGCAGTCGCGGGGCTACCTGCTGGTCGTCTTGTGGCTTCGCATTTTTCAGTCATGTCCAAAAGCACAGCGCAGATTTTGACGGCTGGGCCTGCGGTGGTGGCGCGGGCCATGGGGGAACAAAAAAGCAAGGATGAGCTGGGAGGTTGGAAGGTACATACGAAAAATGGCACCGTTGATAACGGGGCCGAGGATGAAGGGGCGTGCATCGCCGAGATTCGGCGCTTTCTCTCGTACATGCCCGACAATATTTATCAGCTGGCCCCGGTCATTGACTGTGACGATCCTGTTGACCGATGCGATGAGCATCTCTTAGAAATTGTACCCCGCAATCGCAGGCAAGCTTTTGAGATGCGCTCGGTCATTGCATCGGTTGTTGATCGGGACAGCTTCTTTGAAATGGGTCGCGGTTATGGTCGATCGCAAATCACGGGGCTTGCACGCCTTAATGGTCAAACCGTGGGTGTTTGGGCAAACGATGGCAAGTTCCTTGCTGGCTCTATGACGGCCGATGGTGCCCACAAAGCAAGACGTTTCATGGAGCTTTGTGAAACCTTCAGCTTCCCCATTGTGAGTCTCGTTGACGAACCCGGTTTCATGATAGGCAGTCAGGCAGAGCGTGAGGCGACTATTCGCCATGGCGCCTCGGCAGTGCTGACAGCAGCTTTAACGACGGTGCCTTGGATCTCGGTCATGATTCGACGATCCTTTGGTGTTGCTCAGGCTGCTCACTATGGACCTGATGGTTATGTCATTGCCTGGCCCTCGGCAGAGAGTGGGCCGTTGCCGGTTGAGGGCGGCGTAGCGGTGGCGTTTCGGCGAGAGATTGAGGCGGCGCCTGATCCGGATGCGCGGCGACGGGAGCTCGAGGAGCAGTTAGCAGCTAAGCAGTCGCCCTTCCCCAGAGCTGAAGCTTTGGGCGTCCACGACCTCATCGATCCGCGTCAGACGCGCCCCGAACTGTGTCGCTGGCTAGATCGGGTCCAGCCGCTGCTGCCATCACTATTGGGTCCAACGGCTTTTTCTATCAGGCCATAGCCATTGTTGAGGAATATTGTCATGACAAAAGTTGAGCTAGAAACCGGGGGTTCGGTCTGGAAGATGCTGGTGCAGCCCGGAGATCATGTGGCCCAAGGCGATACCTTATTTATTTTAGAGGTGATGAAGATGGAGGTCCCTTACCCAGCACCCGTTGCAGGTGAGGTGATTGCCACACACATTGCCGAAGGCGATGCTGTCGAGGAAGATCAGCTGGCCATTGAAATTTCACCCTAGATCGTTTTTGCGTGGGTACATAGATTGCTGTTCCTTTTCTCCACGCCTGATTCGGTGGCTACTGGTAGGGGTGTGCATCCTATTCAATGTATTGATTGACAGGTTTTAATGAGGAGTGCGAGCGATGCGATGGCAAACAACAACAAACTGGATGCTGTGGTTGAGGGCGTTCACCGGTAAAGGTTTACTTTCTTGTGCGCTGTTTATCGGCACGACGGCCCTAACCGAGGCTGCTGATTTGATGTTTGTTGGCGGGCATATTTATACCGCTGACGCCAGCAAGCTAAGTGCTGAGGCGCTGGTCGTTTCCGACGACACGATTGTTTTTGTTGGCTCTAGAAAAGAGGCTGAGGCTTACCGCAAACCGTCTACCCGAACGATAGATACAGAGGGCAAAATGGTAATGCCCGGATTTCACGATGCACATCTGCATACCTTTATGGGTGGGCGCAGTTTATTAGGCTGTGATCTTGCAGAGGCTCCCGATCTTCAAGCGGTTGAGGCGATTCTCAGTTTATGCCTTGAAAAACGACAGCAGCAGTGGCTGGTTGCTGAGGGCCTAAATCTGGGTTTTTTTGGTCAGTCTGGGCCCGAGCTGAGCTGGTTAGATGGCGTTACTGATCGCGTGCCCATGCTCCTCAGGGCGTCCGATGGACATTCGGTCTCTGCCAATACTTTAGGGCTGGCGATGGCTCAAATCTCCGTTGAAACCGAAGACCCACCGGCAGGTATTATTGAGCGCGATGAGCTGGGTGTACCTAGCGGCACCTTTCGCGAGTCGGCAATGGATTTGTTAGAGCGATACGTCCCGACGATGACCGAGCAAGATCGTATTGAGACGATGCGCGCTGCGATAAAGGCCATTAATCAATTTGGTATTACCAGCGCCTTTGACGCTTGGGTAAGCGCCAGCGATGTGGCTGCGTATCGCGCTCTCGAGGCAGAAGATCAGCTGACACTCCGAGTAAGGGGGGCCTTGGCTTATGGCCACGGCGATCTATTTACCACCGACACGACAGCTGTTTACGAATCCAACTTAAATGAACGGGAAGCGCTGAGCACGGATCGTTTCAAGTTGGGGGCGGTAAAGCTATTCATTGATGGAGTTTTAGAGGGGGAAACAGCAGTTTTGCTCGCGCCTTATCTCAATAAGCCCGGGTATCTTGGCGAGCTGACGTACCCTCAAGACGAGCTGAACCAAATCGTCTCTGATTTGGTCAGTAAAGATGTACAGGTTTACACTCATGCGCTGGGCGACGGAGGTGTGCGCGCCATATTGGATGCTTTTGAGTTCGCTCAGCAAACTCATGGGCTGAAAGACCTGCGCCACCAGATTTCCCACATGCAGTTAATCCACCCTGACGACCAAGGTCGTTTTGCCGAACTCAATGTGGCGGCCAATTTTCAAGCGCTGTGGGCACTCCCCGACGAGTGGATCATCAATCTCAACTTGCCAGTAGTCGGTTTGGATCGCGTGCACCGGATGTATCCGATAGCGAGTGTTGTTGAATCAGGAGCAACGATTGTGGGTGGCAGTGATTGGAATGTGAGCTCTCTCAACCCATTAAATGCCATTGAAGTCGCCATTTTGCGACAGGACTGGATGAAAAACGACGCGCTGACCACCGAGGAACTCCTCCAGCTAGATGTTCTGAATCGATCAGAGCGCGTGGGCCTCGACACAATGCTCAGGGCCTATACCATTAATGCGGCTTGGTCGATGCACCAAGAGGCGGTGACGGGCAGTCTGACGGCTGGCAAGCGGGCTGACATAGTCATTCTCTCGGAGGATCTGTTTGCGATTCCGCCGCAGCGCATTAGCACAGTGCAGGTAGAACAAACGTTTATTGATGGGCAACGGGTCTATTCGAATGAGTGATGGCTAGAATAGGCCGCTGCTATTTTTGACCTCCGGGTGTTCGAGGCCTCGCACAGATATCCAATTAATGCGGCTGCTGACGCGGGCCGCTACACCCTTTTTCCCGGGCAAGTTAAAGAAATTCGCCGTTTGCACGCAGCGCACAGAAAAGGTACGCTTTTTTCAACCAACAATAAAAAATTGGCTTTATCTCGCAAAAGTTGAATTTTACTCATTAAAAAAGGTAGCTCGTATGTCTGATTCATCAGGTTTCCAACGCACGCCGCTAGCCGCAGCACTCGGTTTTGTACTTCTTCCCATGGTCTCAAGTCCCGCTTTCGCTCAGCTAGAGGAAGTCGTCGTTACAGCGACAAAGCAAGCTGAAAGTCTGCAGGATGTCCCAATTTCTGTGAACGCCCTCTCAGGCGACTCAATGCGTTCTCAGGGCATTATGACTTTTGACGAATACGTAGACTTTCTGCCCAATGTCATCGACGCCGGTAACGCGCCGGGCATGAGAGAAATTTATATTCGCGGCTCAGCAACCGAGCAAGGCTCGGTCACTGTGTCATCAGCACAGGGATCAGCTCCCGGTGTAGCACTGTATTTAGATGAGACCCCCGTTTCTTTTGGTGGACGTAACCTCGATGTTTATGCCTCTGACCTTGAGCGCATCGAAGTGCTTGCTGGGCCCCAGGGAACGTTATTTGGTGCCAGCTCTCAGGCCGGCAACATGCGGATGATCACCAATAAGCCCGTAATGGGTGAGATGCAAGGCCGGGTAGATGTGGGCATGTCGTCGACTCATGGTGGCGACAACAGCAGCAACATCGAAGGCATGATCAATATTCCAATCGGTGACAGCCTGGCCATTCGAGCTGTCGGCTATAACAACCGTCAGGGTGGATGGATCGACAACACCCCGTCTACCTTTACGCCGTCAGGCCCGGTTATTGACCGTAACTCGATCGGCTATGGACCTTACTTCAGAAATTTCCCTGACACGGTGGTCAACAGCGTCAGCAATACCGACGAAGTGAAAGAAGATTGGAACGAGGCGACCTACACAGGCTACCGAGTCGGCGTTAAGTGGGACATCTCTGACGACTGGAGCGCGCTGGTACAACACTCGTCGCAAAAGCTCGACGTCGAAGGATCGTTTCTAATCGACCCAAGCTTGGGCGATGATAAATCGGCCAAATTTCAACCAGAGAGCAACGTTGATGAATTTGATTTGACGACTCTGACTATCGAAGGGCGTATTGCTGGTCTCGATATTGTTTATGCCGGTGGTTACCTCGATAGAGAAATCGACTCTCTGATTGATTACACCCACTACAACAATGGTGGCGGATACATTACTTACTACCTGTGTAGCGGTAACATTTATGCCGCACCGGGACCCAACAACCAAAACACCTGTTTCGATCCAAGAAAGGCATACCGAGACAAAACCAGCAACGAGCGCACCACCCACGAGCTGCGCATCAGCACTGATCCCGATCGACGTTGGCGCGTTATGGCTGGAGTTTACTTCAGCGATGTAGAAACCAAGACATTGGGTGAGTTCCAGTATTACTCAACAGGAGACGCCTTTAGCGATTTTCAGGTGAATTACTATGGTGCTGCGGCCCAATCACCTTATGATCTGGCAAACGAGACGATTCCTGGAGTCGCTGGAACCAATCAAATTGGGCCTACTGGACCCTTGACGACCTTCTACAACGATTACACTCGAACCGAAGAAGAAATTGCCTTTTTTGGCCAGTTAGCGTTCGATATTACCGATAACCTGACCGCAACGATTGGCGCTAGAAAGTACGATCTTGAGACCCAGTTGACGGGCGCTTCCAACTTCTCATTCGGATGCCGCTACGGCGGTAATGGCGGCGGCGGTGCAGCAGATGGTTTCTGTAACAGTCACCGCTTTAGTAACAGCCCCACCGATCGATTTACTGCCCTTGGTGCCTACAACAACGGCAACATGACCGACGACCAGTTCTTAGCGCTGCTCAACTATCCTGGCGCGGCAGCAACTTACGGCGGTTCGGCGAAAGAAATGTTCAGAGGCGGTGGTAACAACGCGGCAACCCTTCAGGCGATTAAAGAGGGCCGTCTTGATATCTCTAGCATCAACAACGAGGGTGTTACCGAAGAAGACGACACCATCATCAGGTTCTCCCTAGATTGGAGAATTAATGACAACATCATGCTCTACGGTGTGTATTCAGAAGGCTATCGACCCGCAGCCCAAAACCGCAACGCCGGTCAATTGGCAAGTAATCAGTCGGGAATTTACGAGGGCTATGTGGTACCCGCTGTCGCGACGACAGATGAACTGGAGAACATGGAGCTAGGTATTAAATCGGAGCTTTTCGATAATACTCTGCGACTCAACGCCAGTCTCTACAGCACCGAAATCACCGACTTACAGGTGGCGCGATTCGACCCATCGAACGTTGCCTTCCTCGTATTCCTTGAGAACGTAGGTGATGCTGAGACGCGCGGTTTAGATATCGATTTCATGTGGGCGGCAACGGGTAGGCTGACTCTGAGCGGTGCTGCGAGTTTCCTCGACACCGAGCTGACACGCATTAACCAGCAGCTACAGGGAGTAAGTGTGCCTCAGGGATCTGAGCTGCCTCTGGCACCCAGTTTCTCAGGCAACATCCGCGCTCGATATGACTTCGATTTCATGAAGGGTAACGCTTGGGTGAATGCAGCTCTGGTCTATCGCGGTGAAAGTGTGACCGGTATCGTGGGCAGCGCCGAGTTCATGACTGACACTCACCAGCTCGCTTACGGAAATGATCCCGGCGTGGCTATTCAGGATGAAGGTGGAACCTTCGGTACCGTCGCCACTTCTAACGGTAGCGTGCCCTCAAACTCACGCTACGTGAACGAAGCGGCCACAACCCTGAATATGGGCTTAGGCTATGCTCGTGATAACTGGACAGCTGAAGTGTTTGTTAACAACCTGACCTCAGAAGAGGGCTACGTGGTGCAAACAGCCGGTAAATTTACGCCGGAGTCCAGTATGATGCGTCCACGAACCATGGGCTTGCGGTTCGGTTATTCCTTCTGAGGAAGCCAGCATCTGAGATCAAAGGGCGATCATCTGATCGCCTTTTTTTTGGGACATAATTTGATGACCAGTACTACTGCACCACAGCAATCACTTGAAGATATTCAACGAAAACTCGCCAGCGGTGACCTACCTGCTGCGGGCGACATGATAGACAAGCTGTTACCAGAGTTTTCAGGCGATCCGAATCTGGCCTACCTGAGTGCCTTGCGCTATCGCCTTGCTGGCGATCCTGCCCGTGCGATGGCGAGCTTGTCTGATCTGACGGCCAACTTCCCAGCAATGGCGAGAGCCCACCAAGAGGTCGCTGTTAATTCACTTAGCCTGAATTTACCCGAGCAGGCCCTCGAGGCGGCCGAAAGGGCTGTGGCTTTGGACGGGTCCTTGATGACATGTTGGGAGTTGCTCATTCCGCTTTATGCGCGTTTTGCCCCTGAAAAACGTGATGGGGCCGACCAGCAAATTGCCTTTCTAAAGTCGCTGCCGCAAGAACTCAGAACCGTTATGAGTTATCTGTCTCAGGATTTGCTCAATGACGCAGAGCGCTTGTGTAAATATTTTTTAAGAGACAATAAGACTCACACAGAGGGCATGCGTTTGCTCTCTGAGGTGTTGACTCGAAAAAATATATTGGATGAAGCTCAGTTCTTACTTGAGACATTGCATGAGCTAGAGCCTGAGAACTTAGCGGCGTCGATTCAGCTATTTCACGTAATGATGCGTCGTCAGCGCTTCCACTCAGCTTATGAGCTGGCGGGAGAGCTTCGAGCCCAGCAGCCCCACGACGATGATCAAATTGCCAAGGCATACGCTGCGGCTTGCTTCGCAGTGGGCCAAACTGACGAAGCTGGTGTGTTGTACGAAAAACTGCAGCAGGTACACCCCACCGATCACCAAATCCCTATCAGTCAGGGCCATATTTATAACGCTAGCGGTGATAGGGCCTCGGCGATCAATGCGTTTAAAGCCAGTGCGGCGATAAAACCCGATCATGGAGACGCCTACTGGAGCCTTGCCAATACAAAGTCCTATAAGTTTGATGACGACCAAATTCTGCAAATGAAAGATTTGGAGCAAGACGCCACCATAGGGAGCGTCGATCGGATTCAGATTTGTTTTGCTTTGGGTAAGGCCTTGGAGGACAAACATCAATTTGATGCGGCTTTCGAGTTTTACGCTCGGGGCAATGCTCTGAAATTACCAACCACGCACTTCAATGCAAAACAGCTGTCAAAGCGTATTGAGGCGCAAATAGAGGTGTGCACGAAAGCGTTATTTGAGCAGGTAGGGGATGTGGGTGTAGCGGCTAAGGACCCCATTTTTATTGTTGGACTGCCTCGAGCAGGGTCAACGCTCCTTGAGCAGATTCTTGCCTCGCACTCCCAGGTAGATGGCACGATGGAGCTTCATAACGTTCTCGACCTTGCCAAGCGGCTGCGTGGTCGCGACGAGGCAGGTCAAGAGGATCCGCGTTACCCCAAAATACTGTCGGAGCTAGACACCTCATTATTTGAAAAATTTGGTCAGCAATTTATTGAGCAGACCCGTGTTTATCGCGGCGACGCCCCGTTGTTTATCGACAAGATGCCCAATAACTTTTTTCATATTGGCCTCATTAAACTGATACTTCCCAATGCCAAAGTCATCGACGCTAGGCGCCACCCCATGTCCTGTTGCTTTAGTGGTTTTAAGCAGCTGTGGGGGGAAGGGCAAGAGTTTTCCTATGGCCTGGATGAGATTGGCAGCTATTACAAGCAATACACACGGCTCATGGATCACTGGGACGAGGTGCTGCCAGGCTTCGTTTTAAGGGTTCATCATGAGAATGTTGTCGACAACCTCGAAGAGGAGGTTCGTCGAATGCTTGATTTCTGCGGCTTGCCTTTCGAAGACGCTTGCTTAGACTTCCACAAAACCGAGCGAACCATTAGGACGCCGAGTGCGGAGCAGGTGCGACAGCCAATTTATCGGTCCGGGTTGGACCAATGGCGAAATTTTGAGCAGCATTTGGACCCGCTTAAACAGGCCTTGGGCAGCGAGCTACGGGCAACCTACGGCGTCACTCTTAACGAATGATTTTTTCTTCAAGTCGGCAGTTTGTTTTTTTTGCAGTGCCAAAGACGGGCACCCACGCGGTGCGCGAGTTGCTGCGGCCCCATCTTGGTGTGGGCGATTGGGAACAGCAGTTGCGATATGGCCAACAGCTCGCCCCTCTGCCAGAAATTGCCGCGGTGAATCATGGGCACGTGGCGTACCGACAGCTCGCGAAGGTCGTGCCTGAAGAACAGCTAGGCCGCCAATTCAAGTTTGCCTTCGTTCGCCATCCCTACGATCGGTTTGTGTCAGTTTGTGCTTTCCTTGGGCGGTCTGATCCAACTTATCGGCAAGACCCCACTGTGTGGATGAAGCGAGCACTGACTCGGCCCCAATTTCGCAAGCGAGTGCTCGTGGCGTCGCAAACTTCGCTACTAATAGACGGGCTATCAAACGCCGTTGCTATGGACTTTGTGGGCCGCTACGAATCGCTGCAGCGTGATTGCGATCATATTTGTAGCGTGCTCTCGATTCCCACAGAGCCCCTGTCCCTTAAAAACAGCTCCGAGCACAAGACTTATACCGAAGTGCTGGATGATGACCTTAGGCAAGCCTTGCTACAGATGTATGCCGATGATTTTGAGGCCTTTAACTACGACCCGTAGCAAATTCCTCAGCTCGATGTGGCTGTAAAGCGGCACCCAAAATGCGCTGCATTATGACGGGGTTGATGCCAACATTGTTGGAGCTTGTCACCAAGACCCTTGGGCCTTGTTTTAACGCAGATCGCGTTCTCGCTAAAAGTTCTTGAAAGCCAGTAATACCCTCAGGCGCGAAGCCATACAAAGACCACTGTTGCCGCCAATCGTGGACTAAATCGAATAGCAGGTCATGGTAGTACTCGAGTATTTCTCGATCGTTGTCTGCGTTGGCCGTACAGTCAGCCATGAGCTCAGCCACGATCGCCGACATTTCCCCCGGCGCCATAATCGGTGCGCAGGGAAATTGTTCGGTAACCAGTTTGGGTTGCTCTCGAGAGTCGAAGGCGATGGCCTGAGCGGGCACAGCCGCCTTGCCACGCTGCAACTGACGAACTTCTCGCCAAAAATTCGCAGACCCCGCGATGTCAATAACGAGATGGATTCGATCTTGGGAGCTATTGTTGATCACCCGGTGCCTTTGCCACGAATCAAACAGCCAGCTTTCACCGGCTGCCATGTGAACTTCCTCAGGCCCGCAAAAAAAACGAACGGCGGGGTCGGTCACAATGGGTACATGAATTCTGACCCGGCTATACCAGTGGTAATTAAAATCGACGTGTTCCTGAACTACGGCTCCGGGCGCAAGTCTCATCAGCCGGCTTCGCGCTACCACCTCCTTGAAGCTGGCGACGACCTGCAGCATATAAGGGGACTGTAGCAGCCAAGGCGTGGGGGCCATTGCCCCATCAAAACCGTCTTTGGCAACACCGTTAATCGACACAAGGGGCACGGCGCTATTACCCTCAAGCCCCGAAGGGTGTGGCAGCCATGACTCACCCTCCAGTGCCGCCACCTCGTCATGCAAGGCTGAGGCATCAAAGGTATAGGGGAGTTGTAGGAAAGGTCGATCTAGCTCCAAACTGACACTCCGTTGAGACTGAGACTTCGGTTACTTCCATTCACTGGAATCCGCAACCACCCCTTTTATTGTCTTTAACAGATAGGTGAGAAGCTAGGGCCTGCTAAGGAATCTTTATCACAATTGCCGGCTGCCACTAGGGTTGCCTTTATTTTTCACCGCCAACGCTACTATCTGTGTACTTACGACCATATTAAGCGAGGTAGATGGACGCTACATTATGGTTCGCTTCACAACGAAACCAAGAGGATACAGCAGTACCAAATACCGTGCATCTCAGGCTTGGCTGTTGCTTCGGACACATTTTCTATCTAAGTAAGGTGTAAATGGGTTGGTTTTCAACCCGATCTAGTGAATCAGCCTCAAGCTTCAAAGACAGCTCCCCAGCCCCTTGATGCAAGGTTTTCTCGCAATTTTTTAGGTTCGCACTAGCCAAGTGCCTTAGGCCGGGCTTGACCCATCTTAAAGCTTGCATTAAAAAACGTTATGATAGATTATCCTCGGAACAGATAGGATTCGGTTTATGGGATGTTCCTAAGAATAATTAATTTAGACGATTTTTATCGTCAAATATTCGTATTAGGCTCGGATTAATTGGAATCTTCTTCGAAAAAATCGGGAAAAAGATATTTCTTTGTTACTGCCATAAAAAAACTATAAGATTTTTTGGATAAGGAAAAAGCATATGCACGGTTTAAAAATGCACAGAATAAATAGCCTTTCAGCTGCGCTAATGACAACGACGACAATTTTTCTGGGGGTTAGTCACTCGGGTTTTGCTCAAACAAGTGGAGCGCTTGAAGAAGTGATCGTTACCGCAGAGCGCAGAGCGCAAAGTTTGCAAGATGTCCCCATCTCTATTACCACTTTTGGCGGTGATCTCGTGAACGAGGGGGGTATCGTGTCCATGGAGGACGTTGCGCTGCGTACACCCAATTTCAAGATGACAGCCTTCAACATTACAGAGCCACAGCTTTTCTTGAGAGGTATTGGTAACACCAATGACTCATCGGGCTCCGATCCTGCAGTCGCGGTGTTTATTGATGACGTTTATTTGGGGCGGCCCAGTGGTGCATCGACAGATTTTTATGATTTAGAGCGCATTGAGGTGCTGAGAGGTCCTCAGGGAACCTTATATGGTCGCAATTCTGCTGGTGGTGCCATCAATATTTTTACGAAAAAGCCGCAGCAGGAATTTGAGGCAAAGGTGGGCCTGAGCGCGGGCAATTATGGGCTGGGTAATTTACGTGCCTATGTTAACGGCCCGCTGTCGGAAAATATTGCCGGTAAGCTGACCATGAACATTCGTAAGCGTGACGGTTACGCCGAAAATATTACCACTGGGCAAGATCTGGAAGACGAAGACACTAAGAGTGTGCGCGGTCAGTTGTTGTTCACGCCAACAGACAATGTCGATGTGCTTTTGGGCTTTGATTACGCCGATATCGATACGAGCGGTAATAACCGATTCCTTATGAATTTGGAGATATCAGATTATCCCGGTGTCGTGGTGCCGTTGTATCCTAGCTACTACGCGCGTGGCGTGGCTTCAAATAATCTGATCGGTAATGACCCCCGAAAGGCCAATCATGAGGAGCTTCAGTACTCTAATAAGGAGATCTTGGGTTTTCAGGGCCGCGTTGATGTCGACTTCGATTGGGCGCAGTTAACTTCGATTACGGCTTATCGAGAGAGTGAGTCAGCTTGGTGGCAGGCGCTGAACCCGCAGCTGTCTGCTCGTCTGGGTGGGGAAGGTCTACAGGAAGTTGATGATGGTGCTGAGCAAGAGGCCGAACAGTTCTCTCAGGAGTTTAGATTGTCGGGAGAGGGCGACCGTTTGAAATGGGTCGTTGGCGCCTACTTCTTTTCAGAGGATGTAAAGCGGTTTGAGAGATTTACGACTTGGTGGGATCCCACCTCGCATTTGGCGGTACTCGGTGACGGCACTGCTGATTTTTTTCAGGATTCTAAAAACGAGAGCATGGCATTCTTTGGCCAGTTCACTTACAACATTACTGATGCCGTGGCGTTGACCTTGGGTGCGCGATATACCGACGATGAAAAGTCTATCGATAACGATACAGCCGCGCCGGTCCCTAACTCGTCACCTGTCTTTGCGTCGGGGGTCCCTCTCTTCAGCCCGCCTTATTCCGTTGCAGCGAGTGAGTCGTGGAGTGAGACGACCATGAGAGCTACGGTAGATTGGCATATCACTGACAATCACATGATGTACGCAACCTACTCTGAAGGCTTTAAAAGCGGCGCCTTCAACGGTACTCAACGTTATCCCGAGCTTGCAGAGACACCGATTAAACCTGAGCTAGCTACAAACTACGAACTGGGTTTTAAGACGCAATGGCTTGACGATCGTCTTCGCATTAACGCCAACTACTTCGATTTAGAATACGAAGATCTACAGGTTTGGGTGCTGACTAACAGTGTTCTGACGGCGTCAAATGCCCAAGCGAGCTCGGAGGGTATTGAGGCTGAAATCGCATTGGTCCTCGGCGAAAATTTAACGATCAGCGGAGGCTTTGCAACGCTGGATGCCAAATTTACTGAAGGTAATAACGAGGGTAATGACTTGCCTAGGGCACCGGATACCAGCTGGTCGATTACCGCCGACCTGGGGTTCCCCATGCGCAATGGTGCGGCGCTCGATTTTCTTGCCACGGCGTCCTACACCGATGAATTCCATTTCGAAGTAGACAACGACCCTCGTGGCTTGCAAGAGGATGTTACGGTTCTTGATGCCTCGGCGACGTACACAGCCCCCAACAGTGGCTGGGATGTGTCGCTTTGGGGTAAGAACCTAACCGATGAGCTTTACGCGACACACCACATTGACGGCTCGTATATTGGAGCTACACGTATTTTCGCACCACCAAGAACCTATGGTGTGAGCTTTAACTACTACTGGAAGTAATTGGCCTCCGCCGGTAACGATGTCCTTTTACAGGGAGCCTGCTGGCTCCCTTTTTTGTTGGAGACTTTGTATTGGCGGAAAGGGGGAAGCTCCACTAAGGCAGTAGACCGGAAAAATTTAAAATTTTATGCTGCAAGTCAGTGGCGTATAAGCCTGTTTAATACGCGTTATTTGAGGTGATTTTTGTGGAGCCAGCATACATTTATGATGCGATACGGACCCCCCGTGGCAAGGCTAAGCCCGACGGTGGTCTCCATGATTTATCGCCTTTTGAACTGCTGGCTCCGCTTTACACTGCGATTTGTGAGCGAACAGGTCTCGATGCGCATTTGGTGGGTGAAGTCGTTCTTGGGTGTGTGACTCAATACGGTGAGCAAGCCGGGAATATTGCAAAAACATCGGCTTTGTACGCGGGCTTTCCAAGTCAAGTATCCGGGCTAACCATTACGCGATTCTGTTCATCTGGTCTTGATGCAATTAACGTGGCCGCGCTGAAGATCAACGCGGGTCAGGAGCAAGTGGCGCTGGCGGGCGGGATAGAAATGATGTCTCGCATTCCAATGATGAGTGACCAAGCGGCAATTTTTGCAGACCCTAAAGTCGCTCTCTCGGCACGTATCCTGTTAATGGGCAGTGGGGCAGACCTTATTGCTTCGCTGCAAGGAGCATCCCGAGCGATGGTGGATGAAGTGGCGTTGCTGAGCCAGCAGCGTGCGTCACACGCCACCAACGCTGGATTTTTCAAATCGATCATTGCGATTGATAATCCGACTAAGAAGTGCGTCGTCCGTACCGACGAATGCATACGTCCCCAGACGACCATGGAATCTCTTGCTCAGTTGCCTCCAAGCTTTGCTGAAATAGGAAGGGCTGGGGCCGATGCCGTGCAGCTTGCTCACTACGATCATTTAACTGCCATTTCTCATGTCCACACGGCGGCCAATTCCCCGGCGATGGCCGATGCTGCAGCCATGGTCCTCATTGGGACTGAAAGCTTGGCGAGAGATATAGGGAGCCGTCCTCGGGCGGTAATCAGGGGCATGGTCAACGCCTGTGATGAGCCTCTACAGGTCTTGTCGGGTTGCGTGGTGGCCACTGAAAAGCTGCTGCGCTCTCAGGGGCTATCGGTAGATGATATTGATCTCTTTGAAATTCATGAGGCCTTTGCGGCGACAATTTTAAAGCTGCAGGCTGATCTTGGTATTCCGACAGAGAAGCTGAATGTAAACGGCGGGGTTATTGCCATGGGCCACCCTCTGGGTGCGACAGGGGCCATCATGATGGGAGTCTTGCTGGACGAGCTTGAGCGTCGCCAGCAAACCCTGGGCGTTGTTGCGACGAGCGGTGCAGCGGGTTCTGGCACTGCAATTCTTATTGAGCGCATTGACTGAAGAATAAAATATCAACACGGAGAAAGGCTTTATGTCTAATCATTTAAGCGAGGAGACTTTCGACCTGTCCATTACACATAAAAACATTCACACCCGATCACCTGAGGGTCTGCCAACCCCAGGTGTGCCTGACTGGGTTTGGAGCGTTGATCATCCTTATTTGCACGGCGTCTTCGCGCCTGTTGCCGACGAGGCTTCAGTTAATGATTTAACGCTTGAGCAAGGTATGTTACCCGATGACTTGGATGGGCTGTATGTGGTCAATGGCCCAAACCAGCGCTTTAAGCCCACAGGCAGATATCATTACTATGATGGCGATGGAATGCTTCACGCGATTTATCTATCCGGGGGCACGGCAGCTTATAAGTCAAAGTGGATTCGCACCCAGCCTTTTCTCGAAGAGGAACAGCAGGGCCACAGCATTTGGCCTGGATTATGCGGCCCTTTTAATCACGATCTGCCGGGTGCGCCGATTAAAGATAACTCCAATACTGACGTTATTTTTTATCAGGGAAAATTAATGAGTCTTTGGTATCTGGCTGGAGCTCCTCAGGCTATCGACCCGCTGACCCTTGAGACCTTGGGGCAAGAGACGCTAGCCGACACGCTTAACCATAACTTATCCGCTCACAGTAAGGTTGACCCACGCACGGGTGATCTCATCTTTTTCAATTATAAAGACACCAAGCCCTTCATGACCTATGGGGTGGCTAATGCGGCAAAGGGTATCAGGACTGACGTTCCTATCGACCTTCCGGGTCCCAGATCACCTCACGATATTGGGATTACCGAGCGCTATTCTATCTTGCATGACCTGCCTTATTTTCATGATGCAGAAATACTCGCGCGACACAAAAAGCGCGTTGTTCGCTTTCACCATGATGTGCCGGCGAGATTTGGCCTGATACCACGCTACGCGGAAACCGACAATGTGCGTTGGTTTGAGGCAAAGCCCTGCTATGTACTACACGTGGTGAATTGCTGGGAGGAGGGTCAGTGTGTGGTCATGATTGGCTGCCGTCAGTCTAACCCCGGTGGTAATCGGGATCCTGAGGACGGCCCCTTAGCCTCCCAGCTTGCTGAACGTCGGCGAACCCATCAACTTTATGAGTGGCGGTTCGATTTGATGACGGGATTGACGCAAGAGCGCGCATTGAACGATCTCAACCTAGAGTTTCCAACGATTAACAACCGCTATCTGGGCATCCCTAGTCGCTTTTCTTATCTTCAATTACTGCCCGAGCCACCAAAAGGGGAGGGTGTAGAGGGGCGCTGTCAGACGTTTGATGCGCTTGTTAAGTACGATTTTGAAACCAACGAATATCAAAGATATGACTACGGTGAGGGCGTGAGCGGCAGTGAGTCGTGCTTTGCGCCGCGAAGCGGGGTGTGCGGTGAGCTGGCTGAGGACGACGGCTACGTCATCACCTACACGCATAGCCGCAACGACTGGATTTCACGCTGTTTAATTTTTGATGCCAGGAACATTGCAAAGGGGCCTATTGCGACGGTGCGTATGCCGCGGCGATTCAACGTCGGCTTTCATGCGACCTGGGTCGATGGTGTCGACCTTCGATCTGATACCGAGGCGCGCTGATTTATAGGCCCGCTTTCACAGGATTCGTGTTTAAAGTTTATGAGGCCCCTGTTGGGGCCAGCTGCCTTCGCAACACCTTATTCAATGCGTTTCTTGGCAGGATGTCGACCATCACCAATTGTTCAGGCCATTTTGTTTTGGCGAGTCCTTGTGCCCTGAGAAAATCATGAACTGACGATAATGTGATCTGTACGCCTGGCTGCGGTACCAGATAAAGGCAGAGGCGCTCGCCATAAGTGGCATCTGGGATACCGGCTGTGGCGAGTTCGACTACACCGGGAAGCTCAGCTAAGGCTGAGTCCACTTCCAGAGGCGAGATATTATAGCCACCCCGGATCACCAACTCTTTTTTACGACCAATAACTTTGAGGAGGCGGGCTCCCTGTTCATCAGAGCAGATCTCAAATAAATCCCCCGTTTGAAAGAAGCCATCTTCGGTGAAGGTGGAACGGTCAAGGTGACCCTGGTTGAAATAGCCGGGAAAAATCGAAGGGCCTTTGACGGCAAGAACGCCAACCTTTTCGGTGGTGGTGATTTCCACGCCCGTCTCAGGGTCTAACAATTTTGACTGGAGCCAGTTGGCGGCGCGATTTGGCCAGACCACATCCGAGTAGCCCACTCGGGGAAACACTGTGGCACGTGCTTGGGCATTGGGCACTAACTGTCGATCGCTACAGAGTAGCGTCCCTTCGTTAGCACCAAACATGTTGATAATGCTGATGCCCAGCTGGTCTTCATAATGACTCAACAGAGCCGCACTCGGGGCGGCTGAGCCACACCCGACGGCGCGGAGGCAGAGCTCGGCCTTCGCCTCTTTGATGAAATTTGATTTCAGCAGCGCGAGTAATACGGTGGGTGAGGCCAAGGTGACTGAGACGCGTTCCTCGACAATCTGCCGGCTCAAAATATCGATGTCAAAGGGTTGGTGGAGGACTAATGTGCCGCCGTTGTATAGCCAGGGCATGATCACGCCGCCAATCGCAGCCGTATTGATAAGAGGAAAGGGCAGCAAAATACGTTCAGCTTGGTTATCCATGCCGAAGCCATCGCTGACCCCTATCGCGCTGGCCCGCCAGTTGTTGTGCGTCCTGGGAACGGCTTTTGGTCGGCCTTCAGTGCCTGATGTCCAGCAGAGCGTTGCAATGTCATTGGGGTGGGCTTGTTGCTGAAGGTCAGAAACTTTTTCTGGGTTTACCCTTTGCGTAGTGTTGATCTGCGGCGTGAGATCTTCGATGGCGACAGCCTGCCCCTCAAAGCCCACGGCGTTGTTTGCAAAGTATGTGAAGTGATTGTGGTTGTGGTACCCCCGGCTGCAAAGGTAAAGCTTTGGCTCCAATGTGGCGATCGCATGATTTAACTCAAGGGCACGGCTTTGCAGCGACAATGGACTCATGATCGCGCCCAGGCGCGTAATGGCAAAAAGGGCGGCCACATTCTCCCAGGTGTTGGGCAGCTGAACGATGACAATGTCACCTCGCCCTAATCCCGCGTCCGACAAAATTCGGGTCAGCTGATTTACAACGTCAGAGAGCTCAGCCCAGGTAAAACGCCGAGGCTTGGCGCCCAAAAAGCTTTTTTTATTTGGCGGTTCAACTAAGGCTTCACGCTGGGGATTTTGTTTGGCATGGGTCGTGAGGAAGTCAGAGAGTATTTGTTCCCCCCACGCCCCTTGCTTGCGATAAAGGTCTGAATCAGTGTCAGAGACCTGAATCGAACCAGCATTAGCTTTTATCATGGTTATCACTGCCTGAGCCGGAAGGTATTAATGAATCAAGGTGTGCGAAGGATTCATTGGCGGAACGAAAAGTGGTGCTCGGCTCAAGCCCCTTAAGGGTCTCCTGTATTTCAGGTCGTAAGGGCATGGCCTCGCCTTCCACCGTAATGGCTTCTCGTAGCAAGCCGCCAGCTGAGACTAAAACTTCTCCGTTCACGCTGCAGGCCTCACTCAGCAGACTGGCGATGAGCGGTGCTACCTTGGCGGGCGACAACCTTTCGCGATCCGACGGTTTTAGGTACTGCTGGGTCAAGGCTGTGTAAGCATAGGGTGCGACGGCGTTAATTTTTATATTTCGAGATTGACCCTCTAGGGCCAGAGATCGAACAAGGCCAATCACAGCGGCTTTGGCTGCACTGTACGCCGCTTGGCCATGATTCCCGTACAGCCCCGCGCCTGAGGTCGTCAGCACAGCTCGGCCTCCACCGGTGGTTAACCAATGGGTCCATGCCGCACGCACCAAATAGAGGTTGCCGAAAAATCCGGTATTAAATACTTGTTGGAAGGTCTCGGTCGACACCTCCTCAAACCGACCAACAGACTCCATGCCTGCGTTGGCGACAATACCGTGCAGGGCACCGAAGGTATCGAGGGCGTGGTTCACTAACTCTGTGCCACTGTCGGGTTGTGTTACGTCGGCGTAGTTCGCAGCGGCGATACCGCCCAGCTTCGTAATTTCGGTGACTGTTTTCATGGCAGAGGTGTCATTATCCGCTTCCCCCGGGTGGCGGCGGTTGTTGACGATAACCTTTATGCCCTGTTGCGCTAGGTGGAACGCGTAGGCTCGTCCCAATCCTTTTCCGGCGCCAGTCACCACAACAACTCGCTGTTCAGTTGAGGGCATTACCGCTTGAACCTTGGAAAAAAAGCGGGGACATCGCGAATATAGCTGGCGTACTCGGGCTTCTTTTTGTGGAGATATCGCTCCTGCATGGGTGCTGCTGAACCTTTACTCATAAACCAGGTGACATAAATCGGAGCCAGCAAACCTAAAAAGCCAAGCTCATGCGCCATTCCCAGAGCACCAAAACTCCACCAAACAAGGCACTCGCCAAAGTAATTGGGGTGTCGAGATAGCGACCACAGCCCGGTATTAAGCACCTCCGAGGCGCTGGACCGTGTTTTCCGAAAGGCCTCCAGTTGGTAGTCCGATACGGCCTGGAAATAAAGCCCTACGCTAAAAAGCACTGCGGCGATAGCGTGATAGGCACTCAGGCCCGCAGGTGAGGCATCGATACTCAGTATTAGGGGAATGCACCATAAAGAAACTAATACGCCCTGCAGTGCAAAAATTTGAAAAGCACTCCACCACCACCAATGAGACCCGTATCTTTTGCGCCACGCTGCGTATCGGGCATCCTCGCCATTAGGCAGGTTGCGAACAGCAAGGTGACCTGCGAGGCGTAATGCCCAGATCGTAACGAACAGGCAGACCATGATGGCATGGGGTGTCCAGCTTTGTTCCCGTGATAGCAGCACCCAAACTGGCACCGCAGCGGTCAAAGGGTAGGCGATATCCATGATACTGGTATCTTTTTTGATGATGCTGATGAGCCAAACGCTGCATAAAAAGATGCCAATCAGAGAGACGAACTGTTGGTGTAAACGAGACATTGAAGTGAGGCCCGAGGGTAAGTTGGGCAGGGTCCATAAGGCAATGTAGAGCCCTAGAATACCGGGGTAGAGTAAAGTCTTTAGGGTGAGGCGCTGCGTTACCCGTCTTTCGAGACCAATAATGGCGCCCACCCAGAAAACCAAAATACAGAACGCGATGATGGAACTCGACGCCGGCATAGAGCGATCCCCAAGCACTAAATCCAGTAACTGCCACCGTGCAGAAATCTACTTTGGCAAGCTACGTTTAGAGACAAAGCTTGCATTATAAAACTCTCGGCGTCTACCTCGTGTTACCTTGACGCATGTTAACGAACTTGAGTTTGTATTCGACTCTCGCGCAGCCAATTGGTGATAGGTATTTGACATGAGTGTTACCCACGAGGAGGCGTCGGAAACGGGCGACTTAATACTCAATAGTGTTGTTGCACAGTGTCTTGGTTTGCTGGGGGATCGCTGGACGCTGTTGGCGATTAGGGACTTGTTTTTAGGTCGGCACCGATTTGAAGAGCTCTTGCAGCATACCGGTGCGGTTCGATCAACGCTGGCGAATCGGCTGAAAGTGTTGGTTGAGCAAGGCATTGTTTATCGTAATCCTTATCAAACCTCACCACTGCGCCACGAGTACCGTCTGACGCCCAAGGGCCTAGGTCTTTATAATTTCTCGCTGGCAATTTGGTGCTGGGAACATTTGTGGTCCAATAAAGAAGTCTTTGTGCTGCCGCCAAAGCTTTTCCACAGTCGCTGCGGGGCGTATTTCACGCCTGTGTGTTCTTGCACGCGATGCGCTAAACCGGTGACGTCGTCTACCATATCCAACAGGTCGAACCCGGCGTACGCAGGGTCTAAAGTAGCCACTACCGTTCCCAAGCGGCGCTCTAAGGTCAATCCCGCTCAATACAAAGCAAAGGACGGTTCAATGTTTCACGCCATTGATGTCCTGGGTGATCGTTGGAATCACCTGATTTTGGGCGGTGCCTTGTACGGACTCAAGCGCTACGATGATTTTCAGCGAGGTTTGGGCATATCGACCAACATTTTGGCCGACCGCCTTAAGCTGTTGGTCAATGCGGACTTGATGATTCGGGTGGCTTATCAAAACGCACCCAAGCGCTACCAATATGACTTAACTCAAAAAGGTAAAGATTACCTGCCCATTGCCCTGTCACTCCATAATTGGTCGGAAAAGTGGCTTACTAAAGGACAGGTGAGCAACGTGATTCTTAGTCATACTTGTTCGCCAGACCCCGTGCAGCTCGATTTTTCCTGCAGTCACTGTGGCGAGGTCCTAGCGCCCCACGATGTTTCAATTGTATAGGGCGTAATCTATCACCATCGTTCTGGCCCCGATGCTGAGCGTGACTGCTGCTTTATTGTGTATTCAGAACAAAATTTGGCGCTGGGAGTGCGTTAAGCCTGTCACCAATTGCAGCAGTCTCGATTGCGCCACCGACGATTTTGCTATAACCTCAACCATAGTTTTTTAGTGCAAGTTTGTCGGCAAATGATCTGCTGTTCATCTGGTTGGACATTGGGCCGTGCATTTTATGGAATAAAATTTTCTGGGAGTCCGTCACTCATGAGTCAGCAGGTTTTTGTTCTTGGGGGAATGCAAACAGATTTCGCTCGGGTCTGGTCTCGTGAAGGGTTAGATATCTCAGATATGATCAGAGAGGCCTGTTTGGGGGCCCTCGAGGCCTGCGATCTTCCCCCGTCGGCGATCGATTCTATCCATGTGGGTAATGCGTTTGGAGAGGCCCAGCGTCAGCAAGGACACTTAGGGGCCATGGTGTCACAGGTGGTTCCGGAGCTGTGGGGAATACCGGCCATGCGACATGAAGGCGCTTGCGCGTCCTCTTCACTCGCAGCGTTGACGGCGATGGCAGAAATCGAGGCTGGGCGCTACGACTGTGTGTTGGTGCTCGGTGCTGAAGAGTTTAAAAATCTTCCCGGCGATCAGGCCTCACAAAATCAAAATTCAGCGGCTTGGCGCGATCGTGAGGATATTGATTGTAAATTCATGTGGCCGGCTGTGTTTGGTTTGCTGGCAGATGAATATGACCAGCGCTACGGTCTTGATCGGCAGGTACTCAACGAGATTGCTGAAATTAACTACGGGCATGCAAAACGTAATCCGCTGGCGCAGACCCGACAATGGCGTTTCGCTGATAATAGCTTCCACGAAGACGATACACTCAATCCTATTATCGAGCCCGGTGTCAGGCGCTTACACTGCGGCCAAATCACTGATGGTGCTTGTGCTGTAATTTTGGCCTCAGAAAAGTTTGTTGCGAGCTACCAAAAATCAAGACAGCTGACGGGCCCCATGGCCCGCATTAAGGGTTGGGGGCACCGCAACGCGGGCATTCGCTATCGCGATAAAGTGGCACGCAGCAAAGGCGCAACTTACGTCTTTCCTCATGTGAAAGAAGCCATAGAGGATAGCTTTAATCGCGCAGGCATTACTGATGTCCATCAGCTCAACGGTATTGAGACTCATGACTGTTTCTCGATGACCGAGTACATGGCTATCGATCATTTTGGCATCACTGCCCCCGGAGAGTCCTGGAAAGCGGTGGAAGAGGGCTCGATTAAACTGGGTGGACGCCTGCCGATCAATGCCAGTGGTGGTCTCATTGGTTGTGGACATCCCGTGGGCGCCACAGGTGCCCGTATGCTGTTAGATGCGACCCAGCAGGTGAAGAATCAGGCGGGAGATGCTCAAATTGAGGGTGCCAAAGATATGGCTACCCTAAATATTGGTGGATCTTGCGCGACCGTGTGTAGCTTTGTTGTGGGTCGAGACTGAAAGCTTAGAATGAAAAGTGGCGACCGACTGAGCGCGCTGCAGGCGTAAAATATTAGGAGTTAATTATTCATGAACCAGCCGTTTAAAGATCCCGGGGCTCCTTTTGGCCATAAGCATGGGCCTTTTGTTACCGATGTGTTCGCACCACTTTCTCAAGAGGAGGTTCTTGAGGACCTGCCGGTAACTGGCGCAATTCCTAAAGACCTCAATGGGGTTTATCTGCGCAACGGCCCCAACCCGCGTTTTGAGCCCAAAGGGGAGTATCACCCCTTTGATGGTGATGGCATGCTCCATAACGCCCATTTTGAGAACGGACGCCTTGTGATCAGAAATAAGTGGGTCCGAACCGAGGCTTGGGGTCGCGAAGATGCGGCTCAGAGCGCAGAGTACTGGGGTATTCGCCAAACCTTGAAAGGTCGTGAAGACCAACCGCTAAAGGATTCAGCCAATACTGACGTGATTGGCCACGCGGGCGCGGCCTTAACTACCTGGTATTTGGCAGGAGTGCCCTACGCGGTTGACCCTATTACCTTGGAAACTTTGGGGCCCTGTTACGACTATTTGGATAAGCCCGATTCGGGCATGTCGGCCCATTGTAAGGTCGATGAGTTCACTAACGAACTCATGTACTTTGACTATGGAGATCATTGGCCTTACATGTGGTACGGGGTGGCTGACGCCGACGGAAAAGTAACCCACCGTATACCCATAGAGCTACCCGGTAATCGGTTGCCCCACGATATGGCAATAACCGAGCATTACTCCATTTTGCATGACCATCCGGTATTTCATGATGAGGAAGCCCGGGCTGCTGGCCGCCACAAGGTGGTCTTTGATTCCAACATGCCGACAAGGCTGGGCGTGATTCCCCGCAAAGGTGCTGCAGCTGATCTTCAGTGGTTTGAGTTTTCAGGCGCTTTTATTTATCACGTTATCAATGCTTGGGAAGAAGGTGACGAGATCGTTATGGTCGCTTGTCGTTATCAGCCGGCGAAACACGAGGACGGTAGCTTTCACGATGCTGAGACGGCAAAGATGATTGCTCGTTTAGTTATGGACGCAAGGCTGTGGTCCTACCGAATGAATACAAAGACGGGTGAGTGCAGCGAGATGTGTCTCGATCCAGACTTTAACGTGGAATTTCCGAGTATTGACAGTCAGCTAACGGGTCGAAAAAGTGAGTTCGCCTATCTGGTTGATCACGACCCTAAGATTCTTCGCTGGATGGGAGTTTGTAAATACAATACTGACACCGGCGAGCGACTTGGGGCTTGGTCTGATGATCCCGTGCACTGCTGGTACAGCGAGCCCTGGTTTGCGCCTGCCGATAATCAGACGTCGGAAGACCACGGGTATGTGGTGGTATTTGTCTGGAATGATAAGACGCACCAGCAGGAACTGCAGATTTTTGATGCGAAAGATCTGAATAAAGGTCCTGTTGCCAGAGTGCATATGCCCGAGCGAATCCCGCCAGGCTTTCATGCTTGCTGGATGAGATCCGAGAGTATTAAGCAGGCTTCCTGAGGGAGTGATGGTCGATATGGCGCTTTTTTGCACGCTGTGAACGATGGGTACAGACCCTTTACTCACTGAATTTCTTCTACTGGTAAGACACGTTAGGCGACACTTATGGACAGTCAGTTCGACGCAATTATTGTAGGTTCCGGGCTAGGGGGCCTGTGTGCAGCCGCCCATCTGGTAGCCGCCGACAAGCGGGTTGTATTGGTAGAAAAGTCCCCCCATTTGGGCGGCCGCTGCTCGCACCGTGTGCGCGAAGACTGCTTGGTGACAACCGGTGCTCTTATGATACCTATGGGCCCTCAAAGCGCGATACGACAAGCCTTCGATGCATTAGGTGTCGACATGGATATGGTAAATCTCACCGGCAAGATGCGGTATCGACTCGCTCATGGAGACTACGACATATCTGCAAAAGGTGGTGGCCTTCTGGGCATGATCAATTTCGCGATGCAAAATGCCGACAAGGCTAAGCAACTACATCAGCAGATAATCGACGCGCTCATGGTCTGGATGCCGCTGTCTTCGATCACCATTCTCGAATGGTTTGATCAACACACTGACAACCAGTCGGTGAAGGATCTTTTTCAAGGTTATTGTGCTGCGCTTATGGGCGTCAATATGCATGAGATACCTGCTAATGAGTTTTTCAGTTTCTTGAAATACCACTCTAAGGGCAGCCAATTTGGTATGGCTCGACTGGGCAATGGGCATTTGCTGGGCGAACTGGCTAATGCGATTACAGCAAGAGGTTCGGTTATCAGGATGCAATCACCGTGTCGGAAAATATTAATCCAGAACAATACGATCAGTGGCATTGAGATTGGCAATAGCTCAGGGGAGGCTGAGATCCTAAATGCACCTATTGTTATTTCCAATGCGGGTCCCAGAAGAACCTTTGAGCTGGCGGGGGGTAGCGACGCTTTTGAAGCCAGCTACGTGGCACGGCTAAAACAGGGCGATGTCGAGGCTCCCATCATGCATGCGAGCTTTACCTTAGATAAGCCTATTATGGAAAATTTTGACGGTTGCATGGTGTTTGGAAATACCACAAACCTGATTTACTTGGAGATTCCATCGGCGATCTCACCCAATATGTCCCCCGACGGTGTGTTTCTACACACTGCTTACGGTGCGCCTGCAGATGCTGCCAATCCAAATTTGTCCGCGGAATTCAAGAACATGTTGCAGGAGTTAGAAAGCAACTTTCCCGGCATTTTAGACCGTGCTAAATTTTTAGTGAAAGCAAAGCATCGCGGCGATTCACCCGGTATGCATCGATGGGTAGGTCGCGGTATGCCGGTCAATACCTCAATTCGCGGGCTTTATAACGTGGGTGATGGCGCTGCATCTGTGGGTATGATCGGTACTGAATCAGCCGCCGCCTCTGCACGGGAAGCCGCAGCAATGATTTTGGCCTGAGCAGGCGCCGGCTTCGTTGTGGGTCCCTAATGCTCGGGATCTTTAGTGAATAGGCTGATACCCCCCTTAGGTGAGCGTGTGGGTGGCTGGCACAGTACAGACGGATACGAGAAGTGGCGCTGAGTATGCAGAGATCATCTAAAACGCGGATTGAAGAGCTGACGGCAAGCGGGCTGTGGAGTAATAAAACGCTCTGTGGTTATTTGCGGCAGCAGGCGCAAGAAAGGCCTGGGAACCTGGCAGCGTTGGACCAGCCTAACCGCGCTCAATTGACCGGTGATGCGCCTATAAGGCTGACTTATGCTGAGCTCGATAGGGTCAGTGATGCCATGGCAATTGATCTCATGGCGGGCGGGGTGCGTCACCGAGATCGCATCATGGTGCAAATGCCAAACGTCGTCGATTTAATCGTGTGTTATTTCGCTGTCAGCAAACTGGGAGCAGTGATCTCCCCGTTGCCGGTTCAATACGGCCGCCATGAAATTTCATCACTGGCTGCTGTTCTACAGCCATCATGGTTTATCGGAATGGCAAATTTTAGAGGGTCGAACTTGGCTGACAATGGCCGATTTGTGTTGCCCGCCAGTCAATTATTTTCTGTTGGCAGTGATCTTGTTGTCAGGGGCGCCAGCGGTATTAGTGAGCACGAGAGTAGTCAGTTAGAGCGCTATCAGGATGAATTTCCAACCTGTGCCAACGACATCTACTCGGTGTGTTGGACGTCGGGAACCACAGGAACACCTAAGGGCGTGCCGCGATCACATAACATGTGGTGGGCATCGGGTCGCATGACGGCGTCAGGGAGTGACTACGTCCCTGACGATATTTTGTTGAACCCATTTCCTCTGGTGAACATGTCCGCTTTGGGTGGATTTTTGTACCCGGCTGTGAGTTTGGGCTGTGGCATTGTGCTGCACCATCCTCTAGACGTGCCTGTCTTTCTTGAGCAGATCCAAAGCGAGAACATAACCTTTACGATTGCGCCCCCGGCGTTATTAAACAAGCTGGCAAAGGAGCCATCGCTGTGGAGCGGCTTTGATTTTCCAAATTTGCGCGGCATAGGCTCTGGCTCGGCGCCCTTGTCACCCGAAATGATTGCCACCTTTGAGGTCGACTACCGAGTTAAGATTTTTAATATCTATGGTTCAAATGAGGGTATTGCGCTAATTTCGTCGCCAGAAGCCATTCCCGACCCACAGCTGCGCGCGGGCTTGTTCCCCCGGAGTGGCGGAAAGAATTCACCCTGGCGGGGCGAAAATCATCAAGCTGTGCAATCCAAGGTCATTGATATAGATTCCGGCGTCGAGTTGCTGGGGGTAGGCGAGCGCGGCGAGCTCTGTTTTGCAGGTCCTACGGTATTTGACGGTTACTTAGAAACTGATCACGCGGACCTCTTCACCGACGACGGTTTTTTTCGTACCGGCGACCTCGTAGAAATATGCGGCGAGGATGGTGAGTTCTATCGGATAGCAGGGCGCCTTAAGGACATTATTAATCGGGGTGGTATGAAGATTTCCCCAGCGGAAATTGACACCTTACTGGAGGGGCATGAGGCATTAGCCGAGGCGGCTGTTTGCGCTTTTTCAGATGCTGTTCTTGGAGAGAAGATTTGTGTGTTTGTGGTGTTACGCGACCCCGAACAGACCGTGGCATTGGCTCAAATTTGCGATTACCTAACCCAGTCTGGTGTGGCGAAATTTAAACTGCCCGAACGTCTTGAAACCATCGATGCTCTGCCAAGAAACCCGCTAGGCAAGGTACTACGCCATGAGCTGTCTGCACGGTTGGAAGAATTATTCGCCGGGTAGCTTGCTTAGTTTAGTGAGTTATCAGCAAAGGATTCAGCCCAACGCCTGATGCAGGCCGCTAGTTTCGCGGGTTGCTCTGCCGGCAGCATGTGGCCGGCCCCCTCAATACACACAAATTCGGCCTGCACTGCTTCCGCCATGGCCCGCTGGTCTTGAGCCGTTATTACTTGGTCAGCATCCCCTGCCACAACAAGCTTAGGCCCTTTAAAGTTGCGTAATGTTTCTTCGTGGCTGGATCGCGCAGCACAGGCTCTTTGATGCGCGGCAAAGCGATCGGCACCATACTGCGCGGCCTGCTGTAATCTGCCCTTCATTAGCTCAATGTTTGACAGGTTACCCGGGTGATAAACCCGCTGCGTGACGGCTTCAACCAGCGAAGCATATTGCCCAGTCTCGGCTTGCTGTGCTGTTTGTTCACGGATTAGCTGAGCTTGAGAACTGTCGGTGCGAGTATGGGAATTGACTAGAACGATGCCGCGTATGCATTCAGGGCGCTGAGCTAATAGTGCGAGGCTGAGGTAACCGCCAAAAGAGTGCCCGACCAATAGGTTGGATGCGGACAGCGTTGGCCAAAGTTGTGTGGCAATGGCATCGATATTATCCAAGGCGGGGAGGGTGGGGCTGACGGCCCTCTCGGGCGGTGCAGTCCGCTGTATCACCGGCTGCCAAACTGCCGGTGTGTTGTTGATACCGTGTAAAAAAATCCAGCTATGCGTCATTGGTTATGATCCAGCTCAAATTTATGACGAACCCTGTTGCTAATAATTAAAGGTGTTGGGGTTCCCCATGAAGGCGCTCGCCTTCAACCCAGCAAGCATGGGTGCCGGTTTGAATTCGCTCTGGCAATGTAATGCTACCCACAGGGCCCTGATCAATGGCTTGGGCGTCCAAAATGAGGCACTCAGATTGGTCGGCCGCAAGGTCCTGAACAAAGACAATAAGGTACCCGTCGTCTTCACTTTGACTATTTCTTTTGGCGGCAAAATGCACTTCTCCACCATACCGCTGCGGGCCGTAGTGGTAGCGAGTTGTTGCACCGGTATTCAGATCAAACTTAATGATGCCGTTCATGAGCCATTGCCCGGGTTCGAACAAACTCGCGTAGGCGTAGCGGTAGGGGTAGCCTTTCACGGCATTGGCACAGACGGGAAATTCGACAATCTCGTCGTTAATGCGTGTTTGTGATGACTTTCCTGTTGAGAGGTTGAACGTCAAACGATGAAGTCGAGTTTTTGTTTGGTGTTTATCGAGGTGCGCCATGATGCGCGCGTTGTGATCTTTATGTTCACTGACCCCGGGACCCTTTGGGTCGAAAGAGAGGCAGGAGTCCATAATAATTTCGTCGCCGTGTTCATAGTAATTAGCGCTGTGCAGAATGAAGGACGGCTCCGTCTCAAACCACTGCACGTCGGCATGGAGATTCGCGCGGGGAATGATGCCGAAGCGAGAGGGAATGTGGTCATGAAAACGGAGTTCACGCTTACCCGCCGCTAGTAACTCCGCATCGAAAAATAGCGGCAAGTCGTGGATGATGATGAAATTTTCGGTGATACCCAAATCATGTGGCCATCGAGGGCTAGGAAGGTCCACTCGACGGTAATCAACAACGTCTCCTGCCGCATTGGCAATACCAACGTTGATACAAGGCGGGTTTTCCGGGTAGTTTAAAAAAACCATGTCTCCCGTTTTACTGTCGATTTTGAACTCGCCGGCAATACCGTCATGGCCTACGACACTTGCCAGCTTTGGGTCTGGCCCTAGGTTTTCCAGCGTGACGGGGTCTAATCGCCAGGGCTCACTGCCTTGGCTCATAGTCGCTAGCAACTTCCCGGCGTGACATATGATGTCAGTGCCAGCGTTATCCTTCATAGCGCCGATGGCTCCCCAGCCTCGGAAGGCACGGCGGTCGGGTTCTAAGATGCCAGGCCATAAGGCGTTTCCAGCGCCTTTTTCGGCGAGAAAACCCGTTGTGTGAACAAATCGATTGCGGTATTCGGCCTGACCATTGTTGAAGTACATTGCGTGCAACATGCCGTCGCCATCAAAGGGGTGGTATTTTCCCAGAGGCTCGTGGACCTGGTTGTGGGTATTCCTGACATAGACCCCCCAGAGATCTTCGGGTATCTCTCCTTTTACGGTGAGGCTACTGGTATCTGCGTTATATTCTTTAAAGTTAGGTTTAAACGCGCCATTTAAAAAAGGGCTGTCGTTGCCTTCAAGTATGGTGCACCGCTCTTCATTCATCACTTTTAACATGGCTAATCCTTAGGCGGATGTGCAGCAGCGGCTTGCGCAACGTTTTTGGGGTACTGACGGGCCGCTAGGGTGAGCATGAAAATCGCTATGGGGGTTGCGCAGCCACCCACAATCATCAGAGATGATCCGATCAGCTGTTCGTTTTGGAAAACAAAGTCGGTGAGCAGTGCGACTACGAGCGGGCCTCCACCTAAACCGACTAAGTTAATGACGAATAAATAGGCGGCGGTAGCCTGGCTGCGCATGGTGATCGGCGTTGCAGTATGCAGCGCTGCAACAGCCATGCCGGCGTGAAAGCTGGCAAAGAAGTGGAGGGCGGCCAGCAAGCCCAATGAAATTACCGGCGCCGATATGAAGGGTGCAGTGGCTAAAGAGGCAAAAATCCACAGGGGTATCGCACCTATGATGGGCCCTACGAGGTAAGCATCGGAACGTCCGGCCTTGAGTAATCTATCGCCGAACCATCCTCCGATCAGAACCCCGAGAGGCGCTGTAATGATATTGATCGTGCCGTAACTGATGCCAATTTCACTGGCTTCCCAGCCGTGGGTCCTAATAAAGAATGCCGGCACCCAAGAGTGGAACGCGTAGCCAATGGTGGTAAGCATGGAGAATCCGAGGAAGTGAGGGCCATAAAATCGCCATCTCGAGGTAAAGTGTCGCAGTGACTTGGCAACGCTCACCTTTTCCTCAGGGTCTATTTGTTGCTCACTAAACCGGCCTCGTAATGGTTCCCTTACGGTGAGTACCAAAAGTGCAAAGGGAATACCTGCCAGGCCGACAATGATGAACACCATTTGCCAGGCTTTGAGCTCTCCCAGTAGTGGGAGATCGGTGACCGCGGGAATGCTGGCAATCAACGCACCGCCGACCACAAAAGCCAGCCCGCTTCCCAAAAAGACACCCACAGAGTAGGTGCTCATGGCACGTCCTAGCTTTTCCTTGGTGAAGTAGTCACCCGTAATGGAATAAGCCGCAGGCGATAAGGTAGCCTCGCCGACTGCGACACCAACACGGGCGATAAACAAATGACCAAAACTCTTGGCCATTCCGCACAACGCGGTCATCAGGCTCCATGCAGTGATACCCGCAACGATTAAATTGCGGCGATTTCGGGTGTCGGCCAACTTGCCCATGTACAAACCGACAAACGTATAAAAAATGGCAAAACTCATACCTTGTAGCAGGCTAAATTCAGTATCAGAAAGGCCTAGATCAGCTTTGATGGGCTCAACCATAAGGCTCAAAATTTGTCGGTCAATAAACGACAGGGCGTAGCAAAGCATGAGCACGATAACGACATACCACGCGTAGGCATTACTTGATGCCGGTTGAACTTTTGTTGGCGAGGGGCTGGTGTTCACTGTATGACTCCCGCGAGAAATTTCATCACCGCGTCGTTAAACAGCTGCGGTTTTTCAGCCCAGCAGTAATGAGCAACCTCAGGTATGCAGACGAATTCCCCTGTGACGGTATTGGCAAGGCTTTTCATCATCTCGGGTTTTCCAACAGGATCAAGCTCGCCAGCGATACACAAAGTGGGTACTGTCGTCGCGCGTAAGGCTGATCTCCCGTCGTAGGCAACAATGGCTTGGAGTGCTGCTTTGAAGGTTTCGTCTTTTGTTTCCGCCGTAATTTTTAACACCAAATCGACGGCTTCCCCTGAGGAATCTGGGCCCATCATTTTTTTCATGAGCTCGGGAACCGCCGCTTTCAGGGTGAGCCCAGCTTCCAAGGGGCCCAATCGTTCGGCAACAAAGGCTGCTTGATAATCGGGGGCTGTGTGTCCTAAGGATTCTACGGTTGATGAAATAATTTGTGCAGCAATGCGTTCAGGCTTATCGGCAGCGGCCTTCGGACCAATTAGTCCACCCATGCTGTGTCCCAAAAGGATATTTTTTTTACCCGGTGACCCTACGGTATCCACCAAAAGATTGAAATTATCGGCCATCAGTTCAATCGTGTAAGGCCCCTCGGGCAGCGGGCTAAGTCCGTAACCCGGTGTATCCCAGGCGACAACGCGAAACCCGTGCTCCAAGAGGTGGGCGACTTCGGGGAGCCAGTAGTCTTTGCAGCCGTAGCCGCCGTGAAGCAGAAACACGGTGTATTCCCCATGACCCCAAACGGCATGGTCAGGGAGGATAGTGGTGTAATGTTGTGTGTTCACCATAACGTGCCTTAAGCAGTTGCTTTATTTTTATTGGATGCTCCGAGCGATTTGTTCAATAGCGACCGCAAAGTTGTAACTTTCACAAGGAGACTAACTAAGATTACGCACAATTGCATTTGGCAACAACTGGTATTGGCTCTCTGGATGTAATGTTTTTTCACAAGGGCTCATTGCTAACTTTTAAGGTCAGCGTGTTTTCGCACTAACCCTTAGCAAGGGTCTAGGGGGGGCGCAAATTTCGAGAGGTGGAATTTTTAATCAGCGGTCGATCAGGCAGGCAAAGAGTTGTAACAGGTAATCTGTTTCCACAGCCGACAGGCAGTCGCTCTAGCAGTGTTTGGCGTTCTCAGACAACTGGCTGGATTTATGCAGGGCCTCAATAAATTCTCGGTGGAGGTTATCCACAATTTCCTGACAATGCTGAGCTTTTTTTATCGTGCTCACACCTTGCCCAGCAGACCAAACGTTTTTCCATGCTTTGTCTGCGCGATTGCCCGATAAATCTATGGGCTTTGAAACTCCTGAACTCGAAAGATCGATGCCTGCCTGCTCTAAACTGGCTTTGATCCAGTTCGCAGTAACGCCGCTGACCACTTTGCTTTCTATGATATCTTCGCTGTTAGAAGCCATCATCATTGCCACATAGTCAGCCGACGCAAGACTCTCTTTGGCTGCGATAAACCGAGTGCCTGCCACAGCAAAGTCAGCACCTGCAACCAACATTGCTGCTACATCCGAGCCACGAGAAATGCAGCCCGCGATGCCCAGAGGGCCATCCCAGAACTCCCGGACCTCAGCCAACAACGCCAGAGGGTGGTAGCGACCGGTATGACCGCCGGCACCCTGCGTCACCAGAATGAGCCCATCGACACCAGCAGCGACTGACCTTTTGGCCATATCGCGGCTGATGACATCGGCAAAGACCTGCCCGCCATAACCTTTAACCGTGTCTATAACCCGCTGGGGCGAGCCCAATGCCGTTGATACCAGCGTCGGTTTGTACCGTTTGACCAAGGCGAGCTCTTGCTCAAACCTATCGTAAGTGGAGTGAACAAACATATTGAACAACCAGGGTAAATCGTCCGGCGCCAAAGCGTTATAGATCTGCGCCATCCACTGGTCAAGTATTTCTGTAGTTCGGGCATTGGGTGCGGGTAGGCCACCAATTAAACCGGCTTGGGCGGTTGCCACGACCAATTCCGGCGACGAAACTAAAAACATGGGGGCAACGATCAGGGGCATACGCGTGCGGTTGAATAAAGTCATAGCTTCTTGGCTTGCATAATAAAACCCATATAAGTTTAAAGGAAAAATAAGATTCGCGCGACAGCAGCTAGCGGGTGTGTGTTAAGGGGGTCTAACCATCGCGTGATTTCACGTAAGTTTATGTTGCTTTGGTGGTTTCTTGCGAGCCAAAACCTAGGCTCTAGGTAACAAATGGTCAGGTTATTTGACTTTAAAATGGGGGAAGGGCCGGGGCAGTCTTTGCGCCTATAGCGCTCTTTTTATTCGCGGCGGTCAGGTAAAAATGCAGCCCGCAGGACTAATTTCCGATGCTATGAAATGACCTCATATGCCGTCCCATCCAGTGTCGCTAGCCAAGAGCGCAAGCTGATTCTTTTTTATTGCATCCGAGGCATGTTAGACGCTCTGGTCGGTATGTTTTTGACCTCTGCTGTTCAGTCAGTGTTTCGCTGTATGTTTAGAGGCCATATTTAGGGGCCGTATGCTGACCGAGAACGCGGGATCCTTGAGCGCTAAAGGGCTCCGGCCCTTGACATTAATGACTATTAATCATAATAATAACGATTCTCATTAAGGTTAATGGTAGTAGTAATGCAATTTAAGAGTTTGAAGGTTGGGGCGCTTGTTTGTGTTTCAGGCGCTTACGCGGCCTCAATTCACGCTGAAAATCCACCCCAAGCAGATGTGGATGCAGAGTCACGTCCGATTGAAGAGACGTTAGTGCGGGGGCAGTACCTGCAGTCTAGCCAAATCAATGCATTGCGCTCGCCGACACCGATCTTAGATGTGCCCCAAAGCCTGAGTATTGTTACCTCAGATGTCATTATGGCGCGGGGTTATACGGCCGTTTCAGAGATTGTTGAATACATGCCCGGTGTCAGCGTTTCCCAGGGTGAGGGCCACCGAGATGCCGTCGTATTTCGTGGCGTCCGTTCTACCGCAGATTTCTTCATCGATGGTGTTCGCGATGACGTGCAATATTTTCGGCCGCTGTACAACTTAGAGCAGCTAGAGATTTTGCGGGGCCCGAATGCTCTGTTGTTTGGTCGAGGTGGAACCGGCGGCATTCTCAATCGAGTCACTAAAAAGCCAGAGCTGGGTCAGCAGTTTTCTCAGCTGACGGGTTATGCCGATACATTTGGCGGTGGCGGCGTTCAGGTAGATGCCAATTGGGCGACTAGCGACGATAGCGGGTTCCGACTCAATGCCATGCTGGAAGGATTGGAGAATCATCGTGATTTCTTCGACGGAGAGCGTATGGCGGTCAATCCGACTTTCAAGATGCGCCTCAACGATAGCACCATGCTTGATTTGTCCTATGAGTATGTAGACCACGACCAGTTTATTGATCGGGGCATTCCCACAGGCACCGACGGTCGCCCGGTAGAGGCCTTCCAAAAAATCACGTTTGGTGATGAAGATGTCAATGTGACGACGCTGAAAGCCCACATTCTGATGGCCAGTGTTGAGCACAATTTTTCGGAGTCCACTAAAGGTAAAGCGACCTTCTTCCATGGTGACTACGACAAGTCCTATCAAAATTTTTATGCATCAGGCTACAGCGAGGCCAGCGCGCCAAACGAAGTCACGCTAGATGGTTATGTCGACACGACGCAGCGACAAAATACCGTGCTGTCGGGCAACTTGGTCAACGAAAGCACGATAGGAGGCATGCAGCATCGCTTCTTGGCGGGGGCGGAATTCGTCCACACTAAATCAGATCAGGACCGCTGGAACACGTTTTGGTCTGCGACCGCAGATGACAAAGAAACATTTTTTATAAATCGCCCCCTGCAGGTGCTAGGAGGTGTCGGTGTGAATTCGAGTGGAATGCCGACGACCAATGATTTTTACGTAGATTTGAACGACGACACCCGTGTTTCCATCGACGTTTACTCGGCGTTTATTCAGGACGAGATCAGTATTACCGAGAAGTTTGATATTGTCCTGGGCGCGCGCTTCGATCACTTTGAGATTGATGTTTTCAATGTGCCCAACAGCGATGAGAGCTCTAGGACCGATGAGGAAGTTTCCCCCCGTTTGGGAGTAGTCTTTAAGCCTGCGGAAAATATGTCGCTGTATGCCAGTTACAGTGAATCCTTTTTACCTCGCAGTGGTGAACAGTTTGCCAATATCAACGGCAGCAAAGGGCAGCTCGATCCCAACACCTTTGAGAATATGGAACTTGGTTTTAAGTGGGATTTGACCTCGGGTTTGAGTCTGACTGCCGCCGCGTTTCAGATTCAGCAAACCTCACCTCAGGTCGCCGATAATGATCCCTCAACACTTGATGTCATCGAGACAGAAACAGATGGCGTAGAGATCCAGTTTGAAGGGCGCTTGACCAATTTTTGGAATATTTCGGCGGCCTACACTTACTTAGACGGCGAGCAAATTGGCCGGTCGGGTCCCTCGGGCAAGCGGCCTAGGGAACTTCCTGAAAATATGTTCTCGCTTTGGAACTCCTTTCAGTTTTCACAAAAGCTGAGCGGCGGTTTGGGTCTGACTTATCAGGATGAAAGTTTTATCAACAACAGTAACTCTGCGGTGTTGCCCAGCTATACCCGTATCGATGCCGCCTTGTACTACCAACTGTCGAATACGCTGAGGGTGCAGGTCAATATTGAGAACTTGACCGATACCGACTATTTCCCAAGCTCGCACAGCACGCATCAGGCGACGGTGGGTGCACCATTAAATGCGCGGTTTGCGATTACCAAGGATTTCTAGGTCTACGATTTCACTCGGGGCGCTCACTGATATAGCGCGGCGCCATTAGCTTCAAAAGCGTCGAGATGAAGATAATCGCAAAATGTTAACCCTCGCTTTGTCGAGGGTTTTTTGTGAGCGCCACTTTACTGCCTGAGAGACGCCGATTGTTCTCGGGTTGCCTTGAACTCAGAGCCCGGTTTCCAGGCCGGCCAACGCGTAGTGCCGCCCAGCTCGGTAATCAGTTGCCGGAACAGCTCGATATCTTGTACTGCTCCGGTCAGGTCCCAGTCGGGAGACCAGGCATCGCAAGGCTTGTGATAGCAGTTACCAATGTAGTCTGCGATCCACTGGTTGCCGGCCTCGCGCCCCCCTACGACAAGGTCAGCGCCGCCGGCGATTCCCATCATCAACAGAACCGGCACACCCACTCGGGCCATAGAGAAATGATCGGCTCGGTAAAAAAGGCCATTTTCGGGCAAATTCTCTTCGGTGACGTAGCGCCCCGCAGCTTTGGCCGCTCGAGCAAGGTCATCTTCTAGGTCGCTTTGGCCTTTACCTACGAGAATGACATCCTTGGCCGCCCCCGCCGTTTGTAAAATGTCTAAAGTGAAGTTGGCCACGGTTTTTTCGATAGGGAAAATAGGGTCGGCAGCGTAGGCCATTGAGCCCACAAGCCCGGCTTCTTCCGCAGTCCAGAAAGCAAACAAAGCACTGCGCGCCATGGCTGGCTGGGCTTTGATCACTCGAGCCAGTTCAAGGATACCTGCGCTGCCCAGGGCGTCATCATTGGCTCCGGCACGCACGGTACGACCTTGCTCATCTGGGGCGCCGATACCATAGGCGTCCCAGTGAGCGGACGCTATGATGACCTCGTCGGGTCGCTCATTGCCGGGTAGTAGCCCCAGAACATTCTGGCTATCAAAGGTAGTAATCTTGACCTCCAGATCAGCATCAAAGCGAATGCCCTCAAGCTCAAATGCCTGAAATTCGGGCTGCCGTGCCGTGTTTCTGAGCGCGTCGAGATCATGGCCCGCTGCCGCCAGTAGTTCTTGAGCCGCATCGTTATGTAGCCAGCCTTGCAGCGTAACCGGGAGTGCCTTGGGATCTTTGTTAGCCAGTGAGACATTTTCCCCAGCCCCTGCAGCAGCAACACTCCAGTCGTAGCCGGCAGCTTCGGTTTCGTGAATCACCAGGGCACCAAGTGCCCCGCGTCGAGCCGCTTCCTCAAACTTGTAGGCCCAGCGTCCGTAATAAGTCATACGCCGATTGCCGAAGCGGCCTGCGACGGCCTCTTGGGGCTCTGCCGCGAAATCGGGGTCGTTGACTAAGAAAATGGCCAATTTCCCGGTTAAGTCAATCTCGCCATAGTCGTCCCAGTCTTGCTCCGGAGCATTAGCACCAAAACCCACGAAGACAACGGGAATATCGGTGGCGACAATGTTTGTGAGGGCTGTGGCAGTGTCGACGGATACTGAAGTGCCTTGTGCGAGAGTTAAAACGGTGTCCGCGTTAGAAAAGGACATTTTTGCCGATGGCTTTACCTCCGAGCGCATCATAGGCACGGCTTGCGTCCAGCTCCCCTCTGCGCCGCCGGGCACTAGCCCAATTTTTTTCATTTGTGCAATGAGGTAGGCAACGGTTTTATCTTCACCGGGTGTGCCGGGCGCTCGCCCTTGAAATTCATCAGAGGCCATAACCTTCACCATATCGGATAGATTATTGGCGCTGATTTTTGATGGTTCAGTGTGATGATCTGCCGAACCATTTATCGACCAAAAGATCAGCAACAGGGTTGGCAGAATTAAGCGCATAGGGAGCTCCAGAGGAAGATCGGGAGCCAGAGCGTCGCACACAGCAAGGTGGCTAGTCCAGCGAGGACACTGAACCGTTTACCGCTGCTTTAATAGAATTGTTTTTATGCGGGGCGTGCGTGCTGCACCCCCGTGGACAGCGTCATTGCTAGGTCGAAGACTTACTCAGCCAGCGGGCCTGCGCGACCAATCCAATAACAAATATGAGTAAAAAGGCGAGATGGAATTGTCTCAGCATGGGATCTTCGAGGGTGTCAATAAACGGATCGCCAATAGGCAGCCGTCTCAGGAAGTCGGTAATGGCAGGAATCATGTGAAACAGCAGCGTGCTGGTGTAGCCCAGTGCCTGAAAATATTTTGATGCTGACCCAAAGAGTTTAGTTTTTTCCATAACTACGCCGCAGAGGAGGGCGGCCAGCGTCATAACACCGAGGATGTGGGCAATACCGAAGCCGCCCTGATTGTAGATGCCCAGCGAAGTACCCGCGACAATTAGCGTAAGGAGTACATATAACTTGCCCGATCGCTGTTCTAGCGAAATGACTTTATATTTGAGCACTGTGTAGAAGCCGCTTACCACGGCGCCGACGCCCAAAATGGTGTGGAACCAGCCAAGGGGTATCATTTCTGGCATTGAGTCTTTCCTTTTTGTTTCGAGAACGGTCAGCCACAATGTTACGGGGCTAGAGTTTCTGCGTCTGAATTAAATGTTTGCAATGCTACCGTTTTTTTCCGTTTGCTGCGGAATCATTGACTGCGCCAGTTACGGTAGCGTTTGGTTTTTTGTTTGTTTTTAAACTGATCCGCTAAAAGCGACCAAAAAGGGCTCACCTCTTTTTTCGGTGCTTTTCCTGCAGCGACCCGATTCAGTTGCACCTTTGTCACGGCCATTACCGCGAGAGCGGCAAAGGTTTTATTTTTCCAATTGACCTCAGGCAGGGCGATATCGAACTCGCCAGCGCGCCACCGATTGGGCAAATCAGGTTGAAATGCCATGCCTCTCGCTATGCCTAGCATGGCGACTGCAAAACCGGCCTCATTTTTCTCCAAAGCGTTTTCGGCGACTGAACGGCGCAAAATACCCCCAGTCACCATAATTGGCATTGTTGCAACGGCGGCTACTTCTCTCGCGAAATCAACGAAATAAGCTTCTCGACGCAGGGTCGATTCCGATTTACCTTCCTCTTTTTCGGCTACTCGGCCCTGCATGGCAGGGCTCTCGTAGCTACCCCCTGATAACTCCACCAGATCAACTCCGAGTCCGTTCAATGATTCCACCACAGCGATGGCGTCTGCCAGACTGAATCCGCCGGTTTGAAAATCCGCGGAGTTGAGTTTCACTGAAACGCAAAAATTAGGTGCAACAACCGCCCGGATACGCTTAATGACCTCGATCAGAATGCGCGAGCGATTGGTGATGTCACCGCCCCATTGGTCGGTCCTTCGGTTGCTTAATGGGGATAGGAATTGACTGATGAGATAACCGTGCGCAGCGTGGACCTGAACTCCGGTAAATCCTGCGGACTGGGCTTTGTGACTGGTGATGGCAAAGCGTTCAATCAGCGTTTCAATTTCTACCTCGGTCATAGCGCGAGGTTGCGCAAATAGCTTGGATAAATTACCCATATCCAGTGCCACATCGGAGGGTGATAGGGCGGTTTCACCCATGGCTTCATAAACTTGACGCCCGGGATGATTGATTTGCATCCATAGTTGTCCACCGGGTGGTGTTCCCATCTTTGCCCAGCGCTTAAACGGCGCTAGATCGGTTTCTGCTTGTAATACAACACCCCCAGGGCCGGTCATAGCGTCTGCTGCAACCATTACGTTGCCCGTTAGCGTTAGGCCTACACCACCCTCGGCCCAGCGGCGATAAAGTTCATATAGGCGATCGCCGGGGAGTTGACCCTCATCACAAAGGTTTTCTTCCATCGCTGCCTTACAAAGACGATTGGGGATTACGACGCCGTTGGGTAGCTCTAGTGGTTGGAACAAAGGAGATGCTGAGGACGTCATGTGTATTTCCCGATCTATTAATCGATGGATTTTGATGTGATCCCCCCAATCATTTAGAAGAGACCCTTATTGCCTTTAATGCCGATTGCGCCGATGGATGGGCGTCTTACCGGGCAGTCACAAAGGATGGTATATTTTTGACACTGGGTTTATACAAGTAACCATTGGGTCTCGCAAGACGTCACATTTTTAAGCCTCAGTTACCGTGAAGGAACCGCGAACAAGAAATCGCAAGAAAGGAAACACCATGTCCGAGTCAGAATTCTGCCCCGTTTTCGGGAGAATCAATCAGGTACTCGCCCGAGTGGGTGATCGCTGGAGTGTCTTGCTTGTAATCTCCATGGCGCGCAATGGCGCCTCGCGTTTTAACGAGCTCAAGCACCGGCTGGGTATTTCCCAAAGAATGTTGAGTGTGACTCTTAAGGCTTTAGAGCGCGATGGTTTGGTGATTAGAACACACTACCCGGAGATACCACCGAGGGTTGAATATGCGTTGAGCGAGATGGGCCTATCATTTCATTCAGCCGTCGATGCGCTGGGGTACTGGGCGGTCGATAACCTTGAGGCAATTGATCTTGCTAGGGCTTCCTATGACAAAGGTTTGACTGGGAAATAAGTGCGACTAAATCAGGCAGATTTTTAGCGCAAGCCGTTTATCACTCAAGTATCAAAGGACTCAACATGGCTATTAAATCCAGCATCTACAAAGCCAAGCTGAACGTAACCGATATGGATCGGCACGTGTATCAGGAGTTCCCACTGACCATTGCCTGTCACCCTTCGGAGACCGAAGCACGCATGATGTTAAGGGTGGTTGCTTTCGCTTTGCATGCTCACGAGCGTCTGGAGTTTGGTCGTGGCATCAGTACCGACAATGAGCCCGATTTATGGCAAAAGTCCTTAACCGATGATATTGAGCTTTGGGTCGACCTAGGCACCCCCGATGAAAGTCGAATTCGTAAAGCCAGCGGTCGTGCACATCGTGTTGTGTTGTACGTCTATGGTGATCGCTCAGTGCCCGTTTGGTGGTCGAAGCAAGGGACTGCGCTGGCGCGTTTCAGTAACTTGAGAGTCGTCCAGATATCGGACCAGTCCCTACAAACCTTAAGTGCTTTCGCTGGCCCTAATATGTCATTACAGAGCGTCTTGGAGGATGAGCATGTTGTATTCAGCAGCACTGACCATGAGGCAATGGCTGAGGTGGAGCTGACGGTGTTAAAGGCGTAGCGTCAGTAGAGGTTTGTGTTCAGCGCAGCTGTCGGTCCGGGTGTGAAGAAATGGCCAAAATTGCGAGACAGGCCAACTTCAGGAGCCCGTTATGCCCGCTCTGTTTTGACCATACCCGAATGACACAATGCGGCTGAGGGCAGAAAGATTTCTGCCGGACTGCTCACGCAAGTCATTGAAAAAGGTTTGCGTGGCGCGCAGGGCCCTTTGGCTGGTGATGCCGGAATCAATAACCCCGTGATTGCGCAAACAGCCCTCGACATCAGCGGTGAGTAAAAAAGTATCGACACCTAAAGTGCGCAGAGCATAGGGGCCGGTGTTGCCTCCCAGGCGGCTGCCTTGTTTCTTAAGGTAAAGCCAAAGGCCAATCACATCGTCTTCGGGCCAGTTGGCGATGAAGGCGCCAAAACTCTGAGCCTCACGGCGCTCGGTATCGGCGATCATGGCGGCATTTTTAAGGATGGTTTTCACTTTGTTGTGGTTACGAATGATCGCGGGGTTGCTGGCTTTCCGCTCGAGCATATCGTCGGGCATCATCAGCAGGCGCTTGATGTCGAAGCCCCAGAACTCCTCTTCAAAGTGGTCCCACTTCTTGTCGACAACTCGCCAGACAAATCCCGACTGAAAGACCTTTCGGGTAAATTCTGCCAAATAACGATCGGATCCCAGAGCTGTAAGCTGCTTTTTGCTAGCGACCTTGGGTAGCATTGCTTCCACGGCAGCCTTCCCGCCTTTGCGTTCGCAGGCTCTGTCATAGAGCTCTTGATAATCTGGAGTATTCACCCAGTTAGTGTAATGCCTAAAAGGGGGTTAGTTGAAATGCTTAGCGCTCAATTTCAGCAAAAGGGTTGAGGGCGCGATGTGGCGCATTTGACTGGCGTGTAGGCGGGCGTTTTTTGTAGCCAATGGCAAGTGTTCTTCTTGCCGAAAAAGCTCAGCCTGTATTCACCTTAAAGCGATTTGTTGTATCGATGCCCTGGGCATTGCGGTGCAAATAACTGCAGATGACCCCATATTATGGCGCCAGCCCAATGACGCTGAATTTCCCAAAACCAAGATGTTTTGCAACAGACCGTGGGGGTGAATTTTTTTCCTCGCCAACCTACGCAAAGCCATGACATGGCTCTATACTTTGGTCCAAGACACAGAGTAAGTCTTCAGGCTAGATGGTTCTGAGATGAGCTGGCATAGGTTGTGTTCGAGTGCTGTGATGCCTAGGAGCTCAATAATAATGAAGTGGCAAAATCTTGGTGACCAACTACCTCAGGTCTACAATCCGTTGACTCGGTTTATCGGCCGATCGACCCTGAGAATTCTCGGCTGGCGTATCAACGGTGAGTTCCCAAATCGCCCCAAATTTGTCGTCGCTTTGGTCCCCCATAGCTCAAATATGGATTTTATTCTTACGATTGCCGTTCTTTGGTCTCTGGGATTGAAGTCGAGTTTCATGATGAAGCACACGCTGTTTTGGTTTCCATTGGGCCCAATATTGCGCGGGCTAGGAGGCATACCCGTTGACCGTCGTAGCGCCCAGGGGCTGGTGGAACAAATGCGTGCTGAGTTCAGTCGGCGTTCACGTTTGGTGTTGGGGGTGACCCCACAGGGCACTCGGGGAGGCTCGGGAGAATTCAAGCAGGGCTTCGCTAGGATAGCGACCGCAGCCGGAGTGCCTATACTGCCTGCCATTTTGCACTACAAAAAGCGCACGGTGCAGCTGGCATCACTCATTGAAGAATTCAACGATGTGCCCAAGCTTATCGAAACGGTGCAAACCATGGCACGTAGCGGGTCGGCACGCCATCAGAGCGCCTAACCTCGGCGTTTTTCCAAGCGTAAATCGACATTTGGCCCATTCTGCAGGCTGTAACGCGGGTATGACGATTGCTAAGGGCACCTCGGCCACTATTAGGCTGTGCAATCAGTCATGATACTCTGTATCATCACAACCTTGGGCTTTTCGAATAGGCGGATTGTAGGGCGACCGTGGACAAAATTTTAAGTGCGGAACAGAAGTGCGCAGACAATGGCGTAAAGCTGACCAAGCGCAGAAAACAGGTGTTAACGGCGTTGCTGGAGTGCAATGCAGCAGTGTCTGCCTACGAGTTGACGGAGCTGTGTAACCAGCAAGGTGAGACCGCGATGCCGGCCATGTCGGTCTATCGGATATTGGATTTTTTAGAGGGGCAGTCGCTGGTACACAGACTCAGTACCACGAATAAATACATCGCCTGCTCTCACATCAGCTGTGACCATACCCATTTTACGCGCCCCCAATTTCTGATTTGTAATGACTGTACGCGGGTTCAAGAGGTCGATGTGACCTCAGAAACTCTCTCAGCCATAGAGCGTGTTGCCGCCGATGTTGGCTTTAACCTGAGTGACAAGCAGCTAGAAGTGTCTGGCACTTGCTCCAACTGTAAATAAACTCGAGTTTTTAATCCGTGAATAGCTTAACAACAACGCCCAAGCCCTTGGCTGACAAAACCGCCATGGGTTTGTCCTCGCTCTGTATGCTGCATTGTTTGGCGCTGCCAGCGCTGCTCGCCATTTATCCATCTGCATTAGCCGTAGCGTTAACCGATGAGCTGTTTCACACCACCATGGTGTTTCTTGCCATTCCTGTGAGTGCCATTGCTTTATCGCTGGGTTGTCGGGAGCACAAAAGCTATCGAATACTGGTTGTTGGGTTCACGGGTTTACTGATTTTGGTGGCATCCGCAACCCTTGGCCACGATCTTGCTGGGGAAATAGGTGAAAAGGTGCTCACCGTCGTCGGCGCGCTGTTGGTGTTTGGTAGCCATCTCATCAATTTTCGAATGTGCCGACAGGCTAAACACTGCGAGTGTGACTCATAGCGGGCACAACCCTCTAGGATCGATTTTGCATCAATAAAAGATATGATGTATCATATCTCTATGTTCTCAAGCTTTCACCTACACCAATACAACCGCGGCCCCCGATGGCTGATGCCGCTGCGCGGTATCGCGTGGCTGCTGCTGGCGGTTGCGTTGGTCGCTGGACAAGCCACAACCCTTGCTCATGAAGCCGATCCGTTTTGTGACGAGGAGCTTTGTGAGCTGTGTGAGGGCGGCGCTGGCGAGCTATCTATCACCCCAAACGCCTCTGCTGCAGCAGGTGGCGACAAGTTTCACCCCTTCTCTAAAATTTTATCAGCCCCGGGCCATCCTGGCAGACGTTCGGTCGCCATGGTGCGCGCACCGCCGTGCGCGTCACTCAGGACATCGTAACGTCTAAGCCCGATTGGGCTTATCTCATCTAATTTTTAGGAACTCTCTAATGAAATCCAAACTTAATGTTTGGACGGGACTTGCGTCCTGTCTGGGTCTACTTGTTGTGGCTGGTGAAGCGCTGAGCCAAACCGAGTCAGATGCCGCCCTCGAAGAAGTTATTGTTCGCTCACACCCGCTGTCAGCTGAGGGCCTGTCACAACCCGTCACAGTATTGGCTGGCGATGAGCTCAATAAAGCCCTCGCTGCTTCACTTGGCGATACGCTCAGCGTGATTCCGGGTGTCCATTCAGCCAGTTTCGGTCCCGCCGTTGGCCGGCCCGTTATTCGGGGTTTGAGTGGGCCTAGGGTAAAAATCATGGAAGACCGAATCGATAGCCTTGATGTGTCGATATCAAGTCCCGACCACGTTACGACAATTGAGCCATTTGCTGCTCAATCTATTGAAGTATTGAAAGGACCGAGCACCTTGCTTTACGGCAGCGGCGCTATCGGCGGTGTTGTTGACATTCACACGGGTCGAATTCCCCATAGCATACCTGAGGCTATGTCGGCTGACTTGGAGGTCAGAGGGTCCGACAATGCTAGCCAGCGCGCAGGGGCGGGTCGTATTGAGGGTGGTGCAGGTGCTTTCGCATTCCACGTCGACGGCTTTTACCGTGATGCTGACGAATACGATATTCCCGGCTATGCCGAGTCCTCGTTGCAGCGGGCCAGTGAAGCCCATGGTGACGACCACCACGACGATGAAGGCCACGACGACGATCATGACGAGGGCCACGATGAGCACGAAGGTGAAGAGGAGGCTTTCGGCACTCTTCCTGGTAGCCAAATGCAAGTTCAGGGTGGCAGCTTTGGTCTATCCTTCATTGGAGATACCGGCTTTTTGGGCGTCGCGGTGTCCACGTATGAGGGTGAGTATGGGTTGCCCGGTCACTCGCATCATCACGACGAAGAGCACGGTGACGAGCACGAGGGTGAACACGACGAAGATGAACATGATGACGATGAGCATGAGGGCGAGCATGAGGGGCATGGCGAAGAAGAAATGCCCCCTATTCTTGATCTGAACCAAACTCGAATCGACATTGAGGGTGGTTTAGAGGCTCCTTTCCCCGGCATTCGTAATGTGAATGTGCGCATGGGTTATAACGATTATGAACACACTGAGGTTGAGGGTGAAGAGGGTGGTACTCAATTCAAAACCGAAGCCTGGGAAGCAAGGTTAGAAGCTACCCACTATGCAATGCTTGGCTTTGAAGGTGCTGCAGGTTTGCAAATTTCTAACCGTAAATTCTCAGCCCTTGGCGAAGAGGCATTCGTCCCGCCAGTCGATACCCAATCGCTCGGTTTATTTTGGGTGGGTCAAAAGAGCTTGGGTGATGTCAGTCTTGAAACGGGCCTTCGCTATGAAAAGGTAGAGCACGACCCTAGTGAGGGTCGGGCACGAGATTTTAATCTTGGTTCTGCATCATTAGGCCTAATTGTGCCCCTGTCAGATTCCTTAACCTTAAGTGGCCAGCTTGATTACTCTAATCGCGCGCCAATAGCCGAGGAGCTGTACAGTAACGGCCCGCATTTGGCGACTCAGACTTTTGAGATCGGTGACCCTTTATTGGATGAAGAAACCGCCAAGAATGTATCGGCAAATCTTCGCTTTTCGTCGGGCTCCGTGAGCTGGGCGTTGGGTGCTTTCCTGACGGACTTCAACGACTTCATTTACGAAGCCAATACGGGTCTCGAGGATGACGAATTGCCTGTTCTGCAATGGTCGCAAGATGATGCAACGGTTCGTGGCATGGAAGCTGAGGCGTCTTGGACCGCAATGTCTTGGTCGGAAGGAGCCTTCACCGTCAGCGCTGCTTTTGACTTGGTTGAAGCACGCTTAGAGGAAGGGGCGAATCGCAATTTACCCAGAATTCCTCCGCAGCGCTGGACCCTCACGGGTAATTTCACGCAGGGTCCTTTTCAGGCCGAAGCGTCATGGCGCACGGTATCAAGTCAGACAGATGTGGCTGTTAACGAGCTGCCCACAGAGAGTTTTGATGATTTGCGGCTCTATTTGTCCTACGCATTGGCATTTGGATCTACAGATGTCGATCTGTTCTTAAACGGACTCAACTTGACCGACGAGGAACAACGACTGCATACATCCTTTATCGCTCAGATGGCACCCCGGGCGGGTCGCACGATCGAGGCGGGTTTTAGGATTCGTATGTAGTTGCTGTGCTGATAATTAACGTAAAGACTCAATGATGCAGGGGCCTCCTTGGGAGGCCTCTACCTTCCGTTTATGAACGCGGCGCGTGATGGACGTTAAGCGTTATTCTTTATAAGGCAGCCCAGCAAGCGGTCTTCCCAATTGGCATCGATAGACTCAGCAATAATTTCGATTCTCGACTCCATGCAGTCGTCAATGGGCAACTCCTGAAGTACGCTACCGACCATGTTGTAGGCAAAAACTCCTTTTTCAGTGATGAAAATAGCCTTCATCCTAGCCACGTTCAGCCTACGCAAGAACGCAAATAACGCGGCATAGCGAAAGATCATCTCAGGGCGAATGCGCCACCCCGTGCTTTCAAAACCTTCACCCTGATTCTCCGCTCGGAGAAAGCCACATTCTGGAAGCGGCTGGTCTTCGGGTAGCGAGGCCTCGCGATCAGGTTGGTGGATTTGGGGGCCTATCGACCTCCAGTCTGTGTTGCCCTCAAGCTGACCAATATCAACGTTGCCATAAGTTGCCGCGATTATTTTTGCTCGGCTGCCCAAAGTCTCGCGGACGTAATCTTGTAACAAGTCATAGTCAGCCGGTGCGCAGAGATCTGATTTGTTAGCCACGATAAGATCGGCAATCGTAAGGTGTTGATCAAAGTTTGGGTGTTGAGCGTTAGTGCCCGAGGACAACACTTGGGCGTCAACCACGGCAACGGTTTGTTGAATCGATAGGGTATTTCTGTGGGCTTCAGCGCTGAGTGTTTCCAGAATCTCAATAGGATGGCCCAGCCCCGTGGGTTCAATCAGTAATCGGTCGGGGGCGACGAGGTGCAGAATTTGGCTTAGGGCCAAATCCATTGAAAACACCGCAGAGCAGCACATACACCCACCTGTAACTTCAATAACAACGACGTCTTCGTTTTTTGTCTGTGCCCGAAGCAAGCTGCCGTCGATACCAATTTCACCAAACTCGTTAACGATGATCGCCCAGGTTTCGTGTTTTGGCTTCTGAGATAGCAGGCCCAAAATAGCGGAAGTCTTTCCGGCACCAAGGAACCCGGCAATAACATTGACTGCTGTGACCTTCGAGCCCATCGCTTTTCGTCCCTCAGCTGCAGGCATAGGGGTGCAAACTTGATACCTAAGCCAGCCAGAAAATGATATGATACACCATATCAAAAAGAAGTTTCGCACCGTTGCTTCAAGCGGTGCTGCTAAAAGAGTAAAGCCCCGTAAGGGTGGAGTAATAAGCCATGCAAGTTGAATCAAAGCTGCCCGTTACCGTGTTATCAGGGTTTTTAGGGGCAGGAAAGACCACGGTGCTTAGCCATATTTTGAACAACCGCCAGGGCAAAAAGGTCGCTGTCATCGTCAATGATATGAGTGAAATCAACATCGACGCCGCTGTCGTCAAAAACGAGGTGTCGCTAAACCGTAGCGAAGAAAAGTTGGTTGAAATGAGTAACGGCTGCATTTGCTGCACGTTACGTGAAGACCTCCTAGAAGAAGTTACTGAGCTCGCTAAAGACGGCAGGTTTGATTATTTGGTTATCGAGTCCACGGGTATTTCAGAACCCTTGCCTGTGGCTGAGACCTTTACCTTTGCTGATGAAGACGGCGTGTCGCTGTCTCAGGTCGCCGACCTTGACACGATGGTGACGGTTGTCGACGCCATGAATTTTCTTCGTGACTATGACGAAGCCAAATTTCTTCAAGACGCGGGGGAGTCTTTGGGCGAGGACGACGAGCGGTCGGTAGCCGATTTGCTCGTTGACCAGGTGGAATTTGCCGATGTCATTTTGATCAGTAAAACCGATTTGGCCATCCCCTCAGAGGTCGAACGCCTGACGGCGATTTTGCGCACCCTGAATACTCGGGCAAAGCTAATACCCATAGCCCATGGCGGTGTAGATGTTGATGAGGTCTTGAACACAGGACGCTTCGACTTTGAGCGCGCGCAGCAGGCGCCGGGCTGGCTGCAAGAAATGCGCGGTGAGCACGTTCCTGAAACTGAGGAATATGGCATTAGTAGTTTCAGCTATGTTGCACGAAGGCCGTTTCACCCGGAAAAATTCCATCACTTTCTTCATGATACGGAGCGCTATGGCAAGTTGCTGCGCTCAAAGGGGTACTTCTGGTTGGCTACACGCCCGGAGTTCGCGGGCCAGTGGAGTCAAGCGGGGGGTATTGCCCGGTATGGGTTTGGGGGGTTGTTTTGGTCTGCGGTTCCCCGCGCCAATTGGCCCACTGAAGAGGAGTATCTCGAGAGTATCGATAAGGTTTGGGTTGAGCCCTTCGGCGATATGCGTCAGGAGCTTGTATTTATTGGTCAGGATCTCGATGAACAAGGAATTAGGCGGGCCCTAGACGACTGCTTACTGGCTGAGGATGAGCTGCTTAGGGGCAAACAGTATTGGGCGACCCTTACCGACCCTTTTCCCCAGTGGGAGCAGCAGTCGTGAATAGTCAGGTGCCTGTAGCGGCACGTAAGGTACTGGGAGAGGACAGCCCAACGATCAAAACCCGGCGTTCTGTAGCGGGTAATGATGTAGCGGTGCTATCGGCGATCTATGAAGAGGATGTAAACATCGCGAATTGGCACCGGGAACTCCCTGAGCCGCTGCGTTGTTCTGTAGAACACCTATTAGATCTGGCTCCAGCCTTTGGGATGAGCCTAATGACAACACCTGCTAAGGCCTACGAGGGTGTTAGTGAGGTGCTGCCCAAAAACTATCAAGGTCCCTTAGCCGAAGATGTTGCTGAAATCGTGGAAATGTTTTGTTTTCTGTTTGATTTAAAGCGCGCGGGTTTGCGTTTAACCGCGCTTAACGAGGCCATGTGTCCACGCTTTCATGTTGATAAGGTGCCCTGTCGACTTGTCACTACCTATTCAGGTCGAGCGACTGAGTGGCTGCCGCAGGAAAGGGTTGATCGTACCAAGCTAGGCATGGGTTATCTCGGACTGCCTGACTCCGACTTAGGGCTTTATAAATCAGCCGATGACATTCGTACGATGAGATCGGGCGACATTGCTTTGCTAAAAGGTGAGGCATGGATTGGCAATGAGAATGGTGGGTTAGTACACCGCTCACCAAACCTTACCGGAGGCGCAAGGCGCTTGCTGCTGACATTAGATTTTGGGGGTTAGGGTTTCCTGATGCCCGGCCCGGCCTGACAAATTTCAACGGCGCTGGTTATTTGGCTTTTTAGCGGCCGTTGAAATCGCGGTTATACCAATAGCGCAGCATGGAAATACTCTATTAAAAGCGGTATTTGGCTCAAAACAGCGACCTTTCAATATTGCAAAATGTGGCTCTAATCGTGTGACTTCATCGCCAGAATATAACCGGAAATTGACCTGCTAAGAGCAATAAAATACACAGCTGTAGTGCCATTAAAATGAATACGCGGTCAATTCGCTGCCAAACGTTTTTAGCTGTGCATTTATAGTTTAGCCACAGTGTACAAAGTAAGCTAAATGGTAGTAAACCCGATAAAATTGCCAGTGATATCGACGCAGCTGTCACTTCTGAAAACATTAAAAAACTTTGTGTCGAGTATAATGCCGCTGGCACAACAAAAAGAACTAAGTTTGCCACTATCGGGCTCAATGTTAACGCGTTTTGACGCCAAAACATCCACTTTACAAATCCTGAAAATAAAACGTAAGCCAGTCCTATTAAACCAAACAGTAAACTGGACCAATAAAATAAAAGTTCAAGTATGCTGCCTTGCTGATACGTTTTATAACCACTGCTTAGCATCATGTCGCGTTGAGAATTTTGAAAAAATACATGTGAAGGAGTGACTCGTTCATTGGCTTTGTATAAATTCTGACTCACAGCTTGCAGTGTTACATCGGCACTTTGTAAAGAGCGTAAAGTCAGTTGAGACTGTGCTTGTGATACCCAGACAAAATGGAACACACGATCTACGAGCGAAAATTCTGCCATGCTGTTTGGGGCGAGAAAATACACACCACTTTTAGCAAGTGACGGGCTTGATAATGCAGCTGCCTTTATTTCTGGTTGAGCCTCAGGTGCAGAAGTTACCGATAAACTTTTTATAAATAGCTTGTTAAAGCGCTCAATATATCGAGATTCATTATCTGTATTAACGGCAAAGAAAAAACCTTTCTTTTGCTTAGGGAACAAACAAAAATTTGCGTTAAAACCAAAAGTAGAACCTGGATGACATTCAGCTATTACGCCATGTCTATCACGATTCGCTAACGCCAAACCATGGCCTACCTTTAGTCCAACCGTTGCCGCTTCTGTATTTTCAGGATATGACAGCGCTGAGAATAAATCTGAATGAATAAATACTTCACTATTTAATTTGCCCTCTCCCATAGTGAACATCATAAATTTCACCATATCAGCGGCGGTGGTTGTGAATTGACCTGGCGCTCTCAAGAACATGGCTACCGCTGGTTGAGGCATAGCATTTTCATGATAGCCCATGGCTAAACGAGGGTCGGCGTTTTCGCCTTCTTGGCTCACAAAATGAAAAGTACTGTCTAACATTCCCAATGGTTTTAGTAACGCTTGGTCGAGATAGGTTTCGTAACTTTGTTTCGTCACCGTCTCAATAACCATTGCCAGTAGTTGGTAACCTATATTTGAATATAGATATTGACTGCCAGGCTGGGTGCGAATATTCAGTAATGTATTTCGACTTTTGAACGCCTCAATTAATGGCGTATTCGGTGTGGGTGTAACGCTAAGCATCTGCCACATGCGAATATTTTCTAAACCCGCTGTGTGTGCTAATAAATGCTCGACTGTGATAGGTGCATTTTCTCGCCAAGGATTGTTGAACGCGAGCTTTGGTAATAAATTAGCGATGGGCGTATGCAAAGACAACTCACCGGTTGTGATTAGACGTAATACACCCATTGCCAAAACAGATTTTGACACCGACCCAACATGTACTTTGTCGGTATTTTGCATCGGTAATTGTTGCTTTAAATTGGCAAAACCAGCACTGCCAATCTCACTCTGTTGACCATCAACGGTTGCCCAACTAATACCTGCTAACGACATGTCATCTAACACTGTTTGTATTTGCAGTTCTAGTGTTGTTTGCGTATTAGCAGTCGTTGAAAAACTCACCAATAACACCAAACAATTTATTACTAATAGCTTGAACATCTATCTCTCTAAAATATAAATACTTTAATGAAGTAATCTGTGTCGTTTATAAGTATTCACGGGCCGATTCTAGCAATTTGGGACAGTTAACTTGTCAGTACCCCCTAGACACCACATTTGTATTTTCTATAATTTTGGGTCATGTGCACTAGCTTTATTTCACCGTAGTCTGTTGCCCCTTCTCCGCCACAGATCAATGACTCCGTAAGGCATCCAACCGCTCAATGTTTAGAAGGATACACAACATGAAAATATCTACTATCGGTTGTCTCCCGCTGACCGGCGCGATGCTGTTTGGCCTGCTCCTTCTAAAGACGCACACTGCGCTTGCGGCAACCTACAACGTCACCGCGAATACCTGTCAAGGCCCGGGTTCGATTGTCGAGGCCATACAGTTGGCCAACCCGCACTGCTCACAGATCCACCGGGGCTGCCCAATGAACTCTTCGGCTCTAACGGATTTACGGCGCCGATTACACCACTGCTGGGCACCGCAGTTATGCCTGGCGTCCTGATTGACGCCATACCCGACGCCAATGGCGCGAATGAGTTGCTCAGCCCCATTGATGGAGCAGTGATCACGCGCGATATCTTCGGCAATCCCCGGGTAGACGGCAACGGCACTCGCACTATCGGGGCCGTCCAACTGACGCTGGCCCCTAACACGCTTATATCCGGTGCTACTGACTCAGGTGTCACCGTGTCCTGGTCACGGCCCAAAGACCCGGCGCCTAATGAGCCGATCACCGGCTATGGGGTGACCTACGTACCAACAGATGGAAGCGTAGCACCGGTGCGCATAGAGGTCGCCGGCGCCAACACGCTAACGCTTCAACTCACCGGCCTGTCGCCCAACACTGAGTACCAGGTGACCGTGGTTGGCGTAAACCAAAACGGCGACGGCCCACCCAGCAACGTGGTGACGTTCGGTACACAGGTGCCAACGCGTGTTATAACGGGCAGCCGAGCGGTTCCTGCCCTATCGTGGTGGATGCTGCTGTTACTAGCCGGGCTGCTGGTATTGGTTGCGGCACGCAAATCCAGCTGGTCAAGTCGTTCTGCATAAAATGTATACATAACTGAACAACCAATTGATTGCTGGAGCCTGATAACCGTCGTGTCACCTTGGGCTCACAGATTCTAATGTTAGGGCCCACGGAATTTAACCTATTGAAATTTTTCATGCTGCACCCCGAGCGGGCCCATGCACGCAAACAAATACTCCAGCAGATTTGGGGTAATAACGCCTGTGTGGATGCGCGCACTGTTGACGTAAGTATTCGCCGTCTTCGCAAAACTCTGAAGAACTTCCACCCTGTATACAGTGACCTCATTCAAACCGTCCGCGGAACTGGCTATCGATTTTCTCCTAGGTATTTACTGGCTGCCTAAAGCCTCAACCTAGCGTTTCTATTTAGGGCTTGTGGGGGGGCATGGTGCATATCAGGCCGCGAGTAAGGCATACTCGGGCGCACAGTGGCGATCATGCCCATTAAGCCGAGAGCAAAATAATAGAAACCTGATATGAAGGCCGATCGAAAAATAGAGATCTTGCGCGAAGCAATAAAACTCATTGCCGACGAGGGCTACAGCAGCCTCAGCATGCGGGCCTTGGCCCGGGCGAGTGGTTTGAAGTTGGGTGCACTGCAATACCATTTTCGGACCTGGGATGCACTGCTAACTGCCTTGGTGAATTTCATTGAGGCTGAGATCACTTCTGCATTCAGTGCCCCGGGAGGACCCAGTGAAATTCCTTCTATTATGAGTATGGTTGAATTTATGCTCGATGAGCAGGTTGGCACATCAGAGCAGCTATTCAATGACCGGCTTTGGACTCAGCTGTGGGCTATGGAGCAGGTAGAGCCCCTGGTATCCGATTTGTTAGAAGAGGTCTATGCCACGTTCTTGGCGAAGTTAGAGACTCTTATGGCAGCGAAGGGTGTCGTTAATGCTCGCGCAGAATCCCTCATGCTCTTAACTCTGGTGGAGGGAGAGTCACTCTTTGTGGGGCGGGGGCGACGTTGGGAGAAGGACAGATCTGCAGTCAAGCAGGCCATATTAAATCTCGTAAAAGAGCGTTATGTCGACGTCTAGTCAGGCCCTACCGCTGTACTGATATCTGTGTGGATCGATCCGCTGATCGGGTTTCGCTGCAGCGCTGTTTGGGAGCTGTCCTCAACACGCATGGCTTTTCATTTGAGGTTTGCCCTTTAACTGCAAGAAGGCGGCATGAAGCGCCGCACGCACGGTCGAGAAATGGGCCCGGAAGTCATCGAAATTTAGCGATTAACGCCTCCATGAGCTCAGCCGTAGCACCCCAACCGTGGGATTCTCCATTGCCGTCGGCTCGGGGCCAGGTCGAATATAGGGTAATTACAAGATCGGCCTCGGGCACCACCCGTACAAATTGACCGTGAATGCCATAGCCACTGACGTCCCCGCCTGAATTTCCCTCCCCCCACCAAAATGATCGGTAGGACGGCGTGTAGCCTTCCGGCGCAGGGTAGGGCCAGTTGGGGTCACCTTGCTGTGCCAATATGTCCCGAATAAATGGTGCAGGAATGACCTCCTTGCCCAGTGCCTTGCCGTCGTTCAAAACCAGTAGCCCAAAACGAGTGAGATCACGCAGCGTCGAGCTCATACCATGATCGGCCAAAACAAAGCCGCCCTCGTCCACCGTAATGTTGGCATCGAACTCAGCCCCCATGGGTTGCCAGACATGCTGCGAAATGAGCTCTGCCAACGGTTGCCCTGTTGCCGCTTCAAGCACCCAGCCAATGACGTTCGTCGAGCCCGACCGGTAGCTGAATTTGCCCAGTTTTGCTTCATCCCGTCCAATCATTGGAAGAAATGCATAAAGGCTGGTCGGCCCGCCTTCTGGGCAGTAATCGGCATCTGTCCAGCCGATGGCGCAGTCTTGAAGTCTGAACGTGGTGGTGAAATCCGGATAATCTTCGGTGTAGTCAGACCCGTCACGCATGTCGAGCACAGTTTGCAGCGAGTCGGGAGCATAGCCGCTTTTGGCGAGGGCGGGGACGTAATGAGCCACCGGCTTATCGAGGTCAATGACCCCCTGTGCCGCGAGTTTTCCCGCAACCAGTGCAACCACAGATTTGGACACAGAATTCATTAAGTGCGGCAGTTCGGGCTTGAGGCTGCCGTAGTACTGCTCAAACATTATGTCACCGTCTTTGAGAATCAGCAGGCCATCGATGTACTGCTGCTCAGCGATGTTATCAATCGCCTGCTGACGCCCCTGAAATTCAACGGAAAAATCCTTAACGACGTCTTCACTGTTTTTAAGGGTAAGAAATTGCGTCGGGTCACGAGGGATATTTACCGTAGGAATCACTTCCCGCATGTGGCTGAAAGCCCAGCGGTTGATAGGCCCGAATTGAAAGGATTCAAGGGTCAGGTTGTCGGGTCGACCACTGTCCTGGGCAACCGAAATCGATGGGCCGAAAAGCGTTACCGTCAACAGTAGCCCCGTGAAAACCCTCGTGTTCACTCCCATAAGCTCGCTCCTCAGCGGGTTGGATAGCAATGTAAGCCCGCCGTTTTAGTACCGGCAAGATCGTTGATTCAAGCAGTCTGCTCCTCAACCGCTCGCCAGGCAGCATCAAAGGCCAGGTTCATTAGCGGAGTTGCCTCGGAATCGGTGTTGGCAATAGAAATACGGCCGAACTGGGCACGCCCAATCTCATGGGGTGCCTGGCCGTCCTCCCATTTGGGGTCATACAGGCCCAAGTACGCATAAGCGTAGCCGTGAGGGATTCGATTGACCGTAATCGCCTGGATATCGGTCTCATGGTTGAAGCCGTGTTTCCCCAACAAGGATTGTAATTGTTGGCGTATCTGCTCCTCGTAGTCGGCAAAGGGGGTGCTATAGATGGTGTGCCGCGCCATACGTAGTTGATCGCGACACGATGCAGGTTGTTCAGGTCCGGTCATGGGCGAATGCATCATGAACACGACCATGGGGTCATCTGGGTTGCGGGGAGGTTCATAGCCGCCCACCGCGACGGCAGGTGAGGTGCTCACCCACTGAAAGGGGTCATAGGGGCACTGAAACAAGGTGGCGCCCAGTTTGGAGTAGGCTTGACCATCTTTTAGTTGCACATTGGCATAGACGAAGGGGGTTTTGACCCCGTAACTCAGTCCCGCTTTTTGGGCTTCGGGCATTTCCGGGCACAAGTGGGGTATGAGCGCGTTATAGCAGGCCAGTACGCAGTGGTCAGCGGTGACTCGCTGGGCCTTGCCCTGCTGCACGTAATCCACCTCAACTTGATTCTTATTGTTTTCGCGTACCCCGACCGCAGTGCTATTGAGGCGCAGCCTTGTGGCATAGTTTTCTTGGTCTAGAGCGCTGTAATCAAAGCGCGCGATCGCCACATCGGGCGTGCCCTGCATGCCCGGGGCCACTGCGGGAATCAGCTTTTGTACCAGTAAGCGCGCGACAGAAGCATTGCCGTCGGGAAACATTGTGACACTGAGTAGGCTGTTGAGCGCCAGCTCCGCCAACTTGGCCGTGGCCTTGCCCACCCACCCCATTGATTTGATGCCGGTGCCACCCATGGTCATGCCTTCCAGTACGGTCAGGTTCCATCCCGATACGCCGGTAAGGTTGATAATTATGGCGTTAAGAATTGGCAGAGTGGACTCGGCTAGTCCGACCTTATCCATCAAGTACCGGTTGTAGCTGGTGGTATTGATGTAGTCCCATTTCTCGGTAAGGGAGAGGTCATCTAGGAAGTCTTGCTGCCCGGAAAAAAAGTCGACCAGTTTGTCTTGCTCTGTCGTGGGCAGGGGTAAGGCGCGCACAGACTTCTCGTGGCCTTTGCCACCAAACATAGCGGCTAGCCAATTCCCTCTAACAGTGACATGGCCGTTTGCTCCGGGCATGGCGATACCATTTTCTGCCTGCATCTTGCCAGCGAGGAACATATCGTCCGATGTTTGCCGGTTCATGAACTCGATGAAATCGCCATCAATGCCAATGTCTTCCATCAATCCGCGGGCTGAGTCGCTGTAGTTACTCAGAGCTTCTATGTTTTGCGCGCCACCGAGGCTAAGCATCATTCTTCCATCTTGGTGGAACTCGTTGCGCTTGGCGTGACCACCAAAGTCGTCATGATTGTCGAGTATTAGGATGCGTGCATCGGTACCCATCTTTTGTTGGTAGTAGCGTGCTGCTGCCAGTCCGCTCATGCCTGCGCCGACCACGATCAGGTCATAGTGCTCATTCAATGTTTCGTAGCGTGCAGGTTTGTTGCCCCGCCAAGCCAATTCGTGGGCCACCTCAAAAGAGCCTTCATGGCTTCCTCGCATACCCGTGAGTGTGGGCGGGTAATACGCAGAGGGATCTGTGGGGCTAAAGAACCCAGGGGCATCAGCCGTAACCGGTATCTCAGTTACGACTTCTTTGCCGCATCCGGTCAGTAATAGGCCGCCTGCTCCAATGACAGCGCCGTTTATGAAATCTCGACGTTTTATATCAATCGGCATAGGCAGGCTCTTTTCTTAATCTGTTGTATCACGTAATTTTCCACTTTACATGTCAAACGACAGGTTATAGCCTGTCGGTCGACATGTGCAAGGCTTTCGGCGATTTTTCAATCGTAAAAATAGGACAACCCTTAAATGAGCAACCTTACTGCTAACGATACCGCCCTTGATATTCAGATTAACCGCTTTGGTTTTTGGTGCGCCGTTATTTGTATTGCAACGGGGGTTTTAGCGGTCGCACTGCCTTTGGATGTCCCCGGTGGATACGATGCGGCCCCGGATGAGCGGTTAAATTGGCTGGCGGCTCATAGGAGTTCGTTCATTGCAGGGTGGATCAATCAAATCGTTGCAATGCTCACCTTGTCGGGGTTATTTCTCGCTATCGCCTGGCGAGTCCGCCATAAAAGCCCCCTCGCTGCCCTGCTGGCTGCCGGTGCCACTGCCCTGGCGACTATGGCCTTTGTCATTCCTAAGTTTATGGCGGTCTGGACCATACCGCTGTTAGCGGAAGCGACTTTATCAGGGGCGGCGGGCTCAGAGATGGCGGCCATGCTATTGCCACTGCTGAACGTATCGATTCCCTTCTCGCTGTATACCTCTTTCGATTACATGGGCTTTTGGCTTTATGCGTTGTTCGCTCTACTCGTGATGGTGCCCATGGTCGACCGCGATTGGCCGTCTAAGTTTGCTGCATTGTCACTAGGCCTATTTGGCATAGGTTTTCACGTGGCGTTTGCAATGCTGATCTTCGGGGTAATTGGTGCCCCAGATATTGAACTGTCCTTTGGTCTTGCCTTTATACCGCTACTCCTTTTGGTCTTGGTAATGGTCCCGATTTTTCGGCGCGTGGACTGATGTGATCCCTCAAAAACTCGTCACGAGAAGTGCTTTGTGATTCTCGAAAAATTAAAAAAATACAACAACTACCGCTTAGTTAAGGAAAAAGAGATGACAGGATTCATTCGAAACAAGGTCTTCGTTGCCATTGCGGCTCTTACCTTCACCAGCGCTGTAAGTGCGCAGCTCGAAGAAGTTTTGGTGAGTGCGCAGAAGCGTGACCAGAGTCTGCAAGATGTCCCGATTGCGATCAGTGCCGTGAGCGAGGAAATGCTCGAAAAGACGGGTATCAATACTATCACCGAGGTCATCCCCATGGTGCCCGGCCTGACGGGCGCCGATTATGGCTTGGCGACCAACAGCTGGGCAATCCGCGGTATCGGCAGCAATGATTGGACGATTGGTTCAGAACCCTCTGTTGGCGTATTTGTTGACGATAGCTACGTAGGGCGCAATATTTTTGCCTCGTCTAACTTTTTCGATATAAACCGTATTGAGGTGGTGAAGGGGCCACAAGGCACGCTGTTTGGACGCAACGCCGCCGCAGGTGCGATTAGTTTAATCACGAATAAGCCGGGTGATGAGAATGAGCTGCGCCTTGGTGCTGCACTGGGTGATGAGGGGCAGCAGCGCTACGAGGTGGTTGGCAACTGGGCGCTCAGTGATTCATTTGCGCTTCGTGTTGCCTATCAGCATCAAGAGTGGGAGGGCATGTGGACCGAAGTAAATAGCGGTGACGACATGTACACCGAGAGTGATGTGGTGCGTATTTCGGCCCGCTGGGATGTCACTGATAACCTCGAGGCACTCATAAAATATAATTATGGCAAGGCAAAAACCAATTACACCAGCGCCGTTAATATCCCTTTTAACCTCGCTGAGCCCGGGGTGGAATATCCCGATAGATTTGCCATTAATCAGCCCAATTTTGAGCAAAATGAAGACGATGGCTTGGGACTGCGCTTAACCTGGGCGATTAACGACACCCTGACGCTGGTGTCGATTACCGATGCCCGTAATGGGGAAAACGATTACTTTGAAGATGTCGATGGCACCGCAGATGACTTGGCCGTTGATCTGGCGCTACTTGGCGGGGCGGTCGGAGGTTTGGATATTCCCGTCGGTTTGGGCGCAGACGCTGAAACCTTTTATCAGGAGTTTCGTTTGAACGGCGGCTCTGAATCACTCACTTGGTTCACGGGCGTGAGTTATTACAGTGAGGATCTCGATAATACGCGATGGGAGGTCGACTACGTGGCTACCGCACTGGGATTCCCCATCGGCAGTCAGCGCATTGAGAGTCGAGCAAAAAATGAATCTCTGGGGATTTACGGTGATGTGACCTGGCAGGCTACAGACCGCCTCGCACTGATTGCGGGGCTACGCTGGAACTCGGACGAAAAGGACTGGTGCACCAATACCCTACAGGACGATTTTGGCGAAATGGGTGGACCTACCAATGGTCCCCTGTGCGATAAAGAAGATTGGGATGAGCTCACTTCGCGACTGGTAGCGCAATACAATATTAGCGACGACACTATGGTATTTGCCAGTGTTGCCCAGGGTTATAAAGGTGGGGGTTTCAACACTTCGGTAGCCGATCTTGACGGTGACTTTGTTGCCGAAACCTTGGTGCCATTTGATCCTGAAACCAGCGTTGCTTATGAACTCGGCATGAAGTCAACGCTGTTAGAGGGCCGCATGCAGTTTAACAGCTCACTTTACTTTACCGACTATGAGTCACTTCAGGTGGCCATTTTTGGTTTTGATACCGGTCAGCAAATTCGCGATGCTGGAAACACAGAAACCAGAGGGTTTGAGGCAGAGCTCACCTATGCGCCCACCGATGGCCTGACGCTAATGGCTAACTACGCGTATATGGATACCGAAATTGTTACGGGTCCGCTCAGCGGTCAGACGCTGGCCTATGCGCCAGAAAACACCTTTTCCGTGGGCGCTAATTTTGATCACTCTTTCTTGGGCGGCAGTCTTAACTGGTTTGCGATGTACAACTACACGGGTGAGTATTTTCACGACATCGACAACTTTGAAGAAGAGAAATCCTACGGGCTGCTCAATGGCCGAGTCACCTATCTTGCAGGCAGTGAGCGTTGGGACTTGTCGCTTGCGGCCGACAATATTACCGACGAAGAATACGCCACCTTGCGTGCAAACTTTGGTTGGGGGGCGCAGCTGCACTGGGGCTACAAGCGCCTAATGCGCGCTGAGTTTAATCTGTACTTCTAATTGCCCAGAGGAGTGATAGCTATGCGTAATCCCATCATCAGGGCGTTTTTTTTGAGTTGGCTCATTGCAGGAGGGCTGGTGTCTGGAGCCGTGCGGGCAGAGACTGAAATTCTGTCCCTTAACCCAGCGTCTCTGCGAGAAATGGCACTGGAGAGCCTTCCGCCCTGGCCCGACGATATGGTGCTCTCGGGCACCAACGAACACCGGCAAAAAATACTGCACGAGGGCGAGTTTGTGATTGCTCTGTACGAAGCAATGCCGGCGACTATCGATGTAGCAATACCCTATACCTATGATGAGTATGTGCTGGTGCTTGAGGGGAGTGTCGTGCTGACCTCTACCGAAGGTGTTCGCCAGGAGTATCAAACCGGCGACCAATTTCTTGTGCCCAAGGGATGGACGGGTACCTGGGAAATGCCCAGTCGCTTCAGAGAGCTGATCATCGTTGAAACCGAGCAGTGGGAGGCCTCGGACAGCCTGCTGGCGGCCCTATTCGCCAACCCCTCAAAAGCAGACCCTAACGCACCAGCAGTGCTTCCGCTGTTGGCTAATACACTGCAGCAAGCTGAGTTGGACAGTCTTCCCCCTTGGCCTGAAGGTGTGGTGCTTACAGGTACCAATGCCCATGGGCAAAAAGTATTGCATGAAGGGCAGTTGGTCTCAGTGTTGTATGGGGCTGAGGCTGCGCTTTTGGAGGTCGGGGCACCGTTTCCCTACGACGAATATGTTTTCGTTGTCGAGGGACAAGTGATCCTCACCTCAAAGGGTGGAAGCCCGAAAACCTTCGGTGTGGGGGATAGTTTCCTGGTGCCAAAAGGCTGGATGGGTACCTGGGATATGCCTGTGAAGTATCGCGAGAAAATTATTGTCGAGACCAAGGCCTGGAATATCGACGAAGGCTGAAAGTCTAAGGAAGTTTGGCGATGAATAAAGATAAAAAACTGAAGATTACGCGACGTGACTTCCTAGACGGCGTTGCGTTGATGGGGGGTGCCGCCGCACTTTCTCCTCTCCACGTTTTTGGTGAGAATACACAAGAGGCGCTTTCGGGAGGCGTTTATCCACCGGCCCTCACGGGGCTGCGGGGTAATCACCCCGGATCTTATGACGTAGCCCATGCCCTGGCGAGAGGCGGCCAGCGCCCAACTGACTTCGAAGAGATCGACGACGTTTACGACCTCGTTGTGGTTGGGGCTGGTATCAGTGGTCTGACGGCAGCGTATCTTTTTCGCAAGCGGTTTGGTGCAGCTGCGAAAATTCTGTTGCTAGACAATCATGACGATTTTGGCGGCCATGCCAGGCGGAATGAATTCACTGCTGATGGCAGAACACTGTTGGGGGTTGGGGGCAGCTTAAATCTAGAGCAAGCGGCTATGGGTGATTCAGCGCGTTCATTACTAGAAGAAATTGGCGTTGATTTTACCTCTCTGCGTCAGGGTATTGAGCCCGACTATGTGATTCACGATGCCATGTCTTTACACGGATTGTATTTGAATGCGTCGGTCTACGGGACCGATAGAGCAATGAACGGTCAATGGAGCCTCACCTGGGCCGGCGCGGGAGATTTTAAATCGGCCATTCGCTCACTGCAGCTGCCGCCGTCCGATGAGCAAGGCCTGATCAATCTTATTAGCGGTGAGCAGGATTTTTTGCCGGGAATGTCCGCGCAAGAACGCGAGCAGTTTATGCACAGCACATCTTACGAGAGCTTTTTATCAGAGCACGTAGGGCTCTCCCCGGGGGGCGTTCAAATTACAGAGCCGTGGATAAAAGCGTTATTTGGTGTGAGCGTTGCGAGCGTTTCCATTTATGAAGCCCTGTATTCGGGTGCTCCCGGTGCCGCCGCTCTACTGCCGCCGACATTGGAGGCTTCAGATGCTGACCCAGAGAATGCAGAGCCCCAAGATACTGAAGACGAAAACCCTGACGCCTATCGTTACCCGATATACCCCGATGGCAATGCATCGGTTGCCCGACTTTTGGTGCGGCACTTAATTCCTGCGGTGGCTGCGGGTAATACCGAGGAAAATATTGTCACCAGCAGCTTTGACTACACACAGTTAGACCGAGAAGGAGCGCCGGTGCGGCTTCGTCTTAATAGCACCGCAGTTAATGTGCGTAATCGAGACGACGGTCTTGTCGACGCTTCTTATGTGGTTGTTGGAAAGGCTCAAACCGTTCGAGCAAAGCACTGCATACTCGCCGGGTACGGCGGAATGGTGCCGCATTTATGCCCTGAGTTACCCCCTGCGCAAAAGGAAAGCCTGGCTTACGGGGTAAAGGTGCCCTTTATTTGTACCAACGTTTTATTGCGATCAGGCGCGGCAGTCCGCAAGGCAGGGGTATCGGGTTATCAATGCCCCGGCAGCTTCTATAGCCTTGTAGCCACGGCGCCTCCCGTCTCTCAGGGTAATTTTCAACCGCCCACCAAGCTCGATGATCCTGTTGTGGTGTGGATGATTCATGCTGCGGCGCCTTCAGCTTCTGGTGATCAATCTTCTCGAGATTTATACCGCTTGGGCAGGCACCAATTGTTATCAATGTCGTTTGAAGACATTGAGGCAGCTACGCTGAGTCAGCTAGAGGGCATGTTTGGGGCAACCGGCTTCAACGCAGAAACCGACGTCGAGGCGATTACGGCGAACCGTTGGGCCCATGGCTACGCCTATGAATACATGGAATTGCATGATCCTGTATGGCCCGAGGGTGAGGCCCCTCACGAACTGGGTCGGGCACCTATTGGGCGCATCAGCATTGCAAACTCGGATTCCGAGGCCCACGCTTATGTGCAATCGGCTATTGATGCTGCGATTAGAGCGGTTGACGAGGTGTTGGCATGAAGGCCGGGAGTTTTCACAAACTCGTCTTGGGTTGTCGTTTAAGTCCTAACGCGAGTGGGCGTGTTTGCGTTGGTTATTACGGAGGGTAGGTATTTTGATTCCATCGATTGGCCACATTCCTGCTGAAGCCGCCAAGAAATTTGGTGATAAAACCGCGCTGGTGTTACCCGACCGGTCATTGTCTTTCAATGAGCTGAACAAGCTGAGCAATTGTTTTGCTAACGCCCTGATGACCTTGGGTATTCAACCCGGTGATCGGGTCACGCTCTACTCCGGCAACTGTTGGGAGTGGGTGGTGAGTTACTACGGAGCGCTCAAAACCGGGGCCGTTATCAACCCCATCAATGTCATGCTCACGCCCACTGAGGTGGAGTTTGTTGCCAATGATTGCGGTGCTTCAATTGTTATCGCTTCCTATGAAAAAGCGCTGTCGCTGAAAAGCGTCAAAGAAAACTCTCAGGTTAGGGAGTTGATTGCCTTTGGCGACGATGCGTTGCCCGGTGGCATGCTGTCTTTCAATGAGCTGTTGGCTGCGGGTAGCGACGCTTTTCAAATACCCGAAATCGAGGCTGATAGTCTATCAACGATTGGATACACCTCGGGTACCACCGGTCATCCCAAGGGTGCCTGCCTGTCACACCACAGTATTGTTTTGAACGTGGCCATGACCGCCCTGATGCACCAGCGTAGTGATAGCGACACCGTAGTCACTGCGCTGCCTTGTCCCCATGTGTACGGCAATGTTGTCATGAGCGGTGCTATTCAAAATGGCATGACCTTGGTGCTGCACCCCAATTTTGAAGAGCAGACGATCCTAAAAAGTATTCAAGAGCATAGGGCCACCCTGTTTGAAGGTGTTCCTACCATGTTCATGTTTCTTCTCAACCACCCTGAGTTTGACCACTATGACCTATCGTCTTTGCGTTGCTGCACTGTGGGCGGGCAGACCATGCCCAAGCCCAAAATGGAAGAAGTTGAAGAGCGATTTGGCTGCCCGTTGATCGAGCTATGGGGCATGACCGAGTTGGGCGGGCTAGGCAGTACCTTCGCTGCAAATGGCCCCGTGAAGCACGGCTCCATCGGTGTGGCATTGCCCTATACCGAAGCAAGAATTGCGAGTACCGAAGATGCCAGCAAGACTCTTTTGGCGGGAGAGGTCGGCGAGTTAATGATCAAGGGCGGTATCGTTATGCAGGGTTACTTTGGTAACGATCAGGCCACGCGGGACACGATTGAACCGGACGGATGGATGCATACTGGCGATGTCGCATCCATGGATGAAGATGGCTGTATTTTCATAGTCGATCGCAAAAAAGACATGATTTTGACCGCGGGCTATAACGTTTATCCCGCTGAGATTGAGCGGGTGGTGGCGGGTCATCCCGACGTTGCTTTGGTGGCAGTGGGCAGTATCCCTGACGAAGAAAAAGGCGAGTTGGCCAAGGCTTATATCGTGCCCAAGGTTGGTGCCACCCCCAGCGCAGATAACCTGATTGCTTATTGTCGCGAGCATCTGGCCGCCTACAAGGTGCCCCGGGCTGTTCAATTTGTCGATGATTTACCGAAAACCAGTACCGGCAAAGTGATGCGTCGTGAACTGAAGACGCTTGACTAGGCTATGAATGTGGAGACCCTGCAATGAAAGTAGATAGTAATTTTGTGATGAGCATCAATGGCGATGCTGTAACCACCGAACAAACCCAGCCTGTTTACAATCCCGCCACCCGGGCTGTTTTTGCTCAGGTACCGGATGCGTCTCGGGAGCAGCTTGATCAAACGGTTGGCTTCGCGCGGGCGGCACTTAAGGGTTGGGCAGCAACGCCGGCTGAGGGCAGACAAGCGGCCCTTGAACGTTATGCCAGTTTGATTGAGGCCCATGCTGAGGAATTTGTGTCACTGCTTACTCGGGAGCAGGGTAAGCCTAAAGCAGGAGCAGAATGGGAAGTGTTTGGTTCGGTTGATTGGCTGCGGGCAGTGGCGTCCCAGCGGCTTCCCGATGAGGTTGTTGAAGATGGTGATGACCGCCGTGTCGTAACGCGATTTACCCCAGTGGGCGTTGTCGGGGCGATTGTGCCGTGGAACTTCCCTATATTGCTGGCGATTTGGAAAATTGCACCGGCGCTGATGGCTGGATGCACCATGATCCTCAAGCCTTCGCCCTACACGCCCCTGTGTGATCTGAAGCTCGTTGAGCTTGCTCAGGAGGCTTTTCCACCGGGTGTTATGAACGCCGTAAGTGGGGGCGATGATCTGGGTATCTGGATGACAACTCACCCGGACATCAACAAAATAGCTTTTACCGGTTCCACCGAGACGGGACGGCACGTAATGAAGTCGGCGGCAGAAACTATCAAGCGTGTCACGCTTGAGTTGGGGGGCAATGACCCTGCTATTGTCCTGCCTGATGTCGATGCCAAGACCGTAGCCCCCCAACTGTTCTGGGCGGCTTTCCAAAACAACGCACAGTTTTGCAACTCCACCAAGCGGCTCTACATCCACGAAGATGTTTACGACGACGTGAAAGATGCACTCGTCGATTTCATCACGCAACAGATTAAGGTGGGTGATGGTGCAGAAGCCGATACTGACTTGGGTCCTATCCAAAACTCTATGCAATATGGGAAAGTTCAGGACTACTTTGCCGATTGTCACACGCAGGGTTATCAATTTGCTGTTGGGGGCCACATTGACGAATCTGCAGCTGGGTGGTTTGTGCCGGTATCTCTGGTTGATAACCCTCCCGATGATTCGCGCATCGTTTGTGAGGAGCCCTTCGGCCCAATATTGCCGTTACTCAAGTGGTCTGATGAGGCAGATGTCATTGCCCGTGCCAACGACACAATCTACGGTTTAGGGGCTTCGGTGTGGGGTAAAGATCAGCAGGCCGTTGAGCGCATAGGAAGTCAACTCGAAGCGGGCACCGTCTGGCTTAATGAAGTCCACCAGTATTCACCCTTTCAGGCTTTTGGCGGTCACAAACAGTCGGGACTAGGCTGTGAAAATTCATTGCACGGTTTGATGGAATACACCAACTGGCAAACTATGACGATGAATAAATCCCCTGAAGTGTGAATGCCGGTACAGCGTAGGCTGTGGTCTAACGTTTCAGGCAGGGGTGTCCTCTAAATACATAACCGCGCTACGTTAAGAGCTGGGTCAAAAGAAGTGCGACTGCCCCTGTTATAGTGGTAATGCCCCACCGAAGTCGCGGGCGCTAGTACTAAGGAGCATTGGTGGATTACGGAGCAGTCAGTTTAATACCCACAGCCCTGGTGCTGGTGTTGGCCATTTGGAGTCACCGTACCCTGGAGTCGGTGATATTTGGGGCCATCGTAGCGTTTCTGATCATGGACGGCTGGCAGTTTGCCGACCGCTTGGCGACGGTGACGACCGAGGTCCTTGCCGACGAGTCGACGGCCTGGGTGATGTTGGTTTGTGGTCTGTACGGTAGTTTCATTGGGTTATTGGTTAAGGGCGGCGGCGCCTATGCCTTTGGTGAGTGGTTAACGCCCAAACTACAAAGCAAGCGAAGTAGCCTGCTGGCTACTTGGCTGTTGGGTCTCGTTATTTTTTTAGACGACTACCTAAACTCCTTAACGGTGGGTGCCACGATGAAGTCGGTGACCGATCGATTTAAGACCTCCCGAGAGATGCTGGCCTATGTGGTGGACTCCACGGCGGCGCCCATGTGCCTTTTGATCCCTATATCCAGCTGGGGCGTCTACTTTGCGAGTCTGTTGGAAAAAAATGGCGTGGCAGATTCCGGCCAAGGTATAGCGCTGTTTGTTGAATCTATTCCTTATATGTTTTACCCGTTGTTGGCGGTGGTTATCGTGCCCTTGGTCATTATGGGTGTGATACCTCTGGTGGGTTCCATGAGGGCTGCCGAGGCTCGAGCAGAGGAAACCGGTGACCTGGGCGTTGTCGAAGATACGACCTTGGCGGTTGAGGCCTCAGAAAACCCGAGGATGAGTGTGTTTTTCCTGCCGATAGCGGCCTTATTGTTTTTCACCGTGGTGCCCTCGGTAGACCTGTTACGGGGTGTCATTCTTGGCATTATGGTGACCATCGTCCAATACGGTGTGCTTCGAATCATGCCCTTAACGGCGCTCTTTGATACTTGCGTTGAAGGGCTAAAATCCATGATTCCGGTTTTAACGATGCTCTTAGCGCTGTTTGTTTTTGTGGAGGCCAACAATGCTATTGGTCTGACAGATTATGTCATTGCCGGCATTAAGCCCTATATGACAGCGACCCTGCTCCCCGTACTTATCTTTATTTCTATATCGGCTGTGGCCTACACCACAGGGTCGAACTGGGGTGTTATCGCCATCGCCATGCCAGTCGTATTCCCCTTGGCAGAAGCTTTTGATGTCAACACGCCCCTAATGGTGGGGGCGCTGTTATCGGCGAGTTGTTTTGGCAGCCATGCCTGCTTTTATTCGGACTCAACGATTCTTAGCGCTCAGGGTGCTGGCTGTAAAACCTATGATCACGCTATATCTCAGCTGCCTTATGCTCTTATAGGCGCTGTGGCTGCGTCTCTTTTGTTTCTGGCGACTGCGGTCTTTAGCTGACTCAGTGGTCGAGAAAAATCGGCTGAAGCTCAGCCGGTTTTAAACACGATGCGCGTTCTCGCTGATACACGCCTCGGGCTTTTTGCCCTATACGCTTCCTATTGTTTGCTCTACTTGCTCATAGCTTGGGACTGGTCTGAACGTGAGTTTCCAGCCAATTAAAATATTGTTCGTAAAGGTGTTTTTCATAAGAGGGCACCGACAGGCTGTGATACTCGTTGGGGTAAACCACCAGTCGCGCGGGCACCCCTCTGCGTTTAAGGACGATGTAAAGCTGCTCGCTGTTAATGATGGGCACGTTCCAATCGTCTTCGCCGCCCACGGCTAATGTGGGAGTCGTTACCTGCTCGAGGGCATAAAACGGGGAAATGCGATCCCAGGCGTCTTTGTTTTCGGCAAGCCAGGGAAAGCCCAGCTCCTCCTCCCACCAACGCTGGTATTGATCATGCCCATAATTTGAAACGTACAAAGTTGCGCTTGCGCCGGTGATGGCCGCCGCAAAGCGATTTGTTTTTGTGATCACATGATTCGTCAACATTCCGCCATAGGACCAGCCGTAAACCGCCATGCCTTTTGAATCAATCCAACCCTTGTCGATGCCAAAGTCCATTGCCGCCATGACGTCAGTAAAATCAGGCCCCCCCCAGTCTTTGTTGATGGCGCTTGCAAACTTCTGACCATAGCCAAACGACCCCCGTGGATTAGGCATCACGACAATGTATCCCTGCGCGGCTAATAATTGCGCTTCGTAATTGAACCCAAAGTCCCACTGGGCCTGTGGGCCGCCGTGAATGTGCAGCACTGCAGGGTAGCTATGTTCTTTTTGATAGCCGGGGGGAAACAGATAGAAAGCCTCAATGGCTACCCCTGGCTCGCTCTCAAATTCGTGCTTTTCGACGGCCCCAAATTCAATGTCAGCGAGTAACGTTTGGTGCACTGAACTGAGCTGAACCCAAGAGCCCTTCTTGTTTACCGTAAAGATCTCCCCGGGATACCGGGGTCGGTTGATAAGCGCATAAAGTTGGCCATCGGGTGCCTCGTCAAAATCGCTCACAACATCTTGTTGGCCCAGCACGACTTCAATTTCATGGGTATCGAAATCGATGCGCACGAGCTGTTGTTGACCTTGAAACTCAGTGATCGTGAGAAGGTCGCTGCCATTTGCCGAAAACACAGGGTTGAAGACTTGCACTTCAGATAGTGACGCCACCAACTGCGACTCGCCGGAGTCAATGTTCAGAATCGCAAGTTGTGGAATTGCATAAATGGGAAGGTCCTTTGAGGCGGCGGTGGTATATGCGAGGTGTTTACCATCGGGACTCCAAGTGGGGCTAGCGTCCTGAAAGGAGTTAAAGGTCAGTTGCCGAGGCTCTGATTGGTCTGTAGTTGTGTCTAAAAGCCAGAGCTCGGTATTGCGGTTACGGTCTGGATGCTCGGTGCGATTGCTGACAAACGCGATGTGTTTGCCATCGGGAGACCAGCTAGGCTGGCTGTCGTCAAAGTCACCAAACGTGAGTTGTCGAGTTTGCTGGGTGGCAACGTCAATGACGTATAAGTGATATCGGTAACGGTCGAGGTAACCGACATAATCTTCTTTGAACTGAAGCCGGTCGATCACGTAGGGGCGGGGGTTGGGTCGGGGTTCCTCGTCTAAGTCGGCCGGAGTCGGGTCCTTCACCTCGAGTAATAGCTGTTTTCCTGTTGGAGACCACTCGTAGCTGCTTACCCCTTGTTTGAGATCGGTTAAAGGTTGCGCATCGCCACCGCGACGGTCCAACATCCAAACTTGGCTCGGTTGATCTCCGCGATCAGAGAGTATCGATAAAAAACGGTTATCAGGGCTCCACTTTGGTGTGTACGAGTTGCCATTACCCGCGGTCATGGGAATGGCTGGGCCTCCGGCGGTTGGAATCATCCAGACTGAAGTGGTGACAAGATCCTGCTCTAAGTCTCTCTCGTAAAGCGTATAGGCAACAAACTTCCCATCGGGACTCACGCTAATTTCCGAGGCGTCGTGCATGCGTAAGTAGGTATCTACGTCAAAGACTTCAGCGAAAACAGCGGGTGTGAACAGGGTTGTGAACAGCAGCAGCAAGTAGGTCGTTCGCGTCATAATTTTGGGCACTTGATGTTTAGCAGAGGGCTTACAGCATGCCCTAGAAAGTCGCGTTACCAAAGCGCTACATATCCAAAGTGCTACATGGTCTTGAGGTCAATCGTTGTGATCCTTTTATCGGTGCGCCTTGACGTTGTATTGAGGGATTCCTCAGCCCGTCGACTGTTTGCAGAATAGTGCCCATGCCCATGCCCATGCCCATGCCCATGCTTATGTACAGGGCAGACGGTGTGTTTTAGTGATAAACCACACTCTGTGCTTGCGTGTTTCTGCCGTTTTAGTGTCGGTTCTCGAGACAGTCGCCCTGTCTTAATTTTCGAAGCAGGGATGTGACAACACTTCCTCGTCAAACTTTCTCGCTGAACTTGCCCGCCAAATTGCCCCGCAAAAAAGAGGGGGCGCTAAGTGTGCAGGTGCCTTTGAGAGAGGGCTCCGGCCGCTCGCTGTTGCGAAAGCGGGGCATCGCCTTGGGGTTCGCTACTCGGCACCTCTGCTGTCCATAAGTAGCTGCTGCGCCGCTTTGTAATCTGCCTTGCCATTGGGTGCTCTAGGTACCTTGGGCACCACGATCAGTTCTTTGGGCAACTTGTAACTGGCCAGCAGCGCGCGGGTTGCGGAGACAATGTCCTCAGCGGCTGCGCTCTTCGCTTTTTCCAGGGAAACAACACCGGCCACACGGCTTCCAAACCGCTCATCGTCCAATCCAAAGACCAGTGCATCCTCGACCGCATCATGGAGCTTCAAGGCTTCCTCCACCTCTTCGGGGAAGACTTTTTCACCCCCTGTATTGATACAGTTCGACCCTCGGCCCAGCAAGTTTATGCTGCCGTCGGCTGCAACCGTGGCCATGTCACCGGGGAATGCATAGCGCTTGCCATCGATCTCCTTGAAGGTGCCCGCAGATTTTTTTGGATCTTTGTAATAACCCAGGGGCACCATGCCACTTTGGGCAACCATTCCCACTTCACCAGACCCTGGTGTTACTTCACGGCTGCCATCGGGTAAAAGCACCTTTGAAGTGGGCAGCAGCAGGAATTTTGCAGTCTCACTGGCGGGGGTATCTTTGGTCATGATCGATTGACCCATGCCGCCTTCGGTCGAACCCAGTACATCGGCAATAGCGAGTTCGGGAATGTGCTCAATGAGATCGCGTTTTACTTGAGTGGTGAACATGGCGCCGGATGAAATCATCATTCGTAAGCTGGAAGTGTTCCAGCGATCAGGCTCTGCTTCCAATGCTCGTAGCAGGGGTTTAGCAAAGGCGTCGCCGACAATGACCAGTTGAGCAATTTTATGCTGGTCTACTGCGTCCCAAACCTCCTCCGGTTTTAATCCTCGACTTTCGAGCATGACGGATGTACCGCCTAACATATGCGGAAACATCAATCCCAGCCATGAGCCGGTGCCGTGCATTAGTGGTGGCCCTGACATCGAGACAACGCCAGCGTTTGAATCTAGCAGTTGTTTCGCCGTCACCGCCATTTGATCAGCAGTCTCAAAGGGGCTAATTCCGATCATAGATGGGAACCCGCGCATGAAAAACTCGGTGAAATCCTTTACGGGGTACATGACCCCCTTAGGCATACCCGTTGTGCCACCGGTGTAAAACATATAAATCTCATCCCCTTCAGGGGTTATGCGTGCCGCACCGGAGTTTTTGGCGATGAGGGTTTCGTAAGGTATTGCCGCTGACGGTTCTTCTGAGTCATCTTCTGGCGCGCCATCGTCAACAGAGATCATTACTTTTAGTTGGGGCAGCCGATGGCATATTCGTGTCACCCTGTTTCCCAGCGACCGATGAAACACCAGAGCTTCAACGTCGGCATTCTCAAGGAGGTAAAACAGCTCCTCATCGAGATACCGGTAGTTGACATTGATCGGTACGCCGCCAATTTTTAAGGCGGCAAAATTGGTTTCCGCATACTCCGGCGAGTTGTATAGGTACATACCCACCTTGGCATGTTTGCCTAGCCCCGCTTCCATCAGTCCTTGGGCGAGTTTTGCAGAACGACCTTCATAGTCACGCCACGTTATGCGGCGCTTACCCTGAATCAGTGCAATGTGATCGGGCACAGCATCAGCGACTGACTCCCAGATAGCGGAAAAGTGCGACTTCAGCATAGTGATCTCGTCTCTAGCAAGGATGTTTGGTTTGTACGGGTGCTCGGGCACACTGCGCAGGTCATCATAGGATATCTGTATGGCAAAGCATGTCATGTGACATGTCACCATGTAAAGAGCCTGCGAGGCAACGCCGAACCTGAGTGAAGCTGCTGTACTATCGTATTAATCAGCAAAGCAACGGCTCGTTAATACGCGAGCTTAAATTTAACCCTTACTGGTGAGTGTATTTTTTATGTCGACGCGAAGGATCTGGCCAAACTTATTAAGTCTCATTGTCTGTGTCACCGCATCGCTGGTGCTGCTGCCATGGGCAGCGTTGGCTTCAACCGGCCCGGTTATTATTACGGGGAAAATTTACACCGCAGAGGACGCTAACCCTGTGGTTGAAGCGGTGGTGATAGACGCGGGGAAATTCAGTTTTGTTGGCAGTAAGGAAGAAGCCTTAGCTCATGCCCCCAACGCGAGTCGCATTAGAGACTTGGGGTCAGATATTGCCTACCCCGGCTTTGTTGAGGGCCATGGTCACTTTGCCTCACTCGGTCGAGCATTGATAAGTCTTGATTTATCTACGCCAAAAACTTTCACCGGTATGGTTGATCAGGTGGCACAAGCGACAGCAAAGACGCCAGACAATGAAGTCATCTTGGGCCGGGGGTGGCACCAAAGTAAATGGTCTAAAGCCCCGTCACTGACTGTCGATGGCTTTCCAACCCATCGTGGATTATCGGAAGTCAGTCCCAATCACCCTGTGGTGCTTGAGCATGCAAACGGCCACACTCTAATGCTTAATGCTAAGGCCATGTCGGTTTTGGGAATCAACAAGCTCACGACTGCCCCAGAAGGCGGGGTAGTGGTTAAAGACACCCGGGGAATGCCAACGGGTATTTTGCATGAAACTGCAATGGCTCTTGCAGCACCCCTGACGGTTTTTACCGCCGAGTCAGCGACCCGGGCGCTGCTAGCCGCTCAGGATCATGCGATTAAGCAGGGGATCACTAGCTTCCATGATGCCGGTATTGATGCTGTCGAGGTTGAAGCTCAGCAGATCGTCGATGGGGACCAGCGTTTAAAGATTCGCCTTTTTTCCATGATCAGCGCCAGCGATCCAGATTTGACCGAGCACTGGCTCAACACAGCCCCCGTTGTTGCCTCGGAAGATAACCGCTTAACCCTTAATGCCTTCAAGGTGGTTATGGATGGCGCCTTGGGATCGAGAACGGCCTGGTTGCATGAGCCTTATTCTGACGACCCAACTACCGTGGGTTTGCAAACAGCAGATGCCGACCGGTTGGCCACGCTCATGGAGCGCTCCCGGGTTAATGGCTGGCAAATCAATACCCATGCCATTGGCGACAGGGCGAACAGCGTGGTGCTCGATACCATTGAGCGGGTCATGCCAGAGGGAGGTGATCACCGGTTTCGCATTGAGCACTCGCAACATTTACGCCCTGATGATATTGAGCGCTTTGCGCGCCTCGGTGTGATTGCGTCCATTCAAACCATTCACTTGAGTTCCGATCGACCTTGGGCGATAGACCGATTGGGCCCTGAGCGTATTGACGAGGGCGCTTATCTTTGGCGGTCATTGATCGATTCAGGCGTGCATGTTGCCAATGGTACCGATGTGCCGGTTGAGCCCATTAACCCCATTGCGAATTTCTATGCGGCAGTTACCCGCAAAACTCTAGCAGGCCTGCCCTCGGAAGGCTTCGAGGCTGATCAACGTATGACGCGGCCAGAAGCGCTGCTTAGCCTGACGCAGTGGAATGCCTACGCTGTATTCATGGAGGAGACTCTGGGGTCTATTAGCGTAGGCAAGGCTGCCGACATGACGGTGCTTTCCCAAGACATTATGACCGTCGATGAAGGCGCTATGCTTGATACAGAGGTCACTATGACGGTGATTGGTGGCGAGGTTCTCTATGAACTTTAATCCATCGACGGCAACTTTTCTGCCTGACACGTTTACGGTGGTAGCCAATGGCATGTCGGGGGGGGTTATCGGGCAAAAAATTGTTTCGGACAGTGGCCGCATTGTTTTATGAGGCTAATTCGGGGGTCAACAGGAAGGTCGCGCAGCGCTTACCAGCGCAGCTTTGCTTGGGTTTGGCTCCTTTGCTTGCTCGTGTATTCGGGGCAAGGGTTTGGGCAAAATCTAGATGAGACGCAAACGTCTTACTTGATCGGTCGTGGCATGGTGGATATTACCGGGCCAGAGGTAGGCATGCCGCTATGGGGCTTTGGTCGACCCGACCAGATTGCTGAGGGCGTTCATATTCGTCTGCGGTCGCGTGCCTTCATAGCGGCCCAGGCCCAGAAACCCGACCAGCGCCTGGTGTTTGTCAGCGCCGACTTAGGAAGCATTGATCACCATATGACGCTGGAAGTCGTTGAGCGTTTGCAGCTTCGCTTTGGCAGCACCTATACCTTGGAAAACGTGATCATCAGCGCCACCCATACCCATGCCGGGCCCAGTGGCTATTGGCAGTCCAGAACCGAGACCGGTCTCGATGGGGGGCACTATCCGGAGCACTTTGAAGCGATTGTTAGTGGCATTACCGCCTCAATCGTAAAGGCCCACGAGGATCTCCAGCCCGGCCAGATTTTTATCAATACGGGCCGTGTGACAGACGCTGGAGTCAATCGGTCGGAGATCGCTTATCGGGAAAATCCCCAGCGTGAGCGTGATCGCTACAGCGAAAATACCAACACGGCCATGACCTTGCTCAAGTTTGTGGGTAATGACGGGCCTCTGGGCATGATCAATTGGTACGCACTTCACCCCACGGCGATGAATTATTACAACCGCCTTATTTCCGGCGACCATAAGGGATATGCCTCGTTGCAAATGGAAAAGCGCGAGGGCGTGGGCTACGCATCCGCCGAAGATTTTGTGGCCGCTTTCGCCCAGTCTGACCCGGGAGATGTCACCCCCAATACCAATCTCGACAATACTGGCCCAGGGGCAACAGACGTAGAGACCACGCAAATTATGGGCCAGCGCCAGCTGGTGGTGGCGCAGACCTTGTTCGATGAGGCAGACGAGGCGCTAGGGGGACCGATCGATTCGCGTCGACTGTATGTTGATCTAAGTGATTACGCCGTCGATGACAAATTTACCGGAGTGGGGACACAGCGCACTTGTCCTTCGGCCTACGGCTACTCCTTTGCCGGGGGCTCTACGGAAGATGGCGGCGGGCACTTTTTGTTCAAAGAGGGGATGACTGAGCAGAGTGTGTGGCGGGACTGGTTGATTCAACTCATCATCGGAGCCCCCGAGTGGACCGAACCCGTAAGAGCCTGTCAGCGACCCAAGGCCATTTTACTGGAAACTGGCACCGGCACGCCGCCGCTGCAATCTCAAATACGCTCAATCACCGTGGCACGAGTTGGCCAGCTTGTGATTCTTGCCTTACCCGCTGAGGTAACGACGATGGCGGGCAGACGCCTGCGAGATAGCGTTATGGCTGAGCTGGGCGACTGGGCAAAGCACATTGTGCTGGCGGGTTACTCCAATGGCTATGCCGGGTACATAACGACCCCCGAGGAATATGGGCTGCAGCAATACGAAGGCGGTCATACTTTACATGGGCGCTGGAGCCTGCCTGCCTATCAGCAGGTCGCGAGTCAGTTGGCGACGGCGTTGGAGTCAGGTGCGCCGTTGGCAATTGGCGTGTCCTACGACGATTGGCGGGGCAAATCGCTTGGTCTGCCTTTGCCGGAGGGGTCCAAAAATTCACTCCCTAATGGCGCGTTGCTGGGAGACGCACTGGCACCGCTCGCCGCGAGTTATCGTCCGGGAGAGACGGTTGCCGCGCGATTTTGGTCGGCCAACCCAACGGTAAATTTCCCCAAGGGGAAAAATTATCTGCTGGTGGAGCGGAAAACTGCGGCGGGCTGGCAGCGGGTTGCCGATGATGGCGACTGGAGCACCCGGGTGCGCTGGCAGCTTGAAGCAAATGCTTACGTCGCCGAGTTAAGCTGGGAGGTGCCGCAGCACACGCCATCGGGTGAGTACCGTTTCTCACACTTTGGCTTTGATGCCACGGGTTCGCCGTTTAGTGGTACGTCTTCCGCGTTTGAAATTATCGAGTTAGACGGCAGGTAGTAGGCTGGGTGTCGGGTTCGATAGGCTCGGATCGATACCTCTATGTGCTATTGAGCTCAGGCGTTTAGGCTTTGCAAATAGGTCCATAGTGCCTTCATAGATCAAAGGCGTCTGAGGTCACGCTAGCTGGGCCGCATGTTGGCTGGACTTTAGTTGACGATGTTTGCTCTTGCACGACCCTCTGATGTAAAACGAACGAAAATAAAAAGATATCCGTTATGAAAACTCTCGACCAAAGCTATTACTGCGGTGCCTCTACGACACAAATCATTTATGAAACGATTGGCGTGTACTTCGACCGTATTTGTGATCAATACCCCGATAAAGATGCGCTTATCGTCCGCCACCAGAGCGTAAGGTGGACTTACCGCGAGCTGCAGGAACAGGTTGATCAATTAGCGAAAGGTTTGTTGGCGCTGGGGGTGGCACCCGGCGATCGCGTGGGTATCTGGGGCCCTAACAGCTATGAGTGGGTCATGGTTCAGCTGGCGACGGCGAAGATTGGCGCCATTATGGTTTGTATTAATCCGGCCTATCGACTTTATGAACTTGAATTTGCCCTGAACAAAGTCGAGTGCAAGGTGGTCATCACCGCAGAAAAATTTAAAACCAGTGACTATCTGGGCATGCTCAACACTCTGGTCCCCGAGCTTGCAAATTCAAAGCCCGGAGTACTTCAGGCTGAGAAGTTACCCCACCTTAGAACGGTCATTCGAATGGGAACCGCCGAGACCGCCGGCATGCTCAATTTTGCAGCTGTCTGTGGGCTGGGTGGAGCGGATGAAGGCCATCAGCTGCGGGCATTACAAGGTCAGTTAAAACCCGATGACGCGATCAACATCCAGTTTACCAGTGGCACCACGGGCAACCCAAAGGGTGCCACGTTAACCCACTGCAATATTCTCAATAATGGTTATCTGTCGGGGGAGGCTATGCAGCTTACCGAGACGGACCGGTTGTGTATTCCGGTTCCGTTGTATCACTGCTTTGGTATGGTTTTGGCGGTGCTGGCCTGTGTCTCCCATGGCTCGGCCATGGTGTTCCCCGGCGAAGCCTTCGACCCCCTTGCAACATTAGAAACGGTGGAGGCCGAGAGTTGCACGGCATTACACGGTGTCCCCACTATGTTTATTACCGAGCTCGATCACCCTCGATTTGGCGAGTTCGATCTCTCGTCCCTGCGAACGGGCATTATGGCGGGCGCCCCTTGCCCCGTTGAGGTGATGAAGCGCGTGATTTCCGAAATGCACATGGAGGATATCTTGATCGGCTACGGCCAGACAGAGGTCAGTCCCCTCAACCATATGACACTCCCTAACGATTCTTTGGAGCGTCGCACTGAAACTGTAGGCCGAGCGGTGCCCTGGGTAGAGATCAAAATTATTGATGAAACTAACCGTGTTGTACCCATCGGAGAAAAAGGCGAAATCTGCACTCGGGGCTATTCGGTAATGCGTGAATATTGGAACGACCCCGAGCGTACAGCGGAGACGATTGACGAGGCGGGGTGGCTGCACTCCGGTGACTTGGCCACCATGGATGAAGAGGGCTACGTGCGCATCGTAGGTCGCATCAAGGACATGATTATTCGTGGTGGTGAGAATATTTATCCCCGGGAGGTTGAGGAGTTTTTGTATCAGCATCCTGCTATTTCAGAGGTTCAGGTTTTTGGCATCCCTCACGAGAAAATGGGGGAAGAGGTGTGTGCCTGGGTGCAGCTCAACGAGGGACAGTCAATGACTGAAGATGAGCTCAAGGCTTTTTGTAACGATCAAATCACGCACTTTAAAGTTCCTCGCCACGTGCGCTTTGTCTCCGAGTACCCCATGACAGTCACGGGAAAAATCCAAAAATTCGTGATGCGTGATCAGATGATTGCAGCGCTGAAGAACTAGGGGCGATAAGGCCTTAATAGCAGCCCGAGGTATGACGCTGTGAGAAACCCCGACGCAGTATGTAAAGCGAAGTCAGGCTTTTGCGGTCGGTAGGGCACCGCGATCCAAAAAATAACTCGTGATTCAGAATTACCCTGAGGGCATCTAGGCGACATCGCGTTCTAGCGCCTCAGGGTGTTGCTGTATTGCCGGTCATCTTCGCTTCAGTGATGACCCGTCCACCCGGTTTAGAAGAAGCCTAAGGGGCTATCGCCATAGCTGACGAGCAAATTTTTCTTTTGCTGGTAGTGGTCAAGGGTCACCTTGTGGCCCTCCCGGCCAATACCCGACTTTTTGTAGCCCCCAAAGGCGGCGTGGGATGGATACGCGTGGTAGCAGTTCATCCATATCCGTCCGGCTTGAATGCCCCGTGCCATGCGATAGGCCTTATTGGTATCGCGGGTCCAAACGCCGGCGCCCAAACCGTATTCGGTGTCATTGGCAATAGCCAACGCTTCCTCTTCGGTTTTGAAGGTGGTGATGCCAATAACGGGACCAAAAATTTCCTCTTGGAACACACGCATCTTGTTATCGCCCTTGAAGAACGTAGGCTGAATGTAATACCCGCCGCCTAGGCCTTCTACCTGCTCAATATCGCCGCCAATGAGAATTTCAGCGCCTTCTTCACGACCTATTTGTAAGTAGCTCATGATTTTATCGAACTGTTCCCGAGAGGCTTGAGCGCCGACCATTGTGTTGACATCAAGGGGGTTGCCACGAGTGATCTTTTTGGCGCGCTCGATCACCATCTCCATGAAGGGCTCATACATATCTTCATGGATCAGAGCTCGTGAGGGGCAAGTACAAACCTCGCCCTGATTCAAAAAGCCTAATACCAAGCCCTCTACAGCCTTGCTGATGAAGTCTTCGCCCTGATCCATGACATCGGCGAAAAAGATATTGGGTGACTTACCGCCAAGCTCCACGGTGGAGGGAATCATTGTTTCAGCGGCGCAGCGCAAAATGTGATGGCCAATAGCGGTGGACCCCGTAAAGGCAATCTTTGCAATACGAGTGCTGGTCGCCAAGGCTTGTCCGGCCTCGGTGCCGTAACCATTGACGATGTTCACCACACCCGGGGGTAATAGGTCACCAATGAGTTCCATGAGAACGCAGATAGAGGCGGGGGTTTGTTCAGCCGGTTTCATCACCGTGCAGTTGCCCGCAGCTAGGGCTGGTGCAAGCTTCCAGCAGGCCATTAGCAAAGGGAAGTTCCAGGGGATGATTTGCCCCACGACACCCAGGGGTTCATAAACGTGGTAGGACACTGTTGTGGGGTCTATCTCTGCCATCGAGCCTTCCTGGGCGCGAATGCAGCCCGCAAAATAGCGGAAATGGTCTACACACAAGGGCAGGTCTGCGGCGAGGGTCTCGCGAACGGCCTTGCCGTTGTCCCAGGTCTCAGCCACCGCAAGCATCTCAAGGTTGGCTTCAATACGATCAGCTATTTTCAGGAGAATGTTGGAGCGGTCGGTCGCGGGGGTGGCGCCCCAGGCATCTTTTGCGCTATGGGCTGCATCAAGAGCTAGGTTGATATCGGCTTCGGTCGATCGGGGGATTTTACAGAACGGTTCACCATTGACGGGAGAGACATTGTCAAAATAGCTGCCGTCGACGGGGGCAACCCATTGGCCACCAATGTAATTCTCATATTGGGGTTTGAATTGAACGACGGCGCCTTCGGAGCCTGGATTTGCGTAGACCATAGTGACCTCTTTGTTATTTATATTTTTGCTTTCGAGCCAAAACAATACCCCTTTTTTGGCCTTTGTAAAAACCACCTAAAACGCGAAAGTTGCAATTGTGTGATCTTGGGGGGATACAGCACTTCGTGCCTTCTGTGCCAAACTAACAGCGATCACTCCCTTGCTTCGAGTAGAGGAAAAGCCTATGCGGAATAGTTTGTTGCCCATAAGAGCTGCGGTTACAGCTGTAGCCTCGATGATGGTCACACAATGTTACTGAATGAGGGTCTCCCCATTGCCGTAATTTCCGAGCGCCAGCGACTGATGTTCCCCACCGAGGAGGACCTCGGCCGTGCCTGGGCCCTGGGCGTCTTTTACCTCAAGATTCCCGACCCTTTGCACCTCGACAGCGCCCGCGAATTCGGTTGCGGGCTACTCGACCCAGATAGCCCTTATCGCAAGATTCCCAAGTATGGCGACCTTGAGGGTTTCATCGCCCTAGAGAACAACCAGCAAACCAAGCTGGCGCTATGCCGCCATCACTGGGATCAACACTATCCTGCAGCGATTGCCCGGTTTGGCCGGCAACTCGATGACATTGGCGTCGCTATTATTTGCGAAGTGTTTCACCAGTCGGGTATTCCCGAGCCGCTTTGGAGCCGCGCCTCAGGAGGCTATGCCTCGGGTGCGGGCACCGCGTTTTTGAACTTCGTTCACTACGACACCCGTAACCCAGATCTGGGATTGCGCCCCCACACAGACTACGGCTTTGTCACGATCCTCGATGCCACCACCCCTGGCTTACAAGTTGAGGTCGCCGGTCAGTTTGAGGATGTACCGGTTCTTCCCGGTCATTTGGTCATCAACTTCGGTGAAGCATTGCATTTCGTCACGGCCCACTCAGAGCGCACCGTGGGTGCTGTCGTTCACCGAGTCTTGAGTCAGAAATCTTCCGATCCGGTTCGTCACGGCATTGTCTATTTTGCCAACCCCGACCTCGACGGCATGCTGTGGCAGTTTGATGCCAAGGGTGAAACGCAGGGAAGCTCCTCGGTTCAGGATCTTTTTGCACTGCTCGAAAAAAACCTCACCGAGTAGTCTAAGCCTATGTGGCTCGTGTAACCCGCCACAACGAACTCAGGTGTTATCAGGGGCTAGTCGTATTCCCTCGGCTTCAATATTGATTTTTCGGGCCTTATACAGCGAACCAATCGCCTGCTTAAAGACCTTTTTACTCACACCAAAGGCCGCATAAATAGCAGGGGGAGGGCTCTTGTCGGTGAGGGCTAAAAACCCTGAATTTTCGTTTAACTGAGAAACTATTTTTTGCGCAACGCCGTCTATTTTTGAGTTATTGAAGCCCGGCTGATTGAGCGATAGGTCAATTTTTCCATCGTCGCGAATACGTTGAATATAACCGTCGAGTGCCTGCCCTCTGCGAATTCTCCGATACAGCTCATTGCTGTAAAGCAAACCCCAATACTGATGATTGATGATTGCCTTAAACCCCAGTTCGGTTTGTTCAGCAACCAGTAGAGACACCTTTTCACCCACCTTGAGGCCGGTTGCCGTGTCCTCGATCCAGTGATCAATGCGCGTTGAGCCTGCAGGTCGCCCCTGATTATCAAGGTACACCTTCACAATGGTGTAGTTACCCGGCTTCAACGGGTGATGCTGCTCAGCAAAAGGGATAAACAGGTCTTTGCTAAGACCCCAGTCTACGAACGCCCCCAGATGATTGACCTCGACGACCTTCAGCCAAGCGACTTGCCCTATGGCAATTTCGGTCGGTGTATTGGCTTCCATTTTTTCTTTAATGATGAATACCTATATTGTGCTGTGTAAAAGTTAACGGAGGCACCCAGCGGTTTGCCAAGTGGCTCGACGCTACCGGTTAAGCTCTGCCGAGTCTTACCGCGTCGCTTTGTGAGGCTGGAGGCTGTCGCAGTTCCACCTTGTTGTACTGTTATACCGTTATGCCGATTGGTTGTTTCTTAAAATTCAAACTGGCAAAGCCAATAAATTTTTAAAAGCGCTCACCGCTATAGCGCGGGGGCGGCTGGCAACTCCCTCACTTTTGTTGCTCAGGGTCGAATTATTGCTTGAACTGCTTAGCGCCAAACATATTGTTATACGTCTCTTCGGTGGGGTTGCCCACTTTCATATCCTCAGCCATGACCGCGATGCCGCGTTGTACTGCGGGCCGCATCGCCACGGTCTCGGACCAGCGCTTGACGTTGGGATACTGCGTAATATCGATACGGTGCATCTCCTGCTGCTTGGGCATCGCCCACGGAAAGGTGGCTACGTCGGCAATGGAGTAATTCGAACCCGCTAAATATTCCGATTCACCCAAGCGTCGGTCCATAACACCGTACAGCTGTTTGCACACATTGTGATAGCGTTCCTTGGCCAGCGGCACATCCTCTGGACAGTAACCCTGAAAATACCCGTTCTGGCCAAACATAGGGCCCACATTGCCCATCTGAAACATCAGCCATTGAATAACGTCGTAGCGTTCCACTGAATCTTGTGGCCACAACTTGCCGGTTTTCTCGGCCAGGTACATAAGAATGGCGCCCGATTCAAACACCGTATAGGGCTCACCCTGAGGGCCGTCAGTATCGACAATGGCCGGTATGCGGTTGTTGGGGCTGATCGCAATAAACGCTGGATCGAACTGATCGCCTTCCAAAATATTAACGGTGCAGACCTCATACTCGAGTTCTACTTCCTCGAGCATGATGGCAGTTTTGTGGCCGTTGGGCGTCGGCCAGTAATAATGCTTAATCATTTTATAGCACCCTGGGCTGCCAGTACTTCCTGAACATTCTTTTGTAAAAACGCTGCTGAGTCATCGCCTTCAAAGTCGCGATTGTAGTGGCTTGTTACCGAAGGCCGTTGGATAGATTCCTCCCACCAGGCTTTCAGGTTAGGGCGCCCATCGAAACAATCAAAATCCGGATACAGGGGATCTTTTGCGTCATAGAAATTCACTCTAAAATCCATATAACTAATCGCGTGAAGCATGGACGCTTGGCCAATATCAAAGCCGTCGAAGCCCTGTTTGCAGGCGGCTTCTAGGGAGTCACAGCCACGAATAATTTTTGGCCAGATCCACTCGAAAAATTCAATGCGCTGATTTTCTTCGGGATTCCATCCTTCCATGACCAGCATGACCGTGGTCTCAAACATGGTATCTGCCAGAGCAAGGCGAGTAATGGCGTCCCAGCGAGTGGGTCCTGCAGGGGGATACAGGTGCTTGCCAGACTTGCTCATGCTGTCGATGCATTCAACAACGGCCTGACTGCCATACACCACTTGGCCGCTATCGAGCGCTAGGGTTGGCACTTTATTGAGTGGGTTTAGTGCGGCGATTGAGTAGGCATCGCCCTGGTCCTCGCCCTCGCGGTTTTTGAAAGGGTAGGTAGGCACAAAGGTGACGTCATCCCACAGACCGGCTTCATGAATGGTAACGAGGACCTTATGAATAAATGTATGGAACGGCGAGTAGAATAATTTCACGGGGCTTTCCCTCTAGCATGTTGGTGTCAGAAAGGCTTCAGCATAGCAGTTATCATTTCAGTTGCAGGCGCGATCTTTCACTGTGTAGCAAATCAGTCGCGTGCAGAGGTGATGTCGACCGTCAGGTGTATACCCCTGCGAAACTATGGTTGATCAAACTGATCACCCCTAGTTGGCCATCTCTGTATTTCGGCAGACTTGTTTTACATCCGACCTTCCCTAGGCAGATCCCGGTTAATGTCGATGGTGTTGGGGTTGTGCAGTGCTGGAACAGCTCCGCCCGCGTTCCGTTGCCTTGGGTTTGCAGCACCTCTCTCACTTGGTTTGAGGGAGCTTTATTTCACTCACGATTACTGAAGACGACTCCCAGCGCGTTGCTGCGTGGTGTGCGAACTCCAGGGTTCGCCAAGTGCTCTGAGAGCAGTGCAGCGGTAACGCCGCAGAGAAAAACTTAGGTCATGAGATTTGGGTTGAAAAAATCATACTGTTCCGTTTGCGGAAAGCCGTAACCAACTTGAGCGGCGAAGTCATCAATGCCCAAATAGCGATGCAATGCATGATGAACGTGCTTTGGATAAATTAGCGAACCTGAGTTCGATACTTTCAGAGTCGACGGATCAATTTTTTCAGCATTTTGTAAGGCATCGGTTTGTCCTACGCTGCGACCACCCCAGTCAGCACTTCCCTGCATAATAAGGTAGGAGTTAATGGGCCAATGGTCCTTGCCGCCAAAGGAGTTGTAGTAGGGCGTTCTGCCAAAATCAGAGGACACGACAACCACCAATTTGTCCCTGATTTCGAGTTCGTCAGCCATGTCCCAAAGATAGATTAGCGCGTCATTCAGAGCCTGAATGTTTTGAACTTGCGAAAACTCACCACTTGAGTGCGTGTCCCAGTTGCCACCGGCGCCGCATTCAACGCTTGCGGTGGTTCCAGTGCTGAACGCCACTAAACCAATTTGTATCTGCGCTTTTAGGTTACTTTCTCCTTGGTACACGCCTTGAGATTGCGGCATCTCGTTTGGCAGGTTCTGGTACAGCTTGTCTAATAATGTTCTGCCTTGCATACCGGTTTCAAAGGCGCCCATACGGTTAGCCAGCGCGTCGTTATACCTTTCTTGCTCGCTCAGGACATTGAGTCCTCGAGTTTTATACTTCGCAAGCAGAGCTTCTTCAGTGCTATCGCGGGGGCGCACCAAATCTTTCAATCCACCCGGTGAGATTCTGGCGGTGCGCACAAGCGCCTGATCAGCACCAAAGACTCCGTTGTTGATCAATGCTATTGGCGCATTGGGAGCTTTCGCAGCCGCATACAGGGCTGCTAGGGTGGGGCGGCCCTCACTTGCGGAACCTGTCCACGTGTGGCGCTCGCCTGTTTGGTGCGCATTGGTTTGTGTGTCGACACCATTTATCACCAACGAATCCGCGGCTATTTTTCGGAACATGTCATCATTGTTTGCGATCGGCGCAAATAAGATATTGCCGATCGACTGAGTATCGCTTGCCTCAGACCAGTTGGTAATTGGCAACTCTCCGGGCACATTTACCTTAGGGTCACAAAAGAGCGATAAATCCCATCCCCCGTTTGCATGAATCGTCATCAGGTAAGGTCCATCATACGGAGAAGAACCTTGCACCAATGAAACTCGACTTGAGGCGATTAGGGCTGCCGTGCTGGCCAAGAATTTTCGCCGCGTCAAACCCATGGTTTTACTCATTGATGTAATCATAGTGAGCCACCATGTAATCGAATATAAGGCGCCAAGCCCAGGTATTTGCTTGTTCAACCGGTGTCGTGTTGGCCTGTTGCCGAACCCCTCTCGTATCCAGATCGTCCCCCAGCTTTTCATAGGAAAGATCATCCCAAAAATAGCAGCTCGTGTGTGACTCGTGAGTCTTCTGTGCTTCGAGCAACAAATCTACCAGCAACTCGACGTCATCAGATTCCGCCGCCACGCTGCGCCCGTGTAGGCGCGAATACAAATTTACCAACACCGCTCGCAGCTCCTCGGAGTCTGTGGGAGTCGAAGAAAAGTCGACGGTATTTAAATATTGTCGTTGGCCATCAACGGTTTCAGCCTCTATTTCGGCGACAACACAAGCTACTCCAGATGCGTGCTGCTCCACGGCAGCGAGAGAAAGACTTGAAACCTCTCTGGCTCTAGACTTAACTTGGTAGGAGTCGATGCCTCCTAGCGCTATATTGACCCAACCCGACACGTAGGTGACGGATTCGGGAAGAATGTTTTCTTCCGCTCGCTCCCAAACCTTAAATCCAAAAAGTGATTTCGTCTTATCGTCAAGTTCTTCCGGTGTGAGCAGCCGTCGGGTACCGAGGCTAGCCACTGAAAAAAGCTTAGCGTTTTGGCTTACAACCTCACCGCTGGCGAACCAGGGTGATAGGACCATTTCTCGCAGCAATGCTTTCAACTTAAATTGATTTTGCACGAGGGCGCCAGCCAGCTTATTCACTTCATAGCGTTGCAGGCTAAAGGCCTCAAGCTCTTCATTGTAATTGGGGAGTTGAGGATCTTCTGGAGCTTTCAATAAAGCCCGGCCCATGACGGCAGGCCACCAAAACTCGACGGTGGCTACCGGGAACCTTGGGTCTGCAATAATTTGCTGTGCCAACCATTGCAGACTGTTTGATGCGTCCGGGGCAGAGTTGCCGTTCATCCCTGGCGTTCTCATATCGCGAAACCAGGTATCCCCGCTGACGTAGCCCGATTCCGGATCGAGCTTATAAGACCAGGGCAGAGTATCCGTAAAATCGCTGTCCCTGAAATTGCCCACTTCCCCATAGTTTTGAAAGGCGCCCGCTACCGGATCTAGCGTTTGATGGCATACCGTACAAGCAGGATTTAACAGGGTTGGATTGTTTTTATCGGCCAGCGCCGCCGCATCGGTGGTTCTAGCCGCTGACGCTTCCACATCGAGCCCTAAAAAGAACTTGTAGGTCCACCGAGCACGCGCACGGTTTCGGTTGGTTTCAGTTGTCGGGTAGCGCGTTAAGAATGCCATCGTGTTTAGAACGCCCGCATGTGGCCACTCAAACGGGTCCCAAGAGCTGGGATAGCAGTTGCCCACCTGAATGGGATTGCAAATTTCTTCGCCGGGGGGGGAGTTAAATGTGCCAAAGTTTTTGGCTGGTCTAAATTCTTTATGGAACTCGGTGTATTCGCCGTTGTAAACAACGGCTTGTTCCCATGGATTTTCAAGCTGGGCATTCAAAGTGTCCGCAGTTAGCGGCGTCACCATCGTATAGTCGGCAGTTAATATTTCGGTATAAGGTTTATCGTTTTCAACCACATACGCAATGAGTTCGACGGGGGCACGAGCGTGTCCATAATTTTTCGCTATCCACAGCTCCCAAGCTTCATTGTTATTGTAAAGCTCTTCGTCCCGCTCTAAGTTTTCAAAAAGAGCGAGATTAGCCGTACCAGCTTCCGGCCACCACAGACCGTCCAATGAGATGGGAAACAGCCCGTTGGTAAAAGCATCGGTTAATAACTGATCATTTGCGCCCGTTACCAGAAAGTCATGGAAGCCTTGACCGGCCATGAGTTCATCAATCGCTGCATCTAGCGTAATGTCGCCGCGGCTCAGTCGGTCATGCTCTTCTGCCGTGGGTACCCGTCGACTTAGGACAACGGCAGCTTTGCGATAGAGCTGAGGGGCACTCAAGCTGTTTACCCCGCTCCACAAGGTGTCGGGGGTAACATCGCCAGCTGTTTTCTTTAGTGAAGATGGACTGCAAGTCGAACCGAGCTCCAACGAATGTAAAAAGTCAGCGAGTAATTTATAGTCTGAGGAGAAGGGCTCAATAACAGCGCCGCCACCGTGCGCCGCCCCCTGTGCTTTATTTAGTATGTATTGAGAACTACGAGCTTCCGAGAGGGCGTGGAAATTTGAAAAGTTAAAATCAAGGTAGGTCGGGTCCGATGTTTGACGCAACGCCAGTGAGGCTCCCGCCTTGGGGGCAAGGCCATCCTCAATGTGACAACCAATGCACTTATTTTGAACGACCGCATCGGCAGCGTCATACAAGTTTTGGGCGTGGGCCTCCGCGCCACCCGCGGCACCGATCCTGAGTTGGCAAGCTAGGCTGAGGGCTGTTCCAAGAGAGCCGGGATAAGCACTCAAATCACCGATCACACCGAAGGTCAAAGCAAAGGCGATAGCCTTGCCGATCCTGCCATGATGCTTACGTTTGATATGTTCTGACATGGGCACTATGTTGTTTGCCGCTCTACCTGTCCTTATTTCTCCCGATCGTACTCGATTATCATTGTGCGACAAAGCGCCTGACTTGATCCCACCGTGGCGATTTCTGCTGGGACAACTATTTCACCCCCTGCTCGTCTGAGTTACGGTTAGAGTAACGCTACTGCATTTGAGAGCCCTGCAGTGTCAATAACAGTCCCTGAACCGTTGTCCCAGTTGTTCTCTTAGAGGAGAGGTTTATGTCCAGCCGTTTTTTTATGCCTGTCATGCTGTCAGTCGCAGCGCTCGTTTCGCCCGCTTTGACGCAGCAGGTGTTAGCTGAGGAGGCTGCGTGTCCGCCACCTGCGGTACGTATTGAGGCTGAGGAATTTACGCCACTGACCGCGGACAATTACGCGACCGCGGAGACTCAGTCGATTTTTGCCGGCGCCTATATTCAGAAGATCGCACAAGCGACTTGCTCGAGCGGCATGGGAGTGCTGATGCACGAGCGTGTTCCCTCAGACCCCAACCACAAAGCCTTCGCCCGCGTTAACTTCGATACGCTTTACTCCTGGGTGCTGCTCGACCTTAACTCGCCAGCAACGATCACCCTGCCGGAAACGGGCGGTCGCTATCAGTCTGCTCAGGTGCTCAACGAAGGCCATTGGATGCCTTTTGTGGTGACGGAGGCCGGTAGTTTCACGTTGACGCGTGAGAATTCGGGAAGTCGCTACGTGTTGGTGGGTATCCGGACCCAGATGAATATGCAGGATCCCGCGGATATCAAAGAGGCCAACGCGCTTCAGGACTTGGTCCGTGTTGAGCAGGCAGATCCGGGTGAATTGCTATTCACAGATCGTTGGGATCGAGAAGCCATTATGGCCATGCGTAAGGAGCTGCAGATTCTTCGCGATGAAAAGGGTTACAAGTCGGAGGATATGTTCGGCAAGCAGGGTGAGATTGATCACGACTTGAATAACGTGGGCGTCGCGATTGGTTGGGGCGGGCAGCCCAAAGAGGGCGCGGTCTATCTTTTTTATACTCCGGACTCGATGGAGCATCAGACGCTAACGCTTAACAACGTGCCCCACGCAGATAATGCGTTTTGGTCAATCACCGTTTACGACGCTGACGGCTTCGTTGCATCTGAGCCCTTCAATATGAATAGCTCCTTTGCCAAACCGAATGCCGACGGTGACACTGTGCTCAATTTTGGCGGCGATCCCTCGGCAGACAATTACCTGCCGGTCTACGCCGGGTGGAACGCTACATTGCGCATTTACACCCCTCAGCCAGCCTACTTTGATGGCTCGTGGGTGCGACCGGAGCTGCAGCTCGCTGAATGAGCGTCGGGGCTTTCTGCCAAGGTTGGGAATCTTCGGGCTGTGTTGCTGAACCAGAGGCTCTCCATAGCCGCCTTGCCATAATTGAGTTGAAAATTCTGCGCGCGGTGCATCCCGAGCGCAGAAAGAGGGCGGGTTAGTCGGCTACCAGCTCTGGCTTGGGCACTTCCCAGCTGCCATTAAAGTACTCAGCCTCGGGAGAGTATATGCGGAAGGTGGCGTTCCACCCTTCATAGATCTCGAGGTAATTCTCTTGATCAGGAGAGCCACCAAAGTGCACGACGGCCTCACCCTGATCGTTCTCGGTGGCAAAGGTGCTGTTTAGACTAAAGTGCTCGCCCTGAGGGTAACCGTCGCGGTCGTACACTGTGATTGACCAGAATGCATTGTCGGCCATGGGTACATCTTTAACGGTAAGCGTTTGCGGTGCACTGGGTTTATCATCAATAAACAGGTAGATCGCCCCTTCCTTGGTTTGCCCACCCCAACCCACAGCGGGACCGAAGTTGTGCATGTCATGTGTGAGTTCTCCGCGGGCGCCAGCCATCTTCTCTGAGGGTACTTGATCGCGCACCGCGCGGGTTTGGTAGGTCTTGCGCATAGCGAGGATTTCATCCATGTCCCAAGCGTTAGTGGCTGCGTAGCTACCCGGGCTTTCCTGCTCGAGCTGAATTTGATCTTGCAATGCATGCACCGCTTTTAGGTCTTCATCATCGCCCATCGTCACCTGAGTGCGGAAGATCACAATAGCGTATTGCCCACCCACGTTTTCCTGAGTGAGCTCGTAGCGGCCGGGCTCTTGAAAAATGAACGGAATGTAATGCTCCTCATCTAAAACCTCGGCACTTTGATAGCGGCCATTGGCCTCGGGCAGCGTAATCGTTGCCGGCGTGGTGAGGTCTAGAATTAAAAACGAATAAATGGTGTCAAAGTTAATGCGCAAAATGGTGCGGTCAGTAGGGTCAGGCGTATTGCGGAGGTGCATCAGCTGACCCACACCGCCGCTGCAAGTGCCCTTAGCAATTTTTCGCACATAGTCAGCAAAGATCACTTGGGTCTCGGCCAGAGAGTAGTTTTGCTGATCTACTGGCGTAATGGGGCTCTCTTTGACTGTGAGCGCCGGCGCTGGGCACTCGTCGCCGGCGATGGCGCTATGGTTAAAGCTCATTAGCGCGCAGCTCAGGGTCAATAGGGCGACGGGTCGGCCAAATGTAGAAATCATCGTGTTGCGGATTGATGGGGTCATGCAAAATCTCCGAGCTCCGGGCAATAAATTAGCGTTATGCGCACGCCATCGATGTAGCGAAAGTACTTGAAGGCCAGCTATTTGTTAACCTAATTGAGGGAATTGGCGGCGAGTTGTCATCTTTGGAATACTCGCGACGCCGCTTTGCTGCTCGTATGTCGCTGTTTGTGCATAGCCTGCTGAATTCGGGTTGGTGATTTACTAGGAAAGTCGATAGTCCATTATTGGAAGTAGCCTCTGACCTGTGAAAAGCCAGAGTGGTAGTGACGATCATTTGAACAGGCGCAAGGCCCTGTTCGCCGCATAGGCGGATAAGGCAAACCCTTGGCGGTGGCCAGTGAGCAGCGGCGCTTCCTCAGACCTTTCTATCAACATTTGAAGTCCGCCTAAGGGCCGGTTGCATGATGAGATTGAGCGGACAGCTAGCAACACACTCAGGCTTGTTTCGTGCCTTTGGGCTTCGTGCCTGCAAGGCCTGCTGAGGGGAGCATTACAAAGGACTCCATTACTGATACCATATATCATTGACTGTGGTTTGCGCCAATAACCCTACATCAGTGCGTACGCTGCGAACCGCTATTCTTGGTTACAGTAGCACCCCGAAAATGCCACTGTTACTCCCTCACAGTAACGCTGATGAGCCTGGGTTCATCGTCGCAGTCCAGTCAAAAATCTCACCTACGGTTGTAATGACTGCTGGCCACCTACATAATTGACCGCCGGTCATTTATTGGTTTTGAAGCAATTATCAAGGTTACCGAAGCAACCTCACATTCAGGATGATAGTAAGTTGGAGAGTTTTATGAGTGCGTTTACATCTATTTTTTCTTGGCTTGGTCGATTTCTAAAAAAAGTACGATCCATTGTGCTGGACTTGGGTACCGCCCTCATTGTCATGTTTTTTGTGATTGCAATAATTAAAGCGCTAACCGCTTCTGGGCCAGACGTTGAGGATCCGGCCGGCAAAGCGCTGCTGATCGACCCAGAGGGAATGGTAGTTGATCAAGAAGTTTTCAACTCAGAGTCTTTATTGACCACCGTTACAGACGCTTCCAGCACTCAAATTCAAACGCGAGATCTCATAAAGCTCATAAGGGCAGCGGCTGATGATGACAGTATTCCTGCGGTGGTCGTTGATTTCTCATCCACTGGTTTTGCTGGGCCAACGACAGCAGTCAATGTTGCAAAAGAGCTAAAAGCCCTTCGAGATTCTGGTAAGAGAGTCATTGCTTTTAATGATCGTCTGTCTACCACATCTTATCTCATGGCCTCTCAAGCATCTGAAGTATGGGTTCACCCGGTCGGAAGCATAAGCGTCAGAGGTCTTGGTGGAATGAGAAACTACAATAAAGACCTTTTCGAAAACCTGAAAATAACGGTACACAACTATTCACAGGGAGATTTTAAATCTGCAACTGAAACAAGTTGGAGATCTAGTATGTCTGAGAATGACAGGATGCAGCGAGAAGCTCTGCTCTTTCCTATTTGGGAGGAAATGAAATCTTTGATGGCGGAAGGGCGTGGAATTGAATCAGATGACATCCAATCTTTTGCAGATAACTACGTGGGATTTTTTGGTGAGGCTGCCATAGGAAACATTGCCTATGCACAAGCCAACAACCTTATCGATGGCACCAAATCATTTCCTGAGTTCCGTAAATACATGATTGAGGAGTTTGGGTTAGACGAGGAAGCTGAAACAGAAACTTACAAAACCATTTCTTATGCAGAGTACGCGAAACAAATAACTGATGATTCCTCGGATAGTGGTAACCAAATTGCCGTTATTACTGCCGAAGGCGCAATCAGGGAGGGAGAAATCTCTCAGGGCGTGGCTGGTGCCAACGGGGTTGTAAAACAGATTAGGAAAGCACACGAAGACGAAAGTACGAAAGCAATAGTCTTCAGAGTCAATAGCCCTGGTGGCTCCATTATTGCCAGTGAAATGATGAGAGATGAGTTGCTGGCTGCCAAAAGAAAGGGCATCAAGGTGATCGTTTCTATGGGCGACTACGCTGCCTCTGGCGGTGTGTATATCTCAACTCCCGCGGATTATATCTTTGCTGAGCCTACAACCATTACGGGCTCTATAGGTGTGGCGATTGCCCTGCCAACATTGGAAAACGCTATGGATTACATTGGCGTAAGCTTCGATGGTGTTGTGACTTCCAAGCATGGTGGTTGGGACCCGACTCAGGCAATTGACGATGACCTCGATAAAATCTTTTCAAGCTGGGGCTCAGAGGCATACGACCGATTTATTAACTTCGTCGCTGAATCAAGGTCTCAAACCTATGACGATATCAAAGCGATTGCTGGCGGCAGGGTCTGGATTGCAACCAGCGCTAAAGACATCGGGTTGGTAGATGAGATTGGGGGCGTTGACGATGCACTCACGTATGCGGCCAGCCTGGCTGAATTGGAAGATTATCAAGTTGAATATTATGGTCAGGAACTTTCTCCTGAGGAGATAATTCTCAAAGAACTGTTAGAACAGTTAGATGTGTCCATAGGTGAGCCAAAAGTTTTATCGGCGCTGAGTGGCATCGCGAAACTCTATGGAACATTAATCGACATTCATGAACCCAAGGCTTTGTTAACTTGCAAGGATTGCTTGGTGGATCTTGATTAATGGCTCACCAAAAGGCTAGTCATCCTTCTGAGAAGCCTTAAGAGAGGTGCGGTTGTGTAACGGTGGTTGTCTCGCGAGTTTTGATGTTGGGTGCCCAACCCTACATTTTGCTTGGTCGAATTCGTTTTCACTTTGTAGATCGTGATGCGGTCACCAACTTATATTTAAAGAAGCCTTAAACATAAAGTGATGTAATGTATTAATTAATGAGGTGAGTAGGTAATGTCGAGAGCCACTCTTTAGGTGGAGTCGGTCTTAAACATTGTTGTTTGATAATGATATTTTTGCTGTTAAAAATCGGTAGGGCGCCAGTGACTAAGTTCTTTTGGCTCCTATGCCTGTCAGTCACATTGCAACTCGCGGTCCCCGCTCATGCGCATGATGATCACGACGCGGAACGCGCTCAGCAGCACCACGTTTGTTCTCTATGCGCACTCACTGACGAGCCACTCAAACTGGCAGCAGCGTTCGACGTCTGGCTGTTCGAATTTCGAGTTAGAGACTCGGCGCAAGACACTAAGGATCGTTCAGCCGTTCCTTACGGATTGCACTTTGTTCGCCCACCTGCGCGCGCACCACCCCCCAAAGCTAGCTAGCACAAGCTTTACCCCTTTTTTGTTTTAGGCACCCAAGACGGGCTCTAAAGCGAGGGAAGAGGCATTTTTTAGTTATTTTTGGGAGATATAAAATGAAGTATTCATTCACTGGATTAGTCATGCTCGCATGCCTGGCGTCGGTAACCGCTGCACAGGCGCAGCAAGTAAGCGAGCAAAATAGTATCGAGACTGTCCGTGTACTTGGGACGAAGCAGGCCTATCGCGGTCAATTCGATTTTTTGGAAACACCACAAGTTGACTTAGAACTTGACCAGGAGTTGCTGCAACAAGCGGGTGCACTCGACCTAAATCAAGCGCTGGATCTCAGTGCCTCAGTAGCGCGGCAAAATAACTTTGGCGGCCTCTGGAATGCATTTGCTGTTCGGGGTTTTGTTGGTGATGAGAATTTACCAAGCAATTACTTGGTAAACGGTTTCAATGCAGGTCGCGGTTTCGGTGGATCAAGGGATTTATCGGGGGTGGAATCTGTTGAGGTACTAAAGGGCCCCAGAGCTGCATTAATTGGCAGAGGCGAGCCGGGCGGGACCATCAACCTTGTAACTAAACGTCCAACGTTTGATCAGGCCGGAACCGTTAGCATTGCTGCTAGCCGGTTTAATTCGGTCCGAACCGATGTTGATTACACGACGCCGCTGTCGAGCGATGTCGCGATAAGGTTGGTTGGGTTTTATGAGGATGCTGAAAGTTTTCGCGACACAATAGAAATCCGGCGCATCGGCGCGAGCCCCTCGGTAGCATGGCGCATTAACGATCGTAGCGAAGTTGTTTATGAGATGGAATTCAGCGATCAGGAGGTACCTTTTGATCGAGGTGTTTTGGCGGTAAATGATCAATTAGGTGCTATTTCTCGCGATACATTTCTCGGTGAACCGGGCGATGGGCCTATGAAGGCAGAGGTGCTTGGTCATCAGTTGGAGTACAGCTATAGCTTTAACGATGAGTGGAGTGTTCGCTTGGGTTACAACAGTCGGGACACCGAGCTTGAAGGATTCTCGACAGAACCAGAACTCTCGGGTAGTCGTCAGCTACTCTACCGAGACTCGGAGACGCTAACGCGTCAGCGTCGTTATAGGCACTATGATGCAAGCTATACCGTATTTCGAGGCGAACTTGAGGGTCAATTTGAAACAGGCAGTGCGCTGCATAGAGTAATAATTGGTGCAGACAGAGATGACTTTGAGAACGATCAAGTCTTCCGAAGAGTGCGTTCGCCTTCACTAGCATCAAACCCTTCGCTGGAGCAACTTCAAGCAATCAATATCTTCAATCCAGTGTATGGGCAATACGCTCTCCCAGAGCCCGGGCCTCAAGCTGATCGGGTTGAGACCCAAGAGTCGACGGGTATTTTCTTTCAAGATCAAATCAGTTTCTCGGATACTTTCCATATAAGAGTTGGTGGTCGTTTTGACGACTACGATCAACAACTGGTCAATAGACGCTCTAATTCGACAGTGACCTCGAGCGAATCTCGGTTTAGCCCGCAGTTCGGGATGGTCTACCAAACGAGTGACACTACCTCATGGTATTTATCGTACGGTGAGAACTTCAGGCCATTATCGGGCACCGACTCTCAAGGTAATGGGTTTGATCCAAATCAATCGGTATCGCTCGAGGCTGGCGTGAAGTTTGCTTCGCTCGACGGAGCCCTAAACGGAACGTTCACTGTGTTTCGCGTTCAGCAGGAAAATATTTTGGTGGTCGACGATCCCAGTGCATTCACTTATGCCGCTGCGGGTGAGGCTGAGAGCCAAGGCATTGAATTGGACGTGAATGGAACACTCGCAGGTGATGTAACGTTATGGGCATCCTTAGCGTATGTCGACGCCGAGATTACAAATGACTTCTTTGACCCCAATTTTGGCCGCCAGATAGAAGCAGGCGCGAGGTTGCTCAATATTCCAGAGCTAACAGCGACGGTTCAACTTGCGAAAAATCTTCAATTGAACGGTTCACCGATGGAGGTTGGTGCAGGCATATTGTACGTTGACGATCGTCTGGGCTACTTTGGGACGGACTTTGAATTGCCGAGCTACACTACCGTTCGGATATTCGCTTCTTACGCGGTGACACCTAACCTAGAGATTCGTGCGGATATCGCTAATCTCCTCGATGAGGAGTTTTATGTGAATTCATTTTCGGAGCTATGGGTTCAGCCGGGGGCGCCCAGTACTTGGCGAGTTTCTGCGAAGCTGAGCTTCTAATGGCAATGAAGTCTTTTCTGCAAGCTCATGAGCTGTTTGTGCAGCGCGGGGGAAAGGAGGTGCTGAAAAGTGCCTCCTTTTCAGTGGGTGGTGGCGAAATCTACGCGTTGCTAGGCGGCAACGGGGCAGGGAAATCAACCACGCTGCTTTCGTTTTTGGGGTTTCTTGATCCCAGTGATGGCGAATGTCGTGTTTTAGGCATACCAGTCTCCGAGAACATTCGTGCGAGCCGACAGGCCATTGCTTACCTGCCTGAGTCTGCGGCTCTTTACGAGCATCTGTCTGCTTATGAAAACTTAAGCTATTTCCTCGAGCTGGCTGGGCTCAGCATTGAGCCGGATCAGTGTGAAGCTGCGCTCGATCGTGTATCGCTTGATGAGGCTGCTCGACACCGCAAGCTTGCCGATTACTCAAAGGGTATGCGACAAAAAGTCGCTATTGCACTTGCCATGCTGCGAAACTCCGAAATTTTGTTACTTGATGAACCCACCTCGGGCCTCGACCCCATCGCAATCGATGAATTTCATTTGCTCGTCAGAGATCTTGCGAGCGGCGGTAAGGCAATTTTAATGGTTACGCACGATGTTTACGGCGCTTGCCAAGTCGCTGATCGAATTGGCTTGCTGCGAGGGGGGACAGTCACCGCTGAGTTCTCCGCTATCGAAGGTCGGTCGATAGACACACAGCTGGTTCATGCGGCTTTCACGGAGTGAGAAACGTAATGAACAGCACTTTGATCATTGCTAAAGAAGAGTGGCGTCTTTGGGTGCGTTCCAGTGTGGTCAGAACTGCGGCACTGTTGTTTTTAGCGCTTCTTTTGACGACCTCTGCTGCCACCACTGTGTCTGTGCTGGAAGCCCACCACGAACGATCTCATCAACAGCTGGAGGCGGAACAGCAGTTCTATGAGCAGCCGGCACGTCACCCCCATCGAATGGTGCATTACGGTCACTACGTTTATCGAACACCCTCACCGCTCTCGGTTTTTGATCCTGGCCTAGATACGCTGACCGGTCAGACATTGTTTCTCGAGGGGCATCGTCAGAACTCTGCGGCATTTGCCGACTCAAGTGTAAGCGCCGAGCTCGGACCCTTTGCAAACTTGACGCCAGCATTTGCGTATCAACTATTTGTCCCGCTTATCATTGTCTTGCTAGGCCACAACGCTGTTGTGCGAGAGCGTGCCGCGTCCACGCTACCCCTTTTGTTATCGCAAAATGTATCTGCTGCTTCTTTATTGGGCGGCAAACTACTTGCTCTACTTTCTGCGGCTTGCGTTTTGTTAATTCCGCTCGCCCTCACAGGCACAGTGGCAATTATTAATGGTGAGTCGTTGTGGGTTGTGTGCATGTTGCTGGTGACCTATTTGATATACCTCGGGATCTGGTCATTGCTGACGCTTATTATCTCGATTATCTCGTCGCGCCAAAGTCATGCACTCATCACTCTGACAGCACTTTGGCTTGCTACTACATTGTTGTTGCCCTCGCTCGCAGTGAGCCAGGTGGGTCAGAACGCACCTGCGGTAGGTCACATTAAGTCCAATCTCTTAATGACAGCAAAACTGCGAGAATTGGGCGATAGCCATAACGTCAATGACTCTGCCTTTCAGCGCCTGCGCCAGAAACTACTTGAGGACAATGGTGTTGAGGCGATTGAGGACCTGCCGGTGAATTTCCGCGGCATCGTTTCCGAATACGGTGAGCAAAAACAGACTGAATTGCTAAATCAGTTTGCCGAGGCTCGCATGCGTAATGAGGCACTCCAAAGCGGCCTTCTGCTCAACTATGGATGGGTATCGCCGTTCTTATCGGTTATGGAGGCGTCGAGGGTGTTGGCTGGAAGTGACCTTCGGAATCACCATGCCTTTTTGCGCAAAGCAGAACATGCGAGATATGAGTTCGTGCAAGGCTTAAATCGGTTGCACGCTGAAAAACTGACGTTTGCAGATGACATAAAGCGAAGCTCTGATCCGGAAGCTGAGCAGCGTACGCGCATTGCCTCCGAAAACTGGCGTGTTTTAGAGCGCTTTGATTTTTCGCCTATGACGCCCGAAGTGCGGATAAGTAGTGCGTGGTCGGCATTCTCTTTGCTGGTTGCTTGGTTGTCGGTATTGCTTGTTGTGCTTACTGTCCTCAGCCAGAGGGTCAGACCATGAAGTTGCTGTCCGTGTTGAATCGCGAAGCAAGGCATTTAGCCCGAAGCAAGTTCATCGTCATTTGTCTTTTAGCAACGCTGATTATGTCAGGGCTCGCTGTTCACAGTGGTCAGCAGCAAGTCAATTCTCAGCTGGCGGTGATTGCGGAATTGATTGAGCTCGATGGTAACGAGCTTGAGCTTGCGCGAGCTGAGCAAAGTGATTGGGGCGGCCTTGCTTACGCAAGCTTTCACTTCGTATACAACGAGCCGTCTTTATTTGCATTTGCCGCGCTTGGGCAACGCGAGAACGAGCCTTGGAAGCACCGGGTTCGAGCGCTCGCGCTGGAAGGGCAAATCTACGAGCGAGACGTAGGCAATCCGGTTCTCGCACTGGTGGGAAGTTTTGACTTTGCATTTTTTGGCGGAGTCGTTGTGCCACTCTTACTTATTGTCTTGCTTCATGATCTCAAATCTCAGGAGCGAGAGAATCGTCGTTTGTCTCTCTTGGTTGCGAGCAGTGGCGCGGCATCATCACCTTTCCGCTTGCGCGCCACCTTGATTTCTCTGTCGGTGGCTTGCGCATCAGGTATACCTCTGATGTTTGGAGCCCTCATGAGCGGTGCCTCAATGACAACTGTGGGTGCAGGCCTGCTTGTGTTGGTTCTTAATGTGGGGTTTTGGTCGTACCTTTGCTACGCAGTTGCAAATAAGGAACAGGCTTCCGCTACTCTTCTGGGACAGCTTTTAGGTATTTGGGTTGTGCTGGTTATCGTGGTGCCCACAACAGGTCGCCTCTTCATTCAATACGCCGTTCCAGTACCCTCTGGCGCAAATATTCAAATGACTCAGCGAGAAGCGGTCAATGATGCTTGGGATTTACCAAAAGAAGTGACCATGCAGGCTTTTGTAGAGCGTCATCCAGAGTGGAGGCCCTACGCGGATGTTACGCAGCCCTTTGAGTGGAAGTGGTATTACGCTTTCCAGCAGGTGGGAGACCAAACTGCGGAACCGTTATCCCGAGCTTATATGGAGGGTCGTTCATCGCGAGATCAATGGGGTTGGGTTGTTGCCGCGTTGTCCCCACCGGCGCTGTTTGAACGCGTGTATCAGACGTTGGCAGAGACCGACATGGCGTCACAGCTGGCTTATGAAGAGCGAGTTCGGCAATTCCACAAAAGGCTACGACACTTTTACTATCCTCGGTTGTTTCTGGGTGAGACCTTTGATTCCGAGCAGATTGTTCACACACCTTTATTCCAGCAGTGATTGACGGGTTTCTGTATGAGCTTTAAATACTTGCGTGCTAAGACCACTTTGGTATCTACCATCCTATTTTTTGCCGGGGTAGGGCACTCGCAGGCTGAAGCTATCCAAGAGGCCGGTCGATTTGACTACCGCATTGAAATCCCTGCTGGAGAAACAGATCCAGCTACCTTTATCCCTGTGACGGCGATACGAGGCGTCAAACCCGGCCCCACGCTGTTTATCTCTACCGGGGTTCACGGCTACGAATTCGCGCCCATTCTTGCGGCAGAAAAGTTGGCCGATGATATTGACCCTAATCTATTGTCGGGCACGGTATTACTCTCCCGACCGAGCCATGTCAGTGCGCTTGAATCTCGGTCACCCTACGTCAACCCTTACGACAATAAGAATTTAAATCGATCGTTCCCTGGAAGCGAGAATGGGACGCAGACCGAGCGAATTGCGCACGCGCTTGCCACACAACTTATTGCCAATGCCGATTTTGTGGTCGATGTGCACAGTGGGGATGGTGCAGAGTGGTTGCATCCATTTATTGGTGTTTACGGAGGGGCGCTAGCTAGTGATTATCCGTCGGCACTTCGATTTGCCGAGGCGTTTGGTATTCCCGCTATCGTACGATACCAAATGAGAACGCAGGCGCAGATTGATAAGGGTAGATCGCTTAATCGGCAAGGAGTTGCTGCAAGTGCGCCAACGATTTTGGTCGAGATAGGACAAAATGGAGGGCGCGACCCTGCACATGTGAAGGCTATTGTCTCGGGCTTGAAAGCGGGTATGCAAACACTTGATATGCTCCCAATTTCGGAAGCTCGCCAAACGACTCAGCACCGGTACTACGAGGGAACACATTCTGTTCCCGTCGGGCACTCGGGCATATGGCACCCCACTGAGACTGGGGGTAGAGACGTTACTCAGGGTGATGTCCTCGGCGAAATTCGGGACTATTCGGGTGCCGTTGTTGAGACAGTAACGGCAACAGCATCGGGTTTTGCGATGTACGGTTTGGCTGGTCCCCCGGTCCGAAAGGGCGAGAGCGTAATGACTATTGCATTACCGGTGGATAGCCTTGAGTAACAACGGTTTTAGCGGCAGAAGAAACTTTGTTTGAATGCCTCGATATTCCGCGAGCCTTACGTTTAAGTTTTAATCAGTTATTGCAGCGCTTTGACCGACCAACGTCGGTAGGTAGTGCGAATTTTCGTGTACTACCCCTTGCTAGGCAGTGCGAATTTTTGAGCAATATTTTCTCGCTGTCGCAGCAACTCGCCAGAACTCGCCCCACCTCAGTGAATCGAAAAATCATTATGGAGTAAAAACAGGACTATAGAGGGGTGGGGAGACAAGACGGATTGTTTCGAGCGCGCTTGCCTCGCGGGCTCTGACCCCTTCGGGGCGCCGTCGCTGCGCTCTGGCGACCAACATGCTCCTGAAGTCGCATGTTGTCGAACCGCCGACCTTTACCATGTCAAGGCCAACTGGCCGCACCAAGACACGGGTGGACGCTTCTAACTTAGCGATAAGTGAGCAAGGGCTTCAGTCGAGGCTGCACTCCATGATCCGAGGGTTAAAGTCGAGATAGTCTGTATGGCTGCCGCCACTTAAAGTCAGATCATTGGCAGTTTCTTCGGTGTCGCAAAGCTTGCTGGTAGCGATTGTTGCTAATGCTCACAAAGTCACTATTCCTGCAGCGTAAATAGGTCCGTATTACCGCCTTTGGCTACCACATTGTCCGTACGCGTTTTCTCCCAAACAAATCGATACAAATAGTGAGGCCCTCCAGCTTTAGGTCCGGTACCAGACAGGCCTTGGCCTCCGAATGGGTTCACTCCGACGACGGCGCCTACGGTATTGCGATTGATATACGTATTACCCACCTGGGTATTTTCAAATACCGTTTGGGCAAAGCCGTCTATGCGGCTGTGAATACCCAAGGTGAGTCCATAGCTTGACGCCCTGATATCGGCTAGCACGTCTTGCAGCTCGGATTTCTTGTAGCGAATTACATGCAAAATGGGTCCGAACACTTCGCGTTCTAGCTGATCGAGGCGATCTATTTCGTAGATTTGAGGCGCAACAAAATGACCGTTGGTTAAGTCGGGATTGAGCGAAGCCTTCGACAAAAGCCGCCCCTCCCGGCGCATTCTGTTTGTGTGCTCTTCGATGAGCTGCTGGGCCTGGGCGTCAATTACAGGGCCTACATCGGTTCGAAGTTCCATTGGATCGCCAACTCTTAACTCCAGCGTTGCCCCGCGTAGCATGTCGATCACCGCATCGGCGATGTCCTCCTGTAAATAGAGTACGCGCAGGGCACTGCAGCGCTGCCCCGCGCTTTGAAATGCCGAAACGATAACGTCATCGACAACTTGCTCAGGTAGCGCTGTTGCATCCACGAGCATTACATTTATGCCCCCAGTTTCAGCGATGAGCGGAATTATGGCGCCATCGCGGGCAGCGAGTTCCCGATTGATGCCTTTCGCGGTTTCTGTGCTGCCTGTAAACGCCACGCCTGCAATACGGTTATCAGCCACCAGAGCAGCCCCTACGCTTTTGTCCCCGGGGAGAAGATGCAGAATGTCCTCGGGGATTCCGGCCTCATGCAATAGTTTGACTGCCTCAAAAGCAATCAGGGGTGTTTGTTCTGCAGGTTTTGCTAAGACCGCATTACCGGCAACAAGGGCGGCACTTACCTGTCCCATGAAAATAGCTAGGGGGAAGTTCCAAGGACTAATACAGAGAAAGGCGCCTCTTCCATGGAGACTAAGCGCGTTAAGTTCTCCGGTCGGACCTGGAAGTTTTATTGGGTCGGTAAATTTTTCCCTTGCCTGTTGTGCGTAGTAGCGGCAGAAATCTATGGCTTCGCGCACCTCAGAAAGCGCGTCTTCGAGGGTTCGGCCTGCCTCGGATACGATGACTCCCATCAGTTCGGGTATTTGCGCCTCCAATAGCTCAGCCGCGCGCTCCAGGCACTCGGCCCGATGATGAGCGCCGCGCAGATCCCAAAGCGGTTGTGCGGAAACTGCTAGTTCGATTGCTTTGTCCTGCTCTTCTGGACTGGTTGAGGCAGCGTAACCGGCGGTCTCGCCCGAGGCGGGATTGATAACGGGTCTTAGCTCGCTCGTGACGGACTGTCCACCCACAATAGGTCTCGCCTCCGTGCGTTGTGCAAGTGACGTCAATCTCGGAAAGAGGTCTCCGACCACTGACGCGTCGTTCAAATCAAACCCCATCGCATTGAGCCAGGGGACTGTCTCTTGGGCATATAACTGTCTGGGCAGCGGAATTTTGGGGTGCCGGCGCTGGGACACGGCTAATACTTGTTCGATGGGATCCCGGTTCAGTTCGCTCGCGGACACGCTCGCATCCAGAAATCGGTTCACAAAGGAGCTGTTGGCACCATTTTCTAGTAACCGCCTGACGAGGTAGGGAAGAAGGTCTTTGTGATTACCGACGGGGGCATAAACACGGATTGGCGTACTTGCGTCAGACTTCGACAGCTGCGCGTAAAGTAATTGACCCATACCGTGCAAACGCTGGAATTCAAAGTCGGTATTGCCTTGGGCTAGTGCCTTGATCATTGAGACGGTATGCGCGTTATGGGTTGCGAACTGCGGAAATACAGCACCAGCCGCACTCAACAGCTTTGTCGCGCAAATTTGGTAGGAGAGGTCGGTATTGCATTTTCGCGTAAATACCGGGTAATCGGGCAGTCCCAATTCCTGCGCGTGCTTGATCTCCCTGTCCCAGTAAGCGCCCTTTACAAGCCGAACCATAAAACGCCGATTGGTTTCCCTCGCCATGGCGATAAGCCAGTCGCATGTTGCTTCTGCTCTTTTCTGATAGGCCTGTAGGACAAACCCCAAACCATCCCAATCATAGAGATCGGGGTCTCGAGCTAAAGCTTCAAAAAGATCAAGGGAAACATCCAGCCGCTCTGATTCTTCAGCATCAATGGTTAAACTGAGACCGCCCGCTCTTGCCATCTTGGCCAGTTGCTTAAGTCGAGGCAGTAGCTCTGAAATGACACGGTCATACTGGCTGAAGGCATAACGTGGATGCAGCGCAGAGAGTTTGATGGATATTCCGTTCGCGTGAGTGACGTCAACCTCGGTGTTAGCGTCCGCAAGAACACGAATTGCCTCGCCATAGGCATCAAAATAGCGTTGCGCGTCACTGGCGGTGCGAGCCCCTTCGCCCAGCATGTCGAAAGAAAAACGGGTGCTGGGGCTGTTGGCTGCGCGACCTTTACGAATAGCCTCCTTAATTGTGCGCCCCAGCACATACTGACCCCCCATGATTTTCATGGCCTGCAGGATCGCTCGCCGGACGACAGGTTCGCCCATTTTCCTCGTAAGGGCTTGTACCCAGGATCCCGTATCTTCGGTGGCCTCACTTCCAAGCGCCATGACCCGTCCGGTCAGCATGAGTCCCCAAATTGAGGCATTCACAAAGCGAGATGAGGATGCGCCCTGATGCGATCCCCAGTCTCCCGAGCGGATCTTTTCTCCGACGAGCTGATCAGCCGTCGCTTCATCCGGAACACGGAGCAGGGCCTCGGCTAGGCACATGAGCGCGACACCCTCCTTGTTTGAAAGTCCAAACTCTTGGAGGAATGCATCCAAGGTACCTGCCTGATGGCTGCATTCACGACAAGCATTGACGAGTGAGGTCGCTTGCTTTGAAATCAAGGCTTGTTTTGCTGAATCCAGACTGTCGTGACTCAACAGTTCGTTGACTAATGATGTCTCGTCTCCATTGGTGTGAGCCCGAATGGAATGTCTTAACTCTTTCATCTCATTAAGCCCCCTTTCAAAAACAGTTATGTCTGTATTATCGTTAAATTGAACAGTTTTATTCTCCAAAAATCGGAATAAAGAAGTTTAAAATATTGTAAAAATTCAGATGCCGATATTTAACACTGAGGAATTTTTAACTATGTCTCTTGATCGCATTGATCGAAAAATTCTTGAGCTACTGCAGCAAAACGGCCGTCTATCCAATGTGAAACTCGCATCAAAAGTTGGTCTCAGTCCCACTCCTTGCTTGGACCGTGTTCGTCGCTTGGAACGGGAGGGTTATATCCTTGGCTATGTCGCGCTCGCCGATGCTCGCAAGCTCAACGCCTCAACAATGGCATTCATTCAGGTTCTTCTCACCAATACCAGCACGGCTAACCTTCGAGAATTCTCTCGCGAAATGATGTCTCTCCCGGAAGTCGAAAGCTGCCATATGGTGGCTGGCGGATTTGATTTTCTGTTGAAGATCCGCTGTTCAGATATGCAGGACTATCAAAGGTTTCTAGGTGAGAAACTGGCGATGATCCCTTTGATTGATCAAACCCATACTTACGTAGTAATCGAAGAGGTGAAATCCGAAACGGCAATAAGTCTGGCGAAGTTAGTATGAGATTCGCTTATCGGATTTGATCACTATCTCTGCGCGGTAGTGTCCACGCACAGAAACACGTTAAAACGCATGATTCCGAAAGAAATAAAGTTTCATAAAAACAGCAGCTTAGAAATTTGGTAGGACCAGGCGGATTAATCAAAACGCGATTGCATCTCGCGTTTTGACCCTTCGGGTGTCGTCGCAAGCGACTCCATGCAAATCACTCCTTGGGTCGTGATTTGTCGACCGCCTTCGGCGCTTCAAACCAGCTAAACCCCCAAACGAAAAACCCCCGCCGATGGCGAGGGTTTGTCATTTGGTAGGACCAGGCGGATTCGAACCGCCGACCTCTACCATGTCAAGGCCGATTGGCCGCACCAAGACGCGCGTGGACACCTGATAATCTACACCGAAGACTGTGGTTCAGGAAATATGTCTGTGGCGAGGAAGGTCAGCCGCGTTCGGCTTGAAAGCTGTCGCGTAGCGCGCTTTCTTAGCTCCTGTGCTTCTTGAAAGCGCTGCTCAGTTTCTTTTAGGCGCTCTATTATTAAGCTGCGTGCCGCAGGGCAAGGAGAACGACCTTTATCTGCATGGCAAAGCAACTCGCCAATATCTTTAACGGAAAAACCGAGTCGCCGAGCATTCAAAATAAACCGAAGATAGCGTTCTTCATTGGGCCCATAATCACGATAGTTATTGCCTCGTTCGTTAGGAGGATTCAGGTAACCAATACGGGTGTAGTACCTCACCGTTTCGGGAGTAATATCGAGCTTGTTAGCCAATTCTTTTACACGCATACAACAGGCACCTTTAGTTTGATAATCCAGTAAAAAAAGCCATTAATTAAACAAAGGTCTTGGTCATTACTTAGGCTACACCTGTGTCCAACACAGAGGTCAATACCTTTCTTAAGACACATGAGCTGGGCCTACCGCTGTAGTAAGTATTGCTGTGGCGATCAACACGGCAATACCGACAAAGGTTTCAATACGAATGGAACGTTTGAGGCTGTGAGCCGAACTGGGGCGGTGTAAAAGACTGGGTACCAAACGGGCCTTATGCCAGAGAGCAAAGCTAAGCAGCCCCATAACGAGGCTGATCTTGATCAAAAAGCTGCGCCCATAGGCCGTAGTCACCAGCTCTGCGGGAAACGTAAATAGCTCTAGCGCTACCCAGCCCCCGGTGGCGAGAAGCATAAGGACAACAACAAGGGCAATGTTCCCGAAACGATGCATTAGCTGGTGTAATGACGGGTTCGCAAGCCTGGTGCAGGAAGCGTGCAAAGGCACAAGTGACCCCAGCCACCAGAGTCCAGCGAAAGCATGCAGTGCAATCGCTATTTGGGCGGTCACATTGATGCCTGCAGGGTGTCCGACCATGGAGATTGAACGGATCACCATCAACACTCCCAGAGCAATCAAAGCCCAAATAAACCAAGGGCCTAGCGCATCTGTTGATTTACTCGTTTGTGACCCCGAAACCAACCACAAAATGGCGATCAAAAGGATGCCAAAACCACTCGCTTGCCATGCGGTGGCAGCACCAACGGATGAACTCCACAGGATCGTCAGATACAGGCTATCGAACATACCTCCAACACCAGATTCGGCGAGGTATCCCACCTTCAAGAAGAAAGACAGAATGGAGGCAAGCAAACCCAGCACGACGGACACTAGAAAATAGCCTCTCAGCACAGCCATCAGGTTTCGCGCAGCCTGGGTTAAATTGAGACAGAAAACGCCCCCAATCACAGTCGCCAGACCAAAGTAGATCAGTAGTTTGCAAACCACCTGCCCTGCGAGCCAACCATTCATACCAAAGACCACTGTGGATTAGTGGCCGCTATGACTGGATTCGCCTTGGCTCGCTTCAGCGCCATGCATTTGGTCGCTGTCAGGGTGCATCATGGCTCCGGCATCAGATTCCACATGCATCATAAAGCTGAAATCCCCTTCCATTTTGTGGCCATCCGCGCCCATCGCCGCCCAGTTGACCTGGTAGGTACCGATCTTCAGTGCAGGTAGCGGCTGGCTGAAATCGGTTGCCGCTGCCGTTGTAGGCTTAAAACCGAGCGAAACGGACTCACCGTTCGCCCTATCGACCAGTTCTAGCTTGATCAGATTGACCTCGCTGGCAAAGTGCAGCTCAATTTCCTCAAGGCTCTCCATCAACATCGTATTGTTGCTCGGCACCGAACTTTCGAGGCCGGTATGCGCATGAGTATTGGTTGCCACAATAAGTGCTGTTAGCAGCGTAAAAATTAGACTGAGTTGTTTCATGATTTAGCTCCAGAGCTAGGTTTTGGGGAATGACTCAATAAACTCGTTTGAGTAGGTTTAGAAAGCAGAAATTTCTGCCACAAAAAGTAGATACAGGGCAATACCAGCAAAGTCAGTAAGACCGAGCTGACCATGCCGCCGACCATGGGGGCTGCCAGCCGGCTCATGACTTCTGATCCGGTTCCTGTGCCTAACATGATGGGTATCAGGCCGATAATGGTGGCGCCCGCTGTCATCAAGACCGGGCGAACACGCAAACCCGCACCACGCAATACGGCAGCGGAAAGCATCTCTGTGGTTATCTGATTTTGAGCGACGCTGCTTTTTTCATGTAGTTCTCGCAGCGCTTGATTCAAATAAACGATCATGATCACGCCGGTTTCTACCGCAATCCCTGCGAGGGCGATTAATCCAACACCGACCGCGATGGAGAAGTTGAAACCGAGCCAGTACATCAGCCAAACGCTTCCTACCAATGACATCGGCATAGTGAATACAAGAAGCGCCACAGGCGTGACTCGCCCGAAGTTCACGTACAGCAAGATCACAATGATCGCGAGAGTGAGCGGCACCATATAGGTCAGCTTTTCCTTCGCCCGCAACATATATTCATACTGGCCAGACCAGTTGATGGAATAGCCAGTGGGTAACTCCAGCTCTTCGCTGACCGTCTGCATGGCTTGTTCTACATAGCTGCCAACGTCAATGCCTTCGATGTCTACGTAAGTCCAGCCGTTAATTCGCGAATTCTCACTCTTGATTCCGGGTGGGCCATTTTCAACATAGATATTGGCAACATCGCCAAGCGCAATGCGTTGCCCAGTGGGCGTGATGACAGGTAGCAAGGCTAGCTGCTCGGGAGAATCCCGATAAGCTTGCGGATAACGCACATTAATGGGATAGCGCTCTAAACCTTCCACGGTTTGTGTCACGTTCATACCACCGATAGCCGACGCAACAACCTGTTGTACATCCGCGATATTCAGACCGAAGCGCGAGGCTTTTTCTCGATCAATATCAACGTTGATGTAACGACCACCGGCAACCCGTTCGGAATAAACCGAGGCCGTGCCGGGCACCTCTGCCAAAATCTGTTCAAGTTGTTGGCCGATAAGCTGGATTTGATTGAGGTCTTCCCCAGCGACTTTAATACCGACCGGTGTTTTTATCCCGGTCGCGAGCATGTCGATACGCGTTTTGATCGGCATCACCCAGGCGTTGGTGACACCGGGTAATTTCACCAATGCATCAAACTCCCTTTTTAGCGAGTCCGTGGTGACGCCCTCGCGCCATTCGCTGCGATCTTTAAGCTGAATGAAGGTCTCGATCATGGTCAGTGGCGCGGGATCTGTCGCCGTTTCCGCACGCCCTACTTTGCCAAAGACGGTCTCCACTTCCGGTACAGTGCGGATCAGCTTGTCCGTCTGCTGAAGCAGTTCTCTCGCCTGCCCTATGGATATGCCCGGATAGGTTGTCGGCATATACATCAAATCGCCTTCATCCAACGCAGGCATAAACTCGCTGCCGATGCGTTGCAACGGCCAAAGACTGCTAGCAGCGATAAGCAGCGTAATAAGCAAGGTGATCTTCGGGAATTGCAGTACTTTTTTCAGTACCGGCATATAGGTGGCAATGAGCACTCGATTCACCGGGTTTTTCTGCTCCGGTAGAATCTTCCCGCGAATAAAGTAGCCCATCAGCACGGGTACCAGCGTAATCGCCAGTGCGGCTGCAGCTCCCATGGCATAGGTTTTGGTAAAGGCAAGCGGAGAGAACATACGTCCCTCCTGCGCTTCCAGAGTGAAGACCGGGATAAAGCTGACGGTGATAATAAGCAAACTGAAAAACAGCGCCGGGCCTACCTCAGAGGCAGAGTCCGCCACGATTTGCCAGCGTTTTTCATTGGTAATCTGGTCGTGGCGCTCCAGATGCTTGTGAAGGTTCTCAATCAGCACAATAGCGCCATCAATCATGGCTCCAATCGCAATTGCAATGCCCCCCAAGGACATAATGTTTGCATTCAATCCCTGAAAGTTCATGACGACGAACGCGGTGAGAATCCCAATAGGCAGACTAATAATGGCGACTAAAGACGAGCGCAGATGAAGTAAGAACACCACGCAAACCAGCCCCACCATGACAAGCTCTTCAAGCAACTTGTGCCAAAGATTATCGACCGCACTTTCAATCAACCCGGAGCGGTCATACACCGTGACCACCTCGACGCCGTCGGGAAGCCCCGCTTTAAGGCTTTCCAGCTTGGCTTTGACGCCATCAATGGTTTTTTGCGCATTTTCGCCAAAGCGCATTACTACCACTGCACCCACTGTTTCACCTTCGCCATTTAATTCAGCGATGCCACGGCGCATCTGCGGGCCGAGATTGATATCCGCGACATCCGCCAGACGCAGAGGAACACCGGACTCACTCACGCCCAATGGAATACTGCTAAGGTCACTCTCACTTTGAAGATAGCCGGAGGCACGCACCATGTATTCGGCTTCAGCCATCTCGACAACCGATGCGCCGACTTCTTGATTCGCCTGTTTGATGGCCATTTGAATATGCGATAACGGTATTCCGTAGGCACGCAATTTTTCGGGATCAACCGTCACCTGGTATTGCTTGACCATCCCGCCTATCGCCGCCACTTCGGAAACGCCTGGCACGGTTTGCAGCTCGTATTTAAGGAACCAGTCCTGTAGCGCACGCAGCTCGCTGATATCGTGCTGACCAGTGCGATCTACCAGTGCATAGAGGTATACCCAGCCGACACCGGTCGCATCCGGCCCCAGTTGCGGGCGGGCATTTTCTGGCAGAGACGGCATAACCTGACTCAGGTATTCCAGTACACGCGAGCGCGCCCAGTACAGATCCGTACCCTCGTCAAAAATCACATAGACGTAAGAGTCACCGAAAAAGGAATATCCTCGGACGGTCACTGCACCGGGCACCGATAGCATCGCCGTGGTAAGTGGATAGGTCACTTGGTCTTCGACAACCTGGGGCGCTTGGCCTGGATAGCTCGTCTTGATGATGACCTGCACATCGGATAGATCAGGAATGGCATCAACTGGCGTATTTTTCAGCGAGAATAAGCCCATTCCGACCAGAATGACGGTAGCAAGTAGGACAAAAAATCGATTGCCAATGGACCACCGAATAATGGATTCAATCATTTCAGCCGCCCTACTCGTTATGCATCATTTGATGCTGAGAGTGATCCGTCATTTCAGAGCCCTCAGCAGGTAAAGAGCCTTCGGCGTCCATTGAAGGCTGATCATTAAATGGCGGCTGCGACATAATGTGCACCGCGCTAATTTCGTATTGACCATCGGCACGCATACCAATTTGCATATGCAACTGCGTCCCCGCCTGAAGCTGATTAAAATCGACCTCTTCAGCAACGAAAAAATTCATAGTCATTGAGGGCCACTGCCACTGGGGAACGGGTTCATGCTCCGCACTCAGGACACGCGTTTCTGGCGTAACAGACTTTATTTCAGCCTCCACCCAGACCGTTTCCGCATCTTCGTCACCGACCATGTCTGACATATTGTCATCGTGACTATTGGTATTGCCGTCGTTAGTGACGACATTGCTTTCGGCGCTGATCTCCGTATCGCTATCGCCATGATGTAGCCGCTTGAAATCGGAGGTTTTGCTGGATTCAGAATCGAGGAGGAATTGCGCAGACGTCACCACGGCTTCGCCCTCCTCCACCCCGTTGAGTATTTCAACGTATTCCTGAGTCACGCGACCCAGATCCACCGCAATAGACTTGTAATAGCCTTCACCCAGGGCCAGTACCAACCGGTTTTGATTCCCGGTTCGAATCACCGCGTCGCGAGGCACCGCCAAAACAGGTGCATCCAACGCCACCTGAATAACGACCTGCGCATACATATTTGGTTTGAGCAGGCCATCGGCGTTATCAAATCGCAGACGAACGCGGAGCGTTCTACTTTTGTTGTCGAGACTTGGATAGATGTAATCAACTTCGCCCTGCCATTCCCGACCGGGCAAATAATCTAACGTCATGCTGACTGGAAGGCCTAACTCGACCAGCGCTGCTTGGCGCTCGAAGACCTCTGCCTCGACCCACACCTGATCCAATGAGCCTATTGAGAGCAACGTGGTACCGGGCTGGACATAGAACCCTTCGCGGATATTCAGGTTGTCGACGACGCCGCTCATTGGTGAATAAAACGTGATCTGTTGCTGAACACTGCCAGCACGCTTTATCTCGTCGATGACCTTGTCGTCTATCTGTAGCGCTTTTAGTCTTTCTTCGGCAGCCTCAATCAAGCGAGGATTGCCCCGTCCAATTGCCAATAGGAGTTCTTCTTGGGCATTCACTAGTGGCGGTGAATACAGTTGATAGAGCGGTTCCCCTGCTTCGATCGGATCACCTTCCGCTTTTACAAAAAGTGTTTCCACCCAACCTTCCACCCTGGGATGAACGTGAATAAGCTGATCTTCGTCATATTGCACATAGCCAACGGTCGTAATCTCTGCATTCAGCTCACGTCTCTCCACAGGACTTGTTCGTACACCCAGATTATTGACAACATCAGGCGAAATTCGAATGGTGCCGATACCCTCATCGACACCACCGGCTTCGCTGGCATAGACCGGAATCAAATCCATGCCCATGGGGGACTTTCCAGGCTCATCGCGTTGATAATTGGGGTCCATCGGCGCGACCCAATACAAAGGCTCCCGGTCATCAGGCATCGCCAACGAATCGGTTATTTCTGCCTCATTTCGATCAGACAGGTTTTCGTGACCAGACCTAACTTGAATCGTCAAAAAATAGGTCGCTACGCCGGTTATCAGCGCCGCAGCCAAGACGATGCCAAGTGTTTTTTTCGTAGAGTCATTCACGTTAACGCACTCCAATTTGCGCTCTATCGCCCTGTGAATCGGACGCTGCGCTGGGAAAAAAGTAATTGATCTCCGCAATGGTTTTTAGGCGGTCGATACGGATATTGAGAAAATCGATGTTGGTATTCAGCTCGGCAATGCGAGCTCGCATCACTTCAGCGAAATCACCGTTGTCATTGGTATAGGCATTGAGTGTGGCTTCAGCTTGATCATGAACTTCATTCAGTAAACGCCCTTCGTAAAGCTCTCTGCGCTGGTTTAGTCGATCAAGTGCAGATAACGCAGAATCGAGACTCGCGCGCATCGTGCGTAAAGCCAGAGCCTTATCGGTTTTCGTGGCTTCTTGACTGGCGATAGCAGATCGCAATTCCTGGTCTTGACGATTTCCCGTAAATAGCGGCACATCAAAACTGACCCCTATCGAGAAGAAATCTGCTCGATCAGCGCCCGTTGGATCATCGTCCCGATAGCCGTAGCTCGCGTTCACTCCCCATTGAGGTTTATATTTTTGTTTTGCCAGCGCCACACCCGTGCTACTGGCTTGAATAGTTTGGTCAAGGACTTGCAAGCTGGGATGGGCCAGCAGAGCGTGGGTGATTTCAGATTCGCTCAGAGCAGAACGGGATATTCCATTTTGTGGGCTATCGATAGATAACTCGGGTAACTCTCCACTGATCTGTAACGATGTCATCTCTGAGCTGGGTAACCACTCAGAGAGCTTTGCCAAGGCCACATCGTTCTGCTGACGCAGCGCAGCCAAACGATCATCGAGTCGTGTTAGTTCGACCTGTGCTCGAATCACGTCTTGCTGACTCGTGTGACCCAGAGCATTTGAGTAAGCTGATTCGGCAACGTCAGCGAGGTAGTCAAACAAACTACGGTCTTGCTCAATCAAACGAATGGTTTCGCTATATCTATAGCTCTCCAACCAGAGCTGGCTGACCGTCACCGCAACCTTGGCGCGCCTGTCTGAACGCATTAAAGGTTGCTGCACACTGATCTCAAGCAGCTGCTGGCGGCGCAATTTCCGGGTATCCCCGCGAGGAAAGGTTTGGCCCACGCCCACTACCGCCTGGGTCATTGGCTCCTGGCCAAAATCGAAACTATCTATGGGGACATTGGCAAAACCAATGGAGACAGTTGGGTCAGGCAACGCGCCTGCGGCCAGGCTTTGTGCCTCTGTTGCCTGCTGGCGTAAAAGGCTGCCATCAAGCCAAGGATCGTTTTCCTGCGCTAAACGGACGGCGTGATCCATGGTCAATAGCGGTTGCGCAAACGTCAGTTCGGCAACCGAGACAAATGTTGCACATAGCGCACAACGGATAAAGAAATTCATCGAAACTCCCAACGCGAGTTGAGCCCCATACGACAATGCGCTGTTCACGCATAAAAATTGAGGGGACTAAAAGACTGAGAGCAATGCCCTCACCTAAAACATAAGAAGCGCGCCCAAATTACAGGCACAACTATCCTGAGTTAGGCCGCGATGGGGGGTCTAAAGGGAGAAGTTGGGGATTGAACCAGAGGTTCGGAAGAATTTAGCTGAATAGCTTCTTTGAAGTTTGTTGATGAAAACCTTAATGGGGTGCCAAACATCATGTGCTGGCAACTGGCCAGGCAATTAGCGCAGTCATTCTGACAGCAATCCATGCCCTCCATATCCATATCATCGTTCATGTCTGCACCAGAAGCAATTTGGTGATGTTGATGAGACATACTCATCATCTGACCTGAACTCATTTCAGAAGACATGGAAGAACTGAAATCACCAGACATTGCAGCAGCCATTACGCCAGCGCTCACTTGCTGCGTAAGCAGTGAGATAAGCAAAAAAACGGCGGCGAACATTCTGGTTGTCATTTTTAAATAATAGCAGACCTAATCAACAATTCAATTGATGTGAATCAACCCTGCCGAGAAATACCGTTAAAGGCATTTGAGCTTTTCGGCACCCATATTACAGATCGAGAGAAGCCGATATACGTTGTCATCACCTCTCTTCACCAAAAATTCGACATGATCATTCTCTGAAAGTTCGGAAATATCAGCATTGTCGAGTACTTCAAAGCCCGTGACAGCAGCTTCTATGCCGGTGCCATGAATTTCTGCGTGCTCAATCACCAAATCACGACCAAGAGTTATTGATTTAATAGCCCCTGTGCTATGGCCGATATCGCCCTTCTTATAGTCGGGTCCAAACATCTCAGTCATATTGGGTTTCGAAGAATGAGGCGTGTCGTTTGATTCAATTGTTGTCACCGAACCGCTCTCTTGAGCCTGCGTGTTTGAAACGCTCAATACCACGGAAATCAAAGTAATCAAAAATAACGTCGTTTTCATACCACTGCCTCTATTTTTTATATACGCATTAAGTTGAAAAGACACTTCACGCGTATTCTAACTTCTATGATGTTAAGTGCTATTAGATTTTTCTCTTGTCAATTTATAGCTTTTTCGAAGTATAGGAAGTATAAATGGGGTGTCGAGAGTAGCTGGTCGTCCAGAAAATGGTCGTGGAGGCATGAGATCATGGATGCAAGCTCAGAGAGTGCCTGCGGTTAGTACTCGCATTGCTGGTCTTGTAGATCTTTTTCGCTCACCTTCTAAACCGGGCACGAACAGCTCCATACCAACGGATTTCTCAGTGGCTTCCTTGCTGATTGAGTGCTGTTGAACTGGATTCCTTACCAGCGAAAAGAGGCAATGTCTCAGGGGGTGCTCGAGATGGTGGTGTCAGTAGCGGTAGGGAAGGGGTGGCCAGCTCTTTATCACGTAAGTGAGCCAGGACCTGTCGATGATGTCCTGATCCTCAATGCAAGCGATGACTTTGACGTACCCGCCACAGGTAAGCCACCGCCAACATGAGGCAGACAAGCCCGAATGCCACCATCGCGCTTGTGCCTTTGTAAGGTAGTGATTAAGAGTTTTCCGATTGCTGCCTTCGCTCAAAGGTAGGCTCATCAAAAGCGTCCCAGTCAGGCGCCTCTGAGCCATCACCTAGCGGCTTCAGGCGTTCAGCTCGAGCAGATCGGGCCTCTCCATAAACCTTCAGATGCGCTCGGTCGATCATATGTTGTATTTCTTCGGCGCCTACTAGCTCAATGGTTTTGCCCGCACTGCAGTAACCCCAGAGATAATTCCTCCGCCGTTCCCAAGCGGCATCATGAGATACAGAGTCCCCAGACCGGTATAGCGCTTCAGCCATTTCCTCTAGCTTACTAAGAAAACGGAATTTGGCATCTTTGGTCACAGATTGTGTTCCCTAACTGACAAGAAGCGGTTCAGTGCGTGCTCGACACTGGAGGGCACTAGCATATGCCCCTCGTTAGGCAATATCGATACTGGGATGTTCATCTGTTCACCAATCAGCCTTGCCAGGGCGGGATCACAGATTTCGTCTTCCTCTCCCGTTACGATCTCTAAATGGTCAGGCATGCCCAGCCTTTGCTCAGAGATCGCCAGATGAAGTGTTTTCTCCCGCGGTGGCCGGCTAAATAACATACGCTCTTCACTGATGGCTCTGCCTAGCACTGGTGAAAGCAGTAAGGTGCGGACAGGAAGGGGCGGTTGGTCAATGAGTGACAACAGCAGTAGGTATGCACCGTAACTGTTGGCAATGATGTTACCTGACTCTAGGTTGATAAATTCTCGGGTTGAATCAACCTGCCCCTGAATATCTTGCAGCAAAAACTCTGGGTCAATTGGGAGTACGTCGAAGTCGTCGTCAAGGGTAGCGAGATGGGCGCTTAGGCCTCCGACACCGCTCCCGCCGCGACCTGTGATGTATCGAATTGCCATCTCCCCCCCCCCCCCCCCCCGCTAGCAAATGTAAACAAATGACAACATGCGCCCCAAGCTACAACCAGCCTCACCATCCTCTGCGACTGGCGAGAGGAAGAGAGGCTTTACACTGCCTCATCTACCCCTGGTCGCCTGCCGCAATCTCAGATTAACGATATGCGGCAGTGGTTAACATGGTGAGGGACTCAGAGCGTCTACATTTCTGAGGAACACCAAAGAGCTTTGATCGGCGACGCGCGCTTTGATTATGAGCATTGCACACGTCGTGGTCAGATGCCTATCGTAGCCAGTCGATTTCTGACTGAAACCCTTGTGTGTTAGACCATCGCCCATCGAACGTCTCGTAATACTCGGTTTCACAGTCATAGCCGCTCCCATCCTCATTGCGTAACAATCGGAACCGAGTCTCATGGCCAATAATTTTGAATTCGGGACTCTGCTCGTTGGAGGTGATTGTGAGTGCACCGGACCATCGGTCGTCAAAGTCGTCCTCGTAATTCAGTTCTATCGAAATCTTAGAGGTTAATTCACATAGGGCGTGAGCCATCGCACGCAACCCCGTGATCGGTGGACCGGCGACTGTACATGTGCGAAACGTTATCTCGTAGCGGTCTGCCTCGGTGTTAGAAAATTTAAAATCCAGTGCTTTTACATCTGAAATTGCACCGACGGTTTGCACTAGCGTCCAATTTGCATCAGATAGCGAGTTTATTTTTTTTGGTTCGCCACACTTCGTACCGATCGGTACGAAATTGGATAGCCATACTTGCTCAGTAATGCCTCCAATGCGGTCCTTGAAACAGCGTTCGTGAATGTCCCCGAGGTTCTGTGACGACCCCGTAACTCTAACTTTTGTATCGATCCAACTCGGCATTAACGTCTCCTTCGTTTGTAGATAAGGGTTTGGCCAAATAGAAATGACCTTTGGTGAGTTTCAGAGTGCGAACTCACCGTCCGCACATTTTTTGGGCGTGACTTAGCCCGCAAGGGGCCAAGCTGAGATGACCTTCGGAGCCGTTCCGTCGATCGAACTCATTGGTATAGCGTCACCACATGGGTCAGGGGTGGTTGAGCGGTCTCCCTGTTGCGCGCTGCCTCTTAACGCAGAACCACTGGCTTGCCATACCAACGACTGCCAGCTATCCGCAGGTTGCTGTCTAGCAGAGCCTGCTCATACGAGCTTTTCAAAGAGGGTTACCCGTTTACCCAGCTGGGGGTCATCGCCACACCCATTGCTTCATCAGCAAATCTTGGCTCGCCCTTACAGCCATATTTTTGAAATTCAATTACTCGGGCGTGATGCCCTTGAACAAAATTTTGTAAACAGCATCCCCAAACTGAGGTGTGACAAGGTTGGGCCTTCCGCCTTTGCCAGGGATAAAAACTCCTGACGCTAATAGGTCCTCGCGCCTTTGCCGGACAAACCATTTCAGAGATGCGTAAGTAGGGAACACTGACCCGCCATGCCTTACGTGCTGCTCATGCCACTTGTGCAGGGGCCTGAGCTTGGTAAGGCTTTCAGATGGTTGAGCGTTCATAAAATCTCCCAGAAATTGCACCAGCCACGGTGTTGAGAGAATTCTGAGGTGGGGAATTGCAGGCCCATAAGTTGGACCTGCATATTTATTGCGAGTAGTGACGAGGCTGCAGAGAGCAGGGCTTACATTTCAAAAGCCTCTCGCAGTTCAGATGCATACTTAGCTGCGCGATAGCGCGTGAGCCAGTCTCGCTTTGCTAGAGGAATGGATTTTGCGGCCATGATTTGCCGTGAGCGTGTCGCTAGTTTTTGCCCTCCGGGTGGTTTCCCAGTTTGATTGAACAGTTCGAGAAACGCCTCTACTAAGCATCTGAACGTTTCTGGGTCAGGCAAGCTTTTTCTATCCAGATTAGATTTGGTGGTGGCGACGCTATGCATTGATAGCTGAGCAGCTTTCTCAAGCATCCGTCGCTGCACCTCTATTGCTAGCTTTTGGCCCGTTAAAGCGGGGTCTAGCTGCAGTGACATACCTGTCAAGACTGCTGCAGTCTCCAGCTCGTAAACTGTGATTGCTAAATCGACAAGTGATTCAGCGCCACCTTTGTCAAACTCGACGCCGTCGCGTTTCAGCTTATTGATTATCTCTATTACACGAGTAGCCCGTTGTTCATCTTTCCATGCGGAGAGATCCTCAATTTCGCCCGCCTTAAGTACGAGCTCAATCAGGGGGTGACGAGAAGACTTTGCTGAGCCCTTCATTTGAAAACCCTCCCTACGACAGCTTGTCGGTCGTTCACGTTGCTGTGCATATACCTCGCCGAGGCTACCAGTGTCCGATGGCCCATGACCTGCATGATCTGGGCCTGCGAGACCCCAGCGGTGGCTAGGGCGGACCCGCAGCCGTGTCTGAGCCAATGAAATGTCCGGCCCTCGTAACCGGCCTCCTTGCATACCTTGCCCCACAAAGTCCGGTAATTAAACGGTCCATCGTTGCGATAGCTAGCGAATACCAGCTCATTGGGATGCCCTCTGCGGAGCCTGGACAGCTCTTCCATGCAACGATCAGTAAGCGGAGCGATATGCGGCCTCCCGTTCTTTGTGACTGCCACAGAGGCTGTTCTGGCCTCCAGATCGATGTCCTGCCACTTGAGATTCAGCAGGTTTCCTACCCTCAGTCCTGTGTGGAAACCAAGGATGATGAGCGCGGGCATCTTCCGCCATTTTTGATCAACGACCCGAGCGATTTTGATGAGGTCATCGACCTCTTCAGGTCGGAAATATTTGTCGGGGTCGACGGGTTCAGGCGCCTTTTCGATGCCTCGTGTTGGGGGGGTGTGGGAGCGGGGTAGGGCTCGGACACGTCTGGCGTACTTGAAGATACCAGCCAGGGTCGAAATAAACCGATTCACGGTGCTTCCTGCCAAGGGCTCGCCGGTTGAGGTCGCGGGGCGTCCGTTTCGGCCGGGTTTGAGTTTGCCTCTTGATACAAGGACTTCCAGAGCACGATCGACGTCGTCCTCACTGACTTCAGTGATGGGTAGGTGACCGAATTGATCGACCCAGAATTGGATGCGGCCCAGCGAGCCGGCGCAGTGCTCTTTAGAGGCAATCCAAGCCTCTACAACTTCTCGAAAGGTAGTCATTATGACCTCCGTTCATCGCTAGTAGATCAATACCCTAAATTGGGCGATTTGTGTCCACTGTGGCTGGTGCGACTTTCGGTAAATCAATGACTTACGTCAATTTTGGTAGGACCAGGCGGATTCGAACCGCCGACCTCTACCATGTCAAGGTAGCGCTCTAACCAACTGAGCTATGGTCCTAGAAAGGATCGCGATTATACCGTTACCGGGCCGTCAGGCAAGGGTTGCAGTTATTACCGGGATTAGGGGGCTTGGCCCGCAGGAAGCGCTGTTGCATAGTGAGCGACTTATTTAGGAATGCCCTTCGGCATTTTCATTAGCGCGACGTACTACTGCGGTTTGCTGCCGTGTCACACTGGCTCATCTAATACACCTCCCAGTTGGCAGTTTGGTGCAGGCCGTCGCCATTGCACTGTATGAGGTAACTGCTCGGTAATGAAATCGGTGTCCACAACATTTGGCTTTCGCTGTTATGTCGTCGCCTCGGAAGAGGCTTGTGAGAACGTTTCAAGCCAGAGTATTGGCGGGCTTCAGGTAAAACACAACGCCCGGATTCTGGGTTGCCGCGGGGTGGGTCGCTGAAATTATGAAAGCTCTCGAAGTCAGGGTTGGGCGGGCTGCGGCGGCGCAATTGGCATCTGAAGGTTGGCAACCCAATCTTATTGACGGGCTAATTGGCGCGTCCGGGGGCCCGAAGTGGTTAATTCTGGGGCAACTCGATCGTGCGTTGAGCCGTTGGCTGCATCCCGGCAGGCAGAGACCTCTCCAAGCTGTGGGTTCCTCGATAGGCTCCTGGCGCCACGCACTGCTTGCGCAGAATGACCCCGTTGCTGCCATTGACCGGTTCGAGGATGTTTACCTGCGCCAGACCTATAGCTCTGCCAAGCCCAGTGTTGCTGAGGTGACTGCCGCCAGTAAAACGATGTTGATGACCGCTCTGGGTGAAGAAGGTGCTGCTGCAGTGGCAGGGCACCCATGGCTGCAAAATTACATTGTCACCGCCAAGGGTCGAGGTCTGACCAACCGCAGCGGGGGCTCGGGGCTGGCATTGGGGTTGGGCGCTGCCGGCTTGGGTAACGCTTTATCTCGCAGTACTTTACCCCTGTCGTTTCAGCGAGTGGTCTTTGCCCACGCCAAGGCACAGCCGTTGCCTGACTTACTCTCGGGCTTTAATACCTGCTATGTGCCGCTACTGGAGCACAGTGTGTCCAGTGCTCTGCTTGCTAGTGGTGCTATTCCGTATTTATTCGACGGGGTGGTTGACGTACCCGGGGGGCCCAAAGGTGCCTATTGGGATGGCGGTATCATTGACTATCACTTTACTCCGCAGGAGCTGAAGCAGGAGGGGCTTTGGCTTTATCCACATTTTAGCAATCGAGTTACCCGGGGCTGGTTTGATAAATTTCTGCCTTGGCGCTCGAAGCCATGCTCGGGGGCCGATCATTTAATTATGCTGTGTCCCTCAGAGGCTTTTTTGGCGTCGCTGCCACAGGGGAAAATTCCGGACCGGCGTGATTTTGGGCGAATGACGGAGGTGGAGCGAATGCGTTACTGGCAGCACTGTGTGAGTCAGTCTCAACGCCTCGGGGATGAGTTCAGCGATCTAATCATGGGAAGCAATCCATTAGCGGACTGCGTGGTTATCTGATTGGCAGGGGGGGGTAAGTGGGGCAGCCGGCGTCAAACGTGAGGCGACGCTCTATGTCTCCTCTAAAAAGCTTGGCGGTAAGACATTGCTGCCAATAAGGTCACCGGATTCAGGGTGATGGGTGTAGGGCTGCCACTCGAAAGTTCACCGCACCCTGTTGTTGGGACCGTTGATCCCATTAGGAGACCTTTTGAACGGTTTTTCCCTGCCGAGGGCTGTCAGGGTCGTTATCATTTGCAGTCAAAAATCTAATTATAATTAGGCTCCATGGCAACAGCACAACTTCAAAAGACCTCTACCGGTGCGCATCAACTGTGGGTTGATGGTGAGCGCTACTTTATCAAAGGGGCGGGGCTGGAATTTGGTCAGATGGACCTCTTAGCGGCCTGTGGTGGCAATACGTTTCGAACGTGGCGGGTGGACAACGGTGTGGCGTCCGCCGAGAAAATTCTTGATCAGGCTGAAGCCGAGGGCTTGAAGGTTTGTATGGGGCTGGACCTCGCGCGAGAGCGTCATGGCTTCGATTACTCGGATGCCGAAGAGGTGAGGTTTCAGCAAGCAACGGTTATGGCCGATGTTGCGCGACTGAAAGACCACCCCGCGCTGCTAATGTGGGGATTGGGTAATGAGCTCAACCTTCGGTCTAAGAATGCCAAGGTTTGGGACGCTGTGGAGTCTCTTTGCCGAGACATCAAAGCCATCGATAGTGATCATCTGGTCACCACAATGCTGGCTGGTATCGATGCTGAAACAGTGGCCAATATTAAGCAGCGCGCGCCTTCCCTCGATTTTCTTTCCTTTCAAATCTACGGAGAGATCGACGATTTGCCCGAAATATTGCGGGCGGCCAAGTATGACGGTCCGTATCAGATAACCGAGTGGGGACCCACGGGCCATTGGGAAAGCCCTGAGACCGATTGGGGGCGTTCAATTGAGGTGACAAGCCGACAAAAGGCGCAGGACATTTCTCGACGTTATCACGATATTATTTTGGCAGACTCGAACAACTGCCTTGGTTCATACATTTTTCTTTGGGGGCAAAAACAGGAAAGAACCCCCACGTGGTACGGGCTATTCTTGGAGGATGGCAAGCGCACGGAAGCTGTTGATGTTATGCAGCATGCTTGGTCTGGTCAGTGGCCTCAGAACCGTGCGCCATGCATAACGGACCTCACTTTAAATGGGCAGCGAGCGGCCCAGAGCGTGACAGTTAACGAGCAGGCAGCCATGGTGGCTGAGGTCGCCCTTGAGGGGTTGGAGGGTGATCTGCAATTTTCATGGATAGTGAAGGAAGAAGTAGAGCGCGCGAAGCAGAGCGATGGGGGCGATTTTGAGCCCACGCCTCCTACTGTCGTCGAGGGCCTAGGGGTGCAAGGCGATCAGTTTTCCTTCGCGGCGCCCAAGGCAGGTGAATATCGCGTTTACTGCCAGATCAATAACAAGACAAATGCCAGCGCTGTAGCGAACATTCCCTTTAGGGTGAGTCCGCCGCGACCACAACCACAGATTAAAAAGACAAAGGTCACCACCGTATGACAACGGAAGCAGTAGCAATCCATGCCCCGGCGGAAGCCCCGGTAATCGGTATTCCAATGAGTCAAAAAATTGCATTTGGTCTTGGCATGCTTGCCAACCAAATGTTTCCCGCTGCACTCAGTATTTTTATGGTGATATTGGTACAAGGCTTGGGTATGAGCCCCATTCTCTGGGGGCTTATTTTTTTCCTGCCTAAACTGGTCGATGCAATCACAGACCCCATTATGGGCTACATATCAGATCGAACTGAGTCTCGCTGGGGCAAGCGCCGTCCCTATATTTTTATTGGCGCGATTGTTGCCGGTTTGTCTTACATGGCTATGTGGCAATTGTCTGCTGAAGATACCCAGATGTATAACTTTTGGTACTTCCTCGCCTGGTCAATTGTCTTTTTTATTGGCATGACGATTTTCTCGGTGCCCTATGTCGCCATGGGGTATGAAATGAGCAAGGATTACCACGAGCGAACCCGCTTGATGGCGGTAGCTCAGTGGATTGGTCAGTGGGCTTGGGTAATCGCGCCGTGGTTCTGGATTATTCTCTACGACCCCAATTGGTTTGCCTCGGCGGCTGAGGGCGCCAGAACGGTGTCTATTTACGTCGGTTTTGCCTGCATGGCGCTGGCCATGGTGCCCGCGTTTTTTTGCCATTCAAAAGATACCTCGGAAGCCAGCAAAGGCGCCGATCAGCTGCGAGGTTCTTTGGCAGAAACCTTTTCGGACTTGTTTCGAGGAGTCGTAATTACCCTAAAAAATAAGCCTTTTCAGAAAATTTGCATTGCCACGTTCTGCATTTTCAATGCTTTTAACTGTGTTGCGGGATTCGCCTTTTTTATCATCGTCTACTACATGAACGCCGGCGATCCGGTTGCAGCGGGAAACTGGCCTGCGATATTCGGCAGCGTATCGGCGCTGTGCACCTGCTTCCTTGTCATTCCAGTTGTTAATTGGATGGCGCAACGTTTTGGTAAGCGTCAGACATTTCTGATTACCCAGTCTATTTCCCTCGCAGGTTATGCCATGTTTTGGTGGAGTTTTTCACCAGCGAACCCTTATCTAATGATTTTACCCATCCCTCTGTACGTATTTGGTATTGGTAGCCTCTTTACTCTGATGATGTCGATGACAGCAGACATCTGCGATTTAGATGAGCTAGAAACCTACCAGCGTCGCGAGGGTCTATTTGGTGCAATCTACTGGTGGATGGTGAAGTTCGGCGCTGCGTTTGCGGGGCTTTTGAGTGGCCTAATTTTAAGCGTCGTCGGTTTTGATCAAACAGTCACTGTGCAGTCAGATAGTGCCCTAGAGGGATTGCGAGCGGCCTTTATCTTGGTGCCAGCAATTGGCACCTTGATCGGCATATGGGTCATGCGCTCTTATGATCTGGATGAGGCGCGTGCTCGTGAGATCCGCGACGCATTGGATGCGCGCGCCGCGCAAAGCTGATTAGGCCAGCTTACAGATCGTGGTTGATAAGAGCCCCTAGCGAGGTTCCTGTGCAACCGAAACTTCGATCTTTGCGATTTGCCCCAGTTTCATAAACAGCGAGGCTGAGAAGGCAGCATCGAGCTTGCCGTCAATGAATTCCTTTTGCTCGCCATTGCTCAGGGTCAGCGTTACGCAACCATTTCCGCCGTTGGTATAAATGACGGGGACTTGGCAATAGGTAAAGCCCAGTTGCGATGGCGCCACAGACGTTAAACAAGCAGTGCCTTGGACGTCATAATAGGCAAGCTCACACGACTCAGACACAAACTCACAGGCCCTGAGCATGGTCGGCTGAAACGCAACCTGACCTTGCTCGACCCGCACCCCAAGCTCCCCAAGGCGGGTCAGCACCTCTTCCTTAACCTGTCCGGTCATGCCCGGTTGGCGTGCACCGGAAAATCCAGGCGTGTGGGAATACGGATCGGTGGGGAAAGCACCATAGACGTCAGGTGCTTTGTTAAAGCCGATGCCTTCTCTGACATCGTAATAGGCCGCGTGCAACGCCGTCAGAGTTTCCTCTGCGCAGTTCAGCTTCTCAGCGTCACGAATCGTATCCAAAATAGCGAGCAAGAGTTTGGAGACCATGTGCCAATAAATAGAGCCCAAGCCTTCATAGGCATACATGCCTCCAGAGCGACCGGTGAAGTTGCTGCAATCAAACAGTTCAGAAAACAGTGATTCGATGGCTTCGCGTTCTGTAGCGACTGCATCATTAAGTCCTTGTGCTGCGAGAGAATCGAGCGCACAACTGACGGAAGCTGTATTGGTAAAACCGCCTGAAAAATAGACCTGTCCCAGAGAATCGCACTCGATTAACGGGTTGTCTCCGGTCGCTTTCAGTTCGCCGAGGAGCGGCGATTTTTTCACAAACTCCTCTGGGATAATGTTGCGGTCAATAAACGCTGTCAGTTTTCGATTTGGGTAAAGCAAATAGGAGTGCTGGCGCTCGGTGTAGAGGGCAGAAGCCCTCAAATTCCGTAGCAGCTGCAGTGCATCCTCGGGGCTTAAAACATCGGTGCTGAGGACGGCAACCTGGCCTTCAAGCATTTCATAAAGTCGACGGATTCCTACGCCGGTATCGTCCACTGCTATGCGGTTGTAGGCGTGGAATAAACCATTATCCCCTTTGTTATGACGGATACTCGCAGCACTAATATCTGTCGCGGTGGCCATAAACGCCCGCAGTGAGGCTAGTGAGATTTCAGCTTTTTCTCCGCTAAAGCCATGCGCGTAGATACAATCTCGATATTGCTCTGCGGCGGCGCCAAGGCGATCCATGATGGTTTTGCGCAGAGAGTCAGATACTGGTGCGGCGGTGAGCTGCTCTGTGTATTGCTCCAAGACCTCAAAGACCGAGTCAAAGAGGGCCTTAACCTCGACGGAGAGATTGACCGCGTCATTGCCCATGTCACCAAGCAACGCCGTTACCTGCTTGAGGAATCGGTGTAAATAACACAGGGTAACTACCGAGACGCCAGTTCCAACAAGGGCATTATTGGCGTCGTTCCATTCCGGGCGCTGGGTATTCATCCAAATGCCGGCGTCGGGTACAAAGTTGCCAATCTTGGCCAGTAATGTGACCAGAATTTTCTCAATGAAACTCACCTGATAGACATCGCCACGGGTCGTTAGTATCAGTCGCCCGTCTGCCCCTGTGGCCTCAACACGCTGCTCAATGAGTGCGTCAAGGTCTGTGTCGAACACAATCGTATCGTAAGGGTTGGCAATAATGTCGGCGTAAGGTTTGATTCGGTAAGGGACGTTGGCGTAAGCAAATATCTCTCGAGCCATCATCGAGACCATAACTTCAGGGTTGTGTGTGACGGTCTGCTCGATCAGTTTCGACAAATAAATAAGTTGGTGATCACCCCAGTAGCCAATGTTAGCCCAAGGGTTTTCCGGTTCTGGGCGCTCCCAGTCAATACCCTCGCGCGTTATTCGGTAGGGGTTATAGCCATCTGCCGTTGTCGCGTTTAAAAATTTTGTCACCATGTTGGCGCCAAAACAGGGAATGGACGTGCTTAATGCTTCCCAGTTTTGAAAAATGTCTCGCCAGTTACCCTCATAGCTAAGCCGCTTTTTACCATTGGCATCTTTCACCTGAATTGTAAATCGATTCCATGGCCTTGAAGGGTCTCCATGGCGTCTGCTGAACGTTAACGGCAAGTATTCTCGACACAGGCGTTCCAGCTGCGGGTCGTCAATAGCCGCGAGCGCCTCATTAAGCTCGTGGTAGGTCAGTGTTGCCGGCAAAGCGTTGAAGAAAGCACGGTTATCACTACTAACTACCTTGTTCCATGAGCTACAAAATAGCTCTAGGTCCTTTTTATCAATGGCGTAGTTATCTTCAAAAATTCCTCCTCGCATAATGTTGAAGAGTACGTTTGAGGCATGATGGTTGGCAGTTAGCATGTCACCGGTAACTTGTATGCCATCTGCCGTGGCTACCAGTCGCTGAAGGTTTTCACTGCCCAGGTCTACGTTAGCTGTTACATGTTTGGGTAGTTGGGTATCAGTCTCTAGGCTATTTAATAGATCTCTTACGGCAGCCGGTCCCTGATTAACATCAGCAACAATGCCCCAGTTAGCAGCGGCACCCGCTTGGAGCTCTAAATTCTGATGGATAAAGTAGGCGCCGGGACGACCCAGAGCTTCTCCTTCATCGGTCAATTCCTCTCCCCGCCTGAAGGCGTCAAGCTGAAGGGAACTTAGCAGATAATGTGTTGGTGCGGCGCCATAAGACCACACGGTCGTTGCAGAGAGGGCTTCACTGGGCTCGGCCTTGTCTGACAGGATGGAGCTCATGGCATAAATGGCCAATGGCGAATTTGCTATGCGCTCATTCTTTTTGTAGGCGTCTACCAAGCAGCTGAGCTCATTTTGGGTGCCTGCCAAAACACCATAGGGCAGCACATTCTCAATACCATCAAGAACGCGCATCCGCTGGCTGGTTGCCCCTGTATTTTCAAGCTTGGCTTGTTTGACGAAGCCGTATTTGTCGGAAGTGGCCCATTCGTAGGTAAAGCAAAGATTTAGGTCGTGGTTGGTTTCCTCAAAAACCAGCTTATCGCCCAGAATATTTTTATAGAGATTGCGGGTAACGTTGTAAACACCGTGGTGTACCGCAGAGAAGGGTTCCCACAAAACACGTCGATCTTCTGCTTCGACCAATATCAGCGTCCGGCTGCCGGTGTTCCCCGACTGGTCCCTGATTTTGTCTTCGGTGTAATACGGAAATAGGGCGCTGTCACAGTCTGTTCTTCCGGCTGATAGGCCGCCACGAGTAGAGATAAATAGCCAATGATTTGAGTCGCTGACCACACTCACAAAAAAATCATCCATGTCGCCGAAATTCTCTATCCGATAGAAAACTTCGCCGTCACGCAAAACATAAGAACCCGAAACAGGTTTGCTCGTTGACTGAAGTGGACTTGCGCCCAGAAATACTGATTTGCTTGTCATATGACCTATTCTTAGTTTATTCGTCCATTTCTGAGACAAGGCATACCGCTGTGCGCAGTGGCGTAAATGAGGTAGCAACCGCTATTCCCAGTATCGTCAATGGAGCGTGCGTGCAAACTACAGTGTTTCCTCTGACGAAACGCACATACCTTTTCAGCGATGGCTATCCTATGCCAGTGAGAAATTTGCGGATACGTTAACCGATCCGGTTTATCCACGAAAATGTGCGCTTTATCGTATTCCGGCTATCAATGAGCGCTGTACTGCGTACCATTTCACAATTACTTATCTTCTGTTATTTTTTTAAGGGTCAATGATGTCGGTACGGCAAGGCAAACATCACCATTTATTAAATCCCGTCAGCGCGTCAGTTGACGACTGTACGCTCGATGAGAGATTGCAGGCATTGTTTGCAGAGAAAATGCACGGCATTTCGTTTAGCGCTTACTGCCAAGGGCAAAAGCCGGGTGACGATTTGTCCCGTGAGCAAATAGAGCGCCGCATGGTGGTTCTAGCCCGCCGCTTTAATTGGATTCGCTCATTTTCCACCGCCCAGGGTAATGACCTCATCCCCGTGGTCGCAAAAGAGCAAGGCTTAAAGACGCTTGTGGGAGCCTGGCTGGGTAAAGACGAGGACAAAAATCGTCTTGAAATCGACAACCTGATCGCTCTGGCACACCAGGGTCATGTAGATGTTGCAGCGGTGGGTAACGAGGTGTTGTATCGCGATGATCTGACGGAGCTGCAGTTATTAGACTTCATGAGTGAGGTTCGCGAGCGGCTACCTAGCGATATTCCAATGGGGTACGTTGATGCTTACTACGAGTTTGAGGATCGGCCCAAAGTTACCCAGGCTTGCGACGTATTGCTGACCAACTGTTATCCCTTTTGGGAGGGCTGTGCACATCCTTATGCCATTTTATACATGCAGGACATGTTCCGTAGGGTTCAGCGTGTTGCTGAGGGTAAGCGCGTAATTATCTCTGAGACTGGCTGGCCTAGTGCGGGCGGCAGCTTTCATGGTGCCGAGTCGTCGCCGCAGGGCGCGTACCTCTATTTTCTTCGCGCTATGGAGTGGGCTGCAAGCGAGGGCATAGAAATGTTCTATTTCTCTTCTTTCGACGAGGCGTGGAAGGTTGCAGGTGAAGGCGGTGAGGGCGATGTGGGTGCTCACTGGGGCTTGTGGGATAAAGATGAGCAGTTCAAGTACGCTAACGTGTCATGACCCATAGCAAACGGCTCGCTTATAAGTCTGCTATCTGCTACTCCGGTTTCAGAGATGGCCAAAGTCCCGATGCGGGTGTGTATCCTTCAAAAGCTGAAATTGCTGCTGACCTCGCCTTGCTACATCAAGAGTGGGACGCTTTGCGCCTGTATGCTTGCGACCTGCACACTCAGCGAGTTCTTGAAGTTATCCACGAGCAAGGCTTTAAATTTAAAGTCATGCTGGGTGCCTATATCGCTGCAGAGCAGAGTAATCCCAATTGCCCTTGGAACGCTGATTATCCAGAAGCTGTGCTGGAGCAAAACCTGCGCCGCAATGGCGAAGAGATTGAAAGAGCTGTGCTTTGGGCGAACCAATACCCGCATATTGTGGATGTAATCTCTGCGGGCAATGAGGCGACGGTCGACTGGACTGATCACTTGGTTTCAACCGAGTCGGTCATTAAGTATGTTTGCCACCTCAAGGCGCACACAAGCCAGCCGATTACCTTTTGTGAAAATTATGTACCGTGGCTAGGCAAGTTAGATGCACTTGTTCCCCACGTTGATTTGATCGCAATACACACTTATCCGGTCTGGGAATACAAGACGGTCGAGGAGGCTCTCGCGTTTACGCAAGAAAACTACAATGTGGTTCGACAACGCCATCCCGACAAGCAGATTATTATTACCGAGGCAGGTTGGGCGACCGCGTCTAATGGATCTGGAATTCCCGCTGAGAATGTCGGTGAGTACTTCCAGAGGCGGTATGTTCAGGAACTCTTGAAGTGGGCCGAGGATGAACAAATTCTGGTGTATTTGTTTGAGGCCTTTGACGAAAACTGGAAGGGTTCTGATCATCCTTTGGAGCCTGAAAAGCACTGGGGTATTTACAGAGCGGATCGACAGCCCAAGCTAGTGATATCGCCCTAGGGCTCTCCTTTTATTCGGGCCTAATGACCCAAGGCCGGGGGTATTGTGAGCCATTGCGGTTAGGGCCTTGAGACTGGTGCCAGAAATCCTTACCATCGCCGCCCATGCCGGTGTAGCTCAGTTGGTAGAGCAGCGCATTCGTAATGCGAAGGTCGTAGGTTCGACTCCTATCTCCGGCACCAAGACCCCACTGACCACCTATAAGACCCGCGTTAATCCTAGCCTGTAGTATCTATCCAGAAGCGTTCTGGCATGCTTTCTACCATGAAATTCCTTCTGGGGTGTGGGGCGATCTAGAGGGCGGCGAGGGGCCTGTCGCGTATTCACAGCAGCCGGGGTGCCGCTCTCGCTTGCCAAGCGGAGAATCAGAAGGTTAAGCAGCTCCGTTAGCGCACCGTGGGGCTAGGCGGCAGGATTGGCTGCAAGGGGAGCTATAGCGCCTGTGCAGTATCACCACAGTCTGACCACATTCCCACGCCATAGATTAGATAATCTATGTCCAGCTATTTCACGGGTTCGAAGTCACCTGGCATCCAGCTTTTTTCGAACCATGACTCAAGTGGGCCGTAGAGACGTAGTATCGCGTTGTATCCCTTGCCGGGCATAGTCTGCACCCAATTACCTTCTTGTCCTTCCGGTGCCTTGGGGCCGAAGTAAACGGTTGCAGACCCATCATCATGCAGTTTCACGCCTTTTGAGTTGCTATCCAAACCACCGGTGACTTGATCGGTCTCGAGGATCGAACGAGTCTGATTGTCGTAGACCATGAAGGACCAGAAGTCCTTGGCCGGGATCGGCGCTGGTAAAGTCACCTTGTAGGTCATTGCTCCATTCAAAGGCACGCCGTTGATATCAGTGGTTGCCATCGTATAGACCGAACCCTTGCCAACCATCGGCTTGACCATCATCGGGGTGCTGCCCGTGGCGTAGTAGTAAAAGGTCAGGCGATCATCCAACACGCGTTCGCCATTATTGAGAAACTCATGGCTCCCTCCAGCGAGAGGTGAATACCATTGACGCTTCCCCGGGTAGAAGTAAACCGCTTCATTTCGAGGTCTGAATACGACGGTCCGGGCATAGGCATTGGCGATGGTGGACGCCTCGCTGAGAATCTTCTTCATCCGATCGTCCGGGTTGAACGCCTGTCCTTTTTTGATGCCAATCGCCCCAGCTTGCCCTACTAGCTCAGGATCCCAAGCGGTCGCGGGCTCATACTGAATCACTTTATTGATCTCGTCATAGAAGCTCGCGTCATTGGCATGAATCGTGTTGTATTGGTTATTTGACAAGTTGATAAACTCGGTCGGCTTCGGATTCTTGGCGTCGGCAAGCGGGTAAATCTTGAAGGTCTGCTTAAAGGCTTCAATGGCCTCCTTAGTTTCACCCGGCTTGGCGGCAATACGCATCAACGCCCAATGACGGTAGCTCGATGTCTTGGTGACGAAATATCCTTCGGGGATCTCCCCTTCGTAGTCAGGGCCCACCAAGAGGTATTTGCCCCCTTTGCCCTTGTCGGCACCGACCAATCCGAGGTCCGTGACGTAACGGAAGAAGGCATCATTCACAAAGCCGAGCACCGGTGTGCCGATCTCGAGCACCACGGGTCCGTCTTTCACATCGACTTCCGCATGCACGTAAGGCGTGGTCGTCTGTGGCGTGAGCCACAGGGAGCGGGCATTCATCAACTGCTCAGTGATCCCCACCGAGTGGTTGGGCTCGATACCGATTTTGACGTGCCCGTTAAGCATTCCATACATCGAGGCGGTGGGCGTGCCATTGATGAACAGTTCAACCGCACGGGAGATGTCTACGAAGTTGCTCACCTTGGAGGCAGTTTCCCTCGTCGGAAAACCGTCTTGGAATGTCAGTTCACCGAGGTAGCTGCTCTCCATCTTGTCTGCCGTGAGTAATTTCTCGGGAACCTTCGCTTTGTAGGTTGGACTCTCCTGCGCTTGAAGGGGTGAAACGGCAATTGATCCTGCGAGAAACGTGGCGGTGACAACGCCTATTGGTAATGAGTTCTTCATTGTTCTGCCCTTAAGTTTGTTGGCGTCCTTAGCCGTGAGGTCTTCCGTTACGCTTACAGCGTCAGCCGTGGTCTCTAGTATGGATTAACCGATTGTGGCTAGTCACTGGCTAAAGGTGACAACTTGAAGGAGTAGCTCCGCTAGCGCACCGTTGGGCAGACGGCAGGCTTGGCTGCAAGGGGAGCTATAGCGCCTGCTTAGTGTTGCCACAGGCTGCCCAAACTCCCACGTCATAAGTAGCCGTTTGTTGTCGTGCTAGGCACCATCCTCGGGTAAAAAAATCTGCTCGATTGGCATTTGAAATACCCCGGCGATTTTAAATGCCAGAGGTAAGCTGGGATCATATTTGCCTTTCTCAATGGCATTTACGGTTTGTCGGGTCACATCCAGTCGACCTGCCAGGTCTGCCTGAGTCCAATCGTGCTCTGCTCTGAGTACCTTCAGTCTATTTTTCATTCGCTTGTTCGGTTCATCCAGATGCGAGCAACTGCCAATATGTAGGTAATACCCATAACGAATAAAATATTGGTTGGGTGCGCATCTTCCAGTAACTGCACGGTGGGTAGACTGCCGTAAACAACGGTAAAAATCATCGTGATACCCAATGTCAAAGCCATGGCCTCAAGGTGTGTTTGTCGTTGAAGTTCATCCATGCTTTTCAGGTGTCTAAAAAAGGCAAGGAGCATCATGGCACCTGCCAGTAGATTGAGCGCGATGACGAGTACGGTGGTTAAAACATCATATTCCCACCACATCCTGGGTCCAAACGTCAGCAGGGCGATACTTGCTACCCAAGTGCCGGTGAAAACAAAAAGTCTTCTAGCCGTACTTTTCAGCTCGCGATCTAATTGGTTCGATTGTGTTGGCGGGTTCATTTTTATGTAAGCTCCTTTTACAAAAAGTTAAGTAACCTTTACATTATGCCCAGCCCTCGCCAAAAAAGTAAAGCCTACTTTACATAAATTTCAGAAATCCGTGCTTGTTTGATCCGTGAGGTAACCGACATTGACCGAATCAGATGGGGGTTGTCTCACGCAGAAACGAGCATTAGCAATAAACCGTGATCCGCCCTGTCAGTGGGTACTTACAGCGGCGGATCCATCAGGCACGCAAAGAGTGACTCACTGTCCACACACAGCAATCAGATTGGCTGTGTTTTGGGTCCTATGATTGCCGTTATGCCATATGCTTAAAACTGTGAAGTGCGCAAAAGGTAGCCAGTTATCAGCAGCGAAAGCTCCCGCCGCCGCGAAAAATTTGGGCCTGATGGAATCTGCACGTCGCCAGTTCAGAATGTTCTGACATCGAACCGCGAGACTTAGCGCAGGATTAACTGCAACGTTGCCATAACGTTCAGCCCAACATTACTACCTGTGAAGTCCTACCTTGGCGTGTTGAGCCAAAACGTTGGCGTATTTTGTCAATCTCACGAAAGCCTATCGCCTGATAATGGGCGCCTCAAAGTTAGAGCGTCCCTTGCCCGCCCAGTGCGGGCTTTTTTATTTCTGACAGTTGGCGCTTCCTGCCTATCGATTGACGCAACCCGCCAATCGAAAGATGCCCGATTGTCGGATGATGAGCACATCAAGGATGGATTAGCGCAGACATGACCTGACGCGGCCACGGATGGCGCACTTATTTAGCGAGGAAAGAATCATGAACAGTACACTTTTGAACATGCTGATTTCTCCGGCTGTACTTGCCGTGATGCTGCTGCTATCTGCGCAGAGTCAGGCAAGCTTCATGACAGAAAGGTTGCTGCTGCAATGCGAGCCTGAGCCAGTTGCGAGGCACAACAAATGCGCTCGATCGGCCTGTCTTGCTGAGTCAGATTGAAATTACGGCACGTCAGGTTGCTCAGTGCTGGGTTCTTCCGGTGGCAAGGTCATTGGTTTGTTTTGTTCTTCAGAGCGCAACGAGTATTCGTTGTAAGCCGTTAGAGCGATTGAGGCAGCAATCATGGCGACCAAAATCCCGGCAAAAATGAGGCAGATAACTATTGCACCTTTGACACCGACGGCATGTTTTTTTGTATCCGTTTCCGACCCGTCTTGCGTCAGAGGGTTATTGCCAAAACGGTTCTCACCCTCGTCGCCTGGTTTTAGATCCCAGTAAAGCAATACCAAAAGTCCAACGACGGTCAGCAGCAATAGCCCCCACCAACCCGTTCTATCGATGTCATGCAAGCGGCGAACGGATACAGCCAATGTCGGTATCAAAATACCTAGAAAAAAATGAGGTTAATAGGTGCTAATTCTGCGTCGCCAAAAATTAAAGTATCAGCAATGTCGACAGCGATATCGGCGATTAACAGGAAGAGATGGAAAAACCAGTACTCGGACCTGCTCGCTCTCCCTGAAAAGTTGAAGTAATTGACAAATACACTTCTGATTGCCTGTACAAAGTTCATTGCTGTAATCCTTGTATGGGGACTGAAGTTTGTAGGGAACCTGCTTGTATGGGAACTGCAGCATGTCACCGCCTAACGTGAATAGACTAGCAACTGGCAGTGGCGATGGCGACAACGGTTTATTTGATGGCAAATATGAGTGAGACTCACTAGACGCACCGCAGTATGAGTTTTGGTGGGGCGTGTTTTGCCGGTGGGTGTGTGCGGGAGAAGATAAATATGAACACCTCAAGGAAGTCAGTCATCGTGTGGCTCAGGTGGCCGGCGATTGTGATCGCGATGTGGGCGGGGCAGTGGCTGTTTTTGCCCCTGACCTATGTCCAGCATGAATATTTCACGGTTTTTTTGGCGGGTTGTGCGGTCGTTGCTAGTGCGGTTGCTGCATTCACAATGTACCTGTCGCTTCAAAGACGTCGCAGTGAGCGACTTTGGAAAGGGGCGTTATGGGTCGCTGAGGGGGAACAATGGCAAGGACCCTATTGCACGCCTTGTCACGAGAGGGGAGCCTACGCGCTGATGGATAACTACGAGTGCTGTAACAAGCCTGCCTGCTCGTATCGGATACCTGTCGTGGAGCATCCACCCAGCAAACCGCCAACGGCCAAAAATTGATGCCACTATTGCTGAGAAGGTCATCGCAGAGCGCCTTTGCTGAAGGGGACAAGCCCAATGCGAAATGTTGAGGCACGGTCGTTAAACATTTAGTCGATTGTTTTGAAATGTGTGTCCACTAGTGCAGAGAAAACTGCAGGGAAGATAGTTACGTTGCCAAAAGATTGTCATTTAAAGCTGGCGCAATACCACCCTGTTTTTATTGAAGGAATGGGCAACTACGATGAGCGTGACCCGGTTGTCGTGGCCGATCACCTTGTCGGGCAGCTCACCAAGCATTGGGCAAAAAAGCCACCGGTTAAACCCAAGATCATTGTGATTCAAGGTGACCCTGTCGCTGCCACTGGCATTTCTGCAATTACGCCCCTGGTTGCAAACTATTTTGGCATTACACGATGCTTGGTTTGCCTTGATGATCATCTTGCAGACTACCACTCGGCAAATGCCGATCGAAATAACGTTGATATAGAGCTACGTTACTCTCAAATGGTGCAGCAGGTGTCTAATACCCAGGCTGACATTCTTAGTCGCATAGAGGCGTCTGTTGACAACCAACTGGCATTAAAAAACGCGCAACGGGAACGACACGGAAAATCACAACTGGCTGACTACTTTCGTCAATTTGCTTTACTTCAAGAGGTCAGCAAAGCCGCCTGTATGGATTTATGTAAGGGCATTACGGTTATTCATACCGCCGCAGACATCTCCGAATTTTCGGTGACCAGCTTTTATACGGTGGGTCTGGCGTTGAATTTGATAAGCGCCAACGACATGGTGAATTTTGGATCGATCGGCAGCAATGATAGTGTGGACTAGCGCTGAGCGCGGAGGCCCCTTGGGCTGTTAGCGAGATATTTATAACGTTGATTATTACTGTAATGAGGAGCATCACATGAAAATTTTTGCACATTGCTTGTTCGTGGTAACACTTCTCCCGGCCTTGGTTTTTGCTGATGGGCACTTACCTTCAGAGGCTATGGTAAAAGCTGCTATCGAAACCTACTGGGATGCCAGAAATAATAACGATCACGAGACCGTTGCGGCCATGGAAAGTCAGACCGGATTCTTGGGCACCAATTCAGACGGCAGCTTTCACAAGCCCATGGCGATAGCCTCGGCCGAGGATTGGAAAAAAAATATGGTGGGCAATACAGGTAATCTTCGGGTTGTTTATCCTGAAGCCACTGAGATTGCCGAGGGTGTCGTTTATGCCCGCTATTACGCTGAAGGGGTAGTGGGTATGGAAGGCAATGTTTCCCCTTATCGCACGCGTGTCACCAGTGTCTGGTTGAAAGAGAGTGACGGAGAATGGCGCGTTAAATCCACGCACTTTTCACCGGCTAATTATGGTGGCACTCATAAAACTCAAAGCTCTGACTTCGATGATTAAGCAAAAGCGTTGATTGTTCAAAAAACTCGCCCGGCCTTGGCTGGGCGCACAACATTTCGCAATGTTCTCTGCGCTGTCGTTTTAGCTTGCAGTTTAGTTCTGTCCTACGGTTTGCTTGCAAACGAGTCGCATGTTGAGGCTGAGATAAACGCATTGCTTGAGGTTGTTGCAAAGAGTGGTTGTGATTTCCAACGCAATGGCAGCCTGCACGCGTCGCCAGATGCCGCCGAGCATTTGGCGCTTAAATACAGCCGCGGACAGCGTTATGTTGAAACGACCGAAAACTTTATTGATCGCTTAGCGACAAAAAGTTCATGGAGTGGTCGTTCATACGCGGTTATCTGTGACGGTGTTGAAACGGCGAGCGGCCCTTGGCTTCATGCTCAACTTCTCGAGCTGCGCCATAGCACGCTTAAGACAGAGCAAGCTCAATAAACCTCCCGATCTGAAATTGTATTTGCCGTGGGGGTTGAGAAAAACGGGCCACACTAACGGCAGATCATCCGGCGAATGGAGCCGTCGCTGTTGAACTCTGGCTCGCAATTTTTAATGGTGGAATTCTCTGGCCTCTTGCTGCCCGTTGGACTACAGCCACTCATCAAAATAGCAATCGCAAGGCCTAAGCAGACATTTTTTACACAGAACACGTCTCAAGCCTCCTTCCGGTATCGGGTAAGAACAGTGCCCGCCTGAACACCCTTAGTGTGCTCATGGGCGCGATGGTGACGGCATGAACCTTATCAGCTTATTCGCAGAATTCCCTAAAGTGTTTCTGCGCCTCCTGAATCGTTGTCGGCTAAATTTCTGGGTATGAGGGGCAATGTTGTCATTGCTGTACATGCACCTGCAGACTCTGTTCTGTGACGACAAAAAAAAGGACATCGCACCTGCTGCGTCAGGTGTTGGTTTATAAAGACCGCGGTGTTGAGTGTGTTTTTAAATTAGATTTTGGGGTAACTCTGTTAGGGTCTGCTCTATTGGAAAGTGACCTAACACACAATGGAATGTACTTATGACCCTTGAATATCTTCGAGTGATTGTCGTTGTTTATACCAGCGCGTTATTGCCGCTAGTGATTGTGCCCTGGCTGTATCGACGCGGCCGTCTACAATCCTGGGTGCTTCGCGCCTATCTCGGGAGTTTTCTACTTTGTGCGCTGGGCTGGGAGCTGTGGTTTACCTATGGTGTGTGGGCCGGCGACCCCGTTGATGCGCGCAGAAGCGAGGTATTGACCCAATTTATTCCTATCCACATTAACTGGTTACTGAACTCACTTGCCGATGCCGGAAGCATCACGTTGGTGGGGCTGTGGTTTATGTGGATCAGTAGTGGGCGGCGAGCAGAGGTTTTTCAAACGTGGCACTGGTGGCCCTTCACAGTGTTCATGCTTTGGGCGTTGGGGCAAAATATTTTAGTCGAAATGTTTCTCTATCACGATCAACTAGCAGTAGGTAAGCCACTATCGTGGGCACCCTTAGCGCCTGCGGGTCCGTGGTGGAACCCACTGTTATTCGAATTTAATGGGCGCACCATTACGTTTCAGGGACAGGTTCCTTGGCTGCTGGCACCGTGGATGATCTATGGGGGCGTCATCACTTTGGTCAGGCGCCAGGCCGCGTCCTCTTAATGAGTTAACGTGATTTGTACTTGGGGATCTTTATTGACTGGCAGGCGCAGCCCTTATGAGCGCAAGTTTTTACCAATGTCATGCTGCCGCATTTGAAGGCGGGGCCAACAGCAGGGTTGGACGCCTGGGGGGTCTTTATCTCTCGCTGGGCCTTCGTTTCGTGCGGTAAATCGTAATCAGCGTCGGTAATAAATTCAATATTCATAGCTCGTCCTTACAACACAATGACTATGAACAGAAGATTATGGTTATCGCGCTAAAGCGTCTTAGTAGGTTCCGCCAAGCTATGTGCTCGATGCGCCATAGATTGACTTGGGATGAGCCGAGGTCAGAGCGCGGTTATGCGCGATATAGCTCAGGAAAAAAAGCATTGTCGTGAACCGGAGCGCCCGACTGCACAGCGACGTGCTCGGGGTTTACGGAAGGGTCCACACCCTCTCTGGGGTCCCATAGAACATCATCGCCAAGCCAGCGGGTTGATAGTGCGATTCGATCCTGCGTTGCGGACTGGTTTCCGGGTGCTCCGTGCAGCATCCAAGCCGAAAAGATTAAAGCGTCGCCCGGTTCTAAATCGAACCCAACAATATCGTATTTGTCACGCTCGGCCTCAATGTCGGGTACCGGGACACCTTGCTGTGTATTGGCCCACTGGCCTGATGTATTTTCTGCACCACCAAATACAGCAGGTAGATAGTAGACATCATCATGATGTGAGCCACGTATAAACTCTAGAGAACTCCCCGCCACGGTGACCGGCGTCAGGGCTAACCAAATGGAGGCAATTTGTTTCCCGGTGAAAGGCCAATAGGGCGCATCCTGGTGCCAAGGCGTGGGAGCTTTGGTCTTTACCTTTTTGATCAGCAGGTGATCAAAATAAAAGCGTGACGATTGGCTGTTCATGGCTTGCGCTGCAAGACGAGCACAACCCGACTCGCGAATAAACTGGTGGATAACATCATTGCTACGCCAGAGGTAGCGATCGGTGAACAGCCGATCTTCAGAGGCGCCGCTATTGACGTCGTTAACCCACTTACTGGGGTTTTTGAGCTGTTGCTCTGCGACTGCAAGCAACTTGGGGATCCAATCACTTTCGACTGCCTGATCGACTTTAATGACGCCATCTTCAGAAAAGCGGGTGACTTCTTGTTCGGTGAGTTCACGCTGTGGCATATCGGCTTTCCAGTGACTATTACGTTAATCATACGTATTCAAAATTAACATTAGGTAACGCGTTACACATATGCAACCTATTTTTATTAGGCTTGTGGCGAGATAGAGCATGCCCTGTTGATCCTTCTGACTCGGCCGGTCTTGCTAGCACGCGCCTAGAAATGGCAATTCGAAGCGGCATTACTAATTAGTGGTAAGGTATTTAACGTAAACGTGTCTGGTCTGATGCAGCCCGCTTGGGCAGTGATAAGGAACGTAGTGATGAAGACCGAGGAAAAATCAAAGTTGCGTATGCCCCGTGTCGTTCGTCAACGCTTACGCGATCGCGCTATCGCGAAGGTGAGGCAAGATATGATTCACGCAGGGCGTGATGAGTCGAGCTACAGCGAGCAAGAACTTGAGTATTTGGTTGCAGAAAAGGAAAAGGAAATCTGGTCAGGTATAGGCTGGAAAGGTTTTGGTGTTGCCGCTCTGTTATTGGGTATCAATATAGGAATCTGAACATGTCACTGTTCCGTTTTGTTAAGTATTCCTCGATTTTGTTTTTTTTGGGCAAGCACAAATCAAGGCTTTTCCGTGTCTTAGCGGTACTGCTATTTGCAGGCGTCACATCACTGCTTTATGGCGATGTTGAAGCGTTTCTCGCTAGAGAGCATCCGGGTATCGTGATTTATGCGCTTATGGCAAAAATCTTTATCGTTTATGGCGCCCTATTATTTGTGTTGCTGCAGTTTCGTCCCGCGCCGGCAGACGGTGATCGCGTTGTTAAATCAGGTACTCCGTTGCAGTCTCATGATGCGCAGAGCGATTTTCCAGTCGACCGATTGGCTCATTTGTCCAATCTTGATAGCCATGATCAACTTCAATCACGTTCAGACGCCCTTCTTAACAAACGTTGATTCAGGGTTTTCAGGCTAAATAGGTACCCCCCCAAAAAAGCGGTGGCCCGTCGTCATTTGTAATTCTAGTGCTGCATGGCTTAAAGGCGTGGCCGCTTGCGGGTGCCTCAGTCTGGTTGGCAGCAGGGGTTATAACAAGCTGAAATGAAAATGCCGCACAACTATTCCAAAATTCTGCAGTAAGAAAAACATGGCGACCGCTGAGTACACAAGGTAGCCTCTCGATCCTCTTTAATTCATCGCAGGGACGCATCATGTTTCGAAGAATGGCTGTTGTAGGTTTGATAGTTGGTTTAACGGCTTGTCAGGACGATAAGGGTAGTCCCTTAGTAGCGGATACACAGATTTCAGGTTTTGACGCATCAGAGCTGGATCTGTCGGTCTCACCAGGCGACGACTTTTTTGCTTACGCTAACGGCAAAGCATTGGCGAATGTTGAGATACCCGCAGATAAGTCGCGTTATGGCGCAATGGACGTACTTCGAGACAACTCCGACGCGCAAGTTCGTGACATCATCGAGGAATCCGCCGCAGGCGCCTTCCCGTCAGGCAGTGATCAGCAGCGAGTAGGCGATCTTTATAGTTCGTTTTTGGACTGGGAAAGTCGTGATGCTCGTGCACTTGCACCACTAGGGCCGTTTTTAGACAAGATCGATGCGCTGCAAAGCCATGATGATGTGTTTTCCTACTTTGGCGTGGCGGCACGCTATGGGTTTAATTCTCCTGTTGAAATCTGGCAATACGCTGATGCGAAGGAACCGGGCATTTATGCGTTTTATCTCAGTCAGGGAGGCATTGGTTTACCAGATCGTGAGTACTACTTTAAAGACGATCCCAAATCAGAGCGCATCCGAGAGCAGTATCGGGCTTACATGCTTGAGCTTCACCAAATAGCAGGTATAGCGACCGATGCCGCGGCCGTAAGGAAAATTTATGACCTCGAGGTGGCCATTGCAGAGCAACACTTAGTCAAGGAGCGTATGCGTCGATTCGCTGATAATTATCGCCGCATTGAGCAGCAGGACTTACCTGAATTGGTGGGCGGCGTAAATTGGTCGGGTTATCTGGACGGGTTTGGGCTTGAGAACCCCGGCTATTTGGTCTCGATTTCTTCCGATTACTTTAACGCTCTGGGCGCTATTATTGAAAAGACCTCGGTTGAAGATTGGCAGACTTATCTCCGTTGGCATTTGATTAATGCTGAAGCCTCTTTGCTCACTCAAGCCATGGATCAACGTCGTTTTGAGTTCTACCGAAAAACCCTTTCTGGCGTAGAGCAGCAGTTACCCGACTGGCAACGCGCGGTAGGCGTAGTGGGCAGGTCCCTGGGTGAGTTGGTGGGCAAAGTCTATGTAGAGCGTCACTTTCCCCCAGAAGCAAAGGCGCGAATGGAGGCGTTGGTTGCGAACCTAATCGACGCCTACCGCGACAGCATTACCCAGCTTGAGTGGATGTCAGACGCCACAAAAATTGAGGCCCTAGACAAGCTCTCTAAGTTCAAGCCTATGATTGGTTATCCAGACGTGTTCCGTGATTACGCGGGCGCGGTGATTAAAGCCGACGATTACTATGGCAATCGCTTGGGGTTAGTCGAGGCTGAGCGCAATCGCGATATCGCGCGTCATGGCGCTAAGGTTGACAGAACCGAGTGGGGCATGACGCCGCAAACCGTCAATGCCTACTACTCGCCTGTGCTTAACGTCATTGTTTTTCCAGCTGCCATACTGCAACCGCCTTTCTTCAATTTAGATGCAGAGGATGCGGTGAATTATGGGGGTATTGGTGCGGTTATTGGTCACGAGATAGGCCATGGACTTGACGATAGCGGCAGTAAGTTTGATGGTGATGGCGCTATCCGTAATTGGTGGACCGATGAGGACGCGGCCCAATTTGAGGTGCGCACCAACAGTCTGATAGCGCAGTATGCAGATTTTTGCCCGTTTGATGACCTCTGTACTAACGGCGAATTCACCTTAGGCGAAAATATTGGAGACTTGGGTGGCATCACCATTGCGTTGCGAGCCTACCAAGCTTCCCTAAAGGGAGAGGAGGCTCCTGAGCTTGATGGTCTTACGGGGGTTCAGCGAGTTTTTCTGGGCTTCGCTCAGATTTGGCGTGCAAAAATGCGCGATGAGGCTATGCGTCAGCTAATAGCCACAAATCCACACTCACCCAGTCAGTATCGTGCTAACGGGCCTGTAAGAAACGTGCCTGAATGGTACGAGGCCTTTAATGTAACCCCTGACAATGCGCTTTACCTGCCCCCCGAACAAAGAGTGAAGATATGGTGAGCGTATCGTGTTTTGGCGGGGCGAAGCGTTAAGAAAAACGCCTCGTTACCGCCACTTTTTCGGAAGAGAAATAAAAAGTGCGACACCAGCGATAGCCGTCAGCAATGACATGATGGAAAACAGCTTCAAAAATAGGGTGCCAATGGTGTCTCTATCGTCATAATCCATGATGTGCAGTGACCAGAGGAAATCCCACCAGCGCCACGCGGTGTTTCTAACCGCTACCAACTCACCCGACGTAGCGTCAATATAGGCCACGGTGCTGGGATTTTTATCCTTAAAAACTCGCCATAGTGGCAGTGCCCGACCTCGATACTCTGAGCCGACCTCTGCCTCAGTAATAAACACCGCACGGTTCGCGTTAAGGTCTGTCTTTAAGCCGGCAAGTTGCAACGCCTCAATCTCATTCAGCGCTGGTAATACCTTGCCATTAGGTAGGTACCAGCGTGTTTCCTCAAGGCCCACTACACCGACAACAACCTCCTCAGGCAGCCGGTTGCGGATCAAAACCTCGGTAGCGTCGGCGGTGATCCAGCTTGCCGCAGAAAGGTCGATCGGCGTTTGCAGTACAGGTTGGCGATGGTCGGCGCCTCGAACAAACTCAATGTCGATGAACGCAAAAAATATTCCACTTAACGTCCACGCCAGAAGCTGTACTGCAGTAACAATGGCCAGCCAGCGGTGCCATCGCCTTAATTTACGCTGTAGTCGCAACGCCATCACTCACCGGTAACGTTATAGTGAAGGTGGCGCCGTCCTCACTTGATGTAAGCGTCAATTCACCTTTAAGAGCGGCAATGATACCTCGACTCACGGAAAGGCCAAGACCGGTGCCTTTGCCAATAGCTTTTGTGGTGAAAAACGCATCGAAAATGTCGCACTGTAAAGCCTCGGGAACTCCCGGACCATTGTCAGCCACACTGACGGAAACACGGTCACCGTCGATGGCTAAAGCTACGCTGACCCGCGGGTCAGATACGTGATCAGCCACGGCATCCCGTGCGTTCGTGAGCAGGTTTAGAAATACCTGCTCTAACTGGATAGGATGACCCACCACAAAGGTGGCATGCTCAGGCTGTTCAATGACCAACTCGACATTTGAGTTTTTATATTGATCTCGCATGAGGTCTACGGCGCTGTATAGAACATCGCGTAGGTCAACTGGCGTCGGGTCTTCTTTCGCATTTCTACCAAACCGCCTGAGATGGTCGATAACTTTTCGCGCCTTTCCCGCGGCGTTCCGAGTGCGCTCAAGCTTTCCGACAATATAGTCTTTATTAACATTCCCCTCAGCCTGCTCAAGGTGCAGCATGATGTTATCGGTTATTAGTTCAACAGCGCCCAATGGCTGGCTAATTTCATGGGCGAGTGATGCCGACAACTCACCCAAAAGAGCCAGCTTTGACGCCTGTATGGCCTGCGCCTGGTAGGACTTTAAGGATGAAATATCGTGCAGAATCATGGTTTTTCCCATTTCCAAATCCTGAACATACAGCTGAAAGTGGCGACCGTCTGATAGTCGCAACTCAAGTGGAGTCGAATCGGGTAGCTCGCGAGAACGCGTTTGTGCGAGCCACTGCTGCGATTGGTTCCACTGTAGAGGTTCTGAAGACAGCTGCTCGATTGCCTGAGTGAAGGTCATGCCAATATCTTCAGCGCGACCCTTGCTGTCGCTTTTCTCAGGGTTCAAATCAGAAAGGATGTTGGTAAAGGCTGTATTGGCAAAAATGAGGGTCCGCTTTTTTCCAAATATCGCCAGCCCAGCATCTAAATCTTCAAGAACTTGCGCTAAAGATTGCTGAACCAGGTTTTGGCGCGATTGAATCGCTCTGTGGGTGATGAAGGCGCAGGCCAGAAGCGTTGCTCCAAAAGTAGCCCTGTTCACATAAAATAAAATGTGATCAGAACCTTTGGCAAAGGTGCCAAGGGTTAGCAACATCAGAGACCCGCCTGAAATGACCAACAAACTCCTGCTGGATCCTGTCCAGTAGCAGCCTAATGTTGCAAAGAGATAGGGCAGTACTGTAAACGCCCGCAGGGGACCGCTGCTCAAATCGGCTAAGATCGCAACGACTGGGGGCAGCGTTAAACCCGCGAGTAATAGGCTTTTGCGCCAGGAGTTTTCAGTGTTGCGCATCGATACTCCTTAGTGTGTTGGCTACAAATAAATCATAGGCCAGAGGTAGGCAAAGAAAATACCGGTCCCCAATGTGGTTGTCGACACGACGAGCATCCCAATACTATACCGCCGTAAACGCATGCAGGCTTGAGCCTGAATTGGGTCGAGGGGGCAGGGGCTGCGCCGCTGTCTCCAGACCAAGGCTGAACACGCCATGAGCATGGTGGCCGCGAATATGAACAGTGGCCCTTTGTGGGCCGATAGCCACATGATTCCCGGTATGGCGGTAGTAATGCCCACCATCACGGCGCCCGCGCCGATTGAAATTAGCAGTGCAGGCAGCGCACAACACAGCAGAGTCGATAAGCTGGTGAACATTGTCAGGGTTGGGGCAATACCGCTACGCCAATAACTCAGCATGTTAGCTACCCAATACCGCAGCATTGCGGTGAACAGCTGAAATTCTATAACCGGCTTGGACTGCTAAAGCGGCGATGGCTTCATCATCGAGGGACGCACCGGGCTTAAAGACCAAATTTAGGGCCTTGGTGTCGAGGTCGACGTAAACCGCAGCGACCTCTTCTTGTTTGCCAAAAATTTTATTCATGGCGACGGCACAAAAATCGCAGACGACGCCCAGAACATCGGCGACCACGGCGGTACCCCCGTTGGCCAGTGCGGCTTCTATTTCAGGAGTGGTGGTAAGGCGGCCCGTTGCCGGGGTGACGCTGGCGGCGTCTGCCGTATTTTCGGAAACACTTTGTTCATGTTCATGTTCATGTTCATGTGCTTGCCCGTGCTCATGCTGACTCCAAACTGCTGTCGATAACAGCAGGAAGAGCAAGGCCATGAGAAAGCGACTCATCATATTCATAAGCTTTCTACTCTAGTTAAAAACGGTAAGTGAAGTTAAGCAAGGGGGTGGGGTCGACGATATTGAAACCAACTTCTAGCAGGGCGGGGCCACGAAAAAATCTTAGTAAGGGTGTTACGGAAACGGGATCTTTAGACTCTGGGCGGTGATCAACTTCCAGCATGAGCCAGGTGTGCAGATCCTGAGTATCGCCTTCGTAAGGTGCCCAACCCACTCGCACAAGTTGCATGGCATTGTCGCCAAAGTGGCCTGCGTCAACATATCGAGCGTTATAACCCAAAAAAAATCGGCGCGTTTCCCAGTCGGCGATGACCCCGGCATAAGCCGCGGTTGTGCTGCTCAATGGGTTGCCAGAGGTCCCTGACGCAAGACCTATACCGCCTTGTAAATAGATATTGGCCTGATAGTCTTGCCCAAACCAGCGCTTCAGTAAATAAGTGGGTTGTAGGCTAGTGATGGCATAGTCTTCATCACGAACCCACTCGCTTCGAAGACCCAAAGACCAACTGGGTGAGGGTGTGTAGTGGATCAAAGCGGCAGTTGATTGCCGGTTAGACTCTTCGATGAGGGTCCAGCCGCCAACGTAAGAAACCGGCCGAGCCGAGCCTACTGCAGAAATTAGTAGCAGCAGCAGTCCGGCGATGATTCTCACTTTTTCTTGCCCGACAAAATACCGACTAACTCATTGACCTTGTCTCGACGCTCATCGATGGAGCCGTTGGTCAGCGCTTGCTCTACGCAGGTGTCAACGTGATCCTCCACGATAAGGGTCTCCATGCTGGCTAAAGCAGCACGGGCAGCCTGCACCTGTCGGACAACGTCGACACAGTACTGATTTTCCTCGACAAGCCGTCTAACGGCTTTAACTTGGCCTTCTATGCGGGCGAGGCGTTGATCAACTAGTTTTTTGGTTTCAGGTCTCATGCCGTATACCCTAAGGGGGTATGGGTATAAAAGCAAGGGGTTGTTGTTCGACGCCTAAATACGCGGTGGCTCTTTCGGCTTTGTGGGGTTCAGATCGGGATGAAGCGATTTTTGGGGCTGATTCAATTTTCCCCACAGCCTTGGCTGCTGGCCAAAGTCGGCTGCGAGAGACCCCAGAGAGCGATGCTCGATGGTGCTGTTAGTGGGGTGCGTTGTGCCATCATGTTCTAGGGTCTCAACCCTGCCTGGTCCACATTGCGTGCTTTGGGTAATTCAACGGCCTTTACTTTTGATTGGAGTGCGCTAAGTTGAAGGTGCTATCGAGAACTTTTTAGGCCGCGCAGGAGTTACAAAGATGGGGTTTTGGGCTTGGCATCGAAAGCAAACCACGCAGTGGCAGCAGCGCCTAGGATTAGACGACTATCAGCTTCTCTGGGTGGCATTCTTGAAAGGAGTGTTTTTAGGCGTCCTGCTAACCCTCTGGCTAGCCTAATTTAGGCAATAAATCGGGCTCCCGATTTATGAACGGGCCATCGATACAAATACGTCGACCATCGGGAGACGCGCAGGCGCCACAAATACCAACACCACACTTTGTGGTGTAATCAATGGCACTGTAAATTTGTTGTTCGCTGCCGTATTCCCGCTGCACCTTCTCGGCTGCATGAATCATGGGCGCGGGCCCACAGTTATAGAACCAAAGTTTGCTCAAGGCCTCGGGCGTCAGCTTGGCCAGGTGCTCAGCAAGTGCGTCAGTAACTCGACCTTGGAACCCAGAGGAGCCATCGTCAGTCGCGGTGGTGACTTGAGCAATGTCTTTGCAGTCTTCTATAAAATACAGTCTATCGGCGGTTCTAGCGCCTGCAAAAATATGTGCAGGCTGTTCGTTAGAGCCAAAGTCCCGCGCGATCTGGTAAACCGCGGCGAGTCCCGTACCTCCAGCAACGCAAATAATATTGGCATCTTCGGGGGGCATTACCGGGGTGCCGTAGGGGCCTCGCAAATAAACCGTTGCCCCTGGTTCCAGCTGATAACAAGCCTCTGTAAAAGGCCCTACATTAATCACCGCAAGTCGCAGAGGGCTATCGGTTAAGCAGGAAAAGGGCTTCTCACCGACGCCCGGGATCCATACAAAGACATATTCTCCCGCCTGAATATTCATTGTTTCGTTGAAGGTTACCACCGTGATGTCATCGCAAACGGCTTCATTAGTAGCGACTGTAACCGGCTGAAACTCCATGCTCAGGTCATATCGAATCTGGGTTTCGGCCTGACTGCCTGACCCCTGTAGCTCTCGATTTAGCGTGCTGAAATAATGTTTAAGGTCTTCAGTGTCCATGCCCGACAGAGCCGAACCCACACCAGCAATTGTGGCGCCAGCATGTTGAGCCGCTCTTACATCAGCGGCGCTTGACAGTCCGCCGCAACCAATAATGGGCTTGTCAGTAATAGCCCGTAGTTCACGGATACATTTTAAGGCGGTGGGTAATACGCCTTTGCCTGACATTCCACCTACCCCATTGCTAAGCACGGGTTCACCGTGGGCTTCGGTATAGCCAGGTCCCACCGTATTAATGGCACACAAGCCATCGGCACCCGCATCAAGGGCCGCTTGTCCAATCTCAGCAATATTGGTCACGTTAGGCGTTAATTTAGGGATGACGGGCTTGGAAACGGCCTGCTTAACAGCGGCAACAATGTCATGAACAATTTTGGGGTCTTGCCCCATAGCCATGCCATAGCCGCTGGCGTGGGGGCAGGACAAGTTCAGCTCAAAACCATCGGCCACGGGTTCGAGTATTCTGGCAACCGCGACAAACTCTTCGACGCTGCCGCCAAAAATAGAAACCAATAAAAAACGATCCTCGGGCACGCGAAGTTGCCCCAAACTTTCGAGAGAGGCTTGCGCACCGGGATTGGTGAGCCCGACGGCATTGACAAAGCACCCGGGTGCAAACTGACTGTACACCGGTTCTCGGTAACCCAGGCGAGGTTCCAAACCAATGCTTTTAGTGGTGATGACACCAACCTCAGGCATATCGCGGATAACGCGTTGAATAATACTCGGGGCGGTGGTCACGATTCCCGAGGGAACGGTGAAGCAACCGCTGAGGGTTTTGCCTAGGAAAGAAAACGGCACGTGGGAGCTCTCAAGATTTTGAATGATTATACACTCAGGGCATCAAGTGCCACAAAAGGTTCGGTGCACTTGCTCTTCACTTTTTGGCGCCGCGGCAAATTGTTCGTCACCGGCCTGCCAGCTGAAGGGGTCCTGCCAACGGGAATGGAGGGTTTCCATCAGCTCGCTGTCACCGGCCTCGGCCGAGTTAATGGCCTGCGCAACCCAATGGTTGCGGGGTATCACTACGGGGTTGGCGCTTTTCATGCGCTCACTGCTCGATGGCGTTGTCTGACTGCGACGGCTGGACCACTGCGTCAGCCAATTCAATATACCGCTGCTGGGCGTAAATAAGTCTTCTAGGATCGTGTTCTCAAGATTGTCGTTAGCAATTTCTGTTAACCAGCGAAAAGCGAGGGTGAAATCGAGCTTGTCTTCTTCGAGTTGATTAAAAAAGGTTTCGATTAAGGCGCGGTCGGTGTCACGCATGGCATCGAGACCAAATTTTGCGGCGAGGCGCGCGCTATAAATGTCGGTAAACAACGTTGGGAACTGATCGACACTGGTCTGAGCCAGCCCCAGGGCTTTTTCCTGGTCTTGGTCAATAAGGGGTAGCAGGCACTGTGCAAGCACGCTGATATTCCAGTGAACAATGCCGGGCTGATTACCGAAGGCGTAGCGGCCGCCGGTGTCAATGCTGCTAAAGACTTGCCCTGCGGCGAAAACATCCATGAAGGCACAGGGCCCATAGTCTACGGTCTCGCCGCAAAGCAGCATATTGTCTGTGTTGAGAACGCCGTGGATAAAACCGAGGCTCTGCCAGTGTGCTGTCAGGTTGGCCAGGGCTCGGATAACTTCATTTAGTAACACCTGAGCATGTGTCACTGTTGGGTCGAGACGTTTGGCTTCCTGCAGTGCTGCCAGGTAGTGACGCTCGGTAACGTAGTTCACCAGCTCCTCTAAGCCTTTCCCTTGACGCGTCATTGCGAAAAACTGAACGGTGCCGATTCTTATATGGCTTGTGGCAACTCGAGTGAGGATCGCTCCGGGCTCTAGCTGTTGCCGGTATACGGGATCGCCAGTGGCGACGGCAGCGAGAGCGCGGGTGGTGGGAACACCCAAAGCGTGCATTGCCTCACTCATCAGGTATTCACGAACCACCGGGCCCACAGGCGAGCGACCGTCTCCTCCGCGAGAGTAGGGTGTAGGGCCTGCGCCTTTGAGTTGGATATCTACAAGCTTACCGTCTGGGCCTCGCCATTCACCCAGCAGCATGGCTCTGCCATCGCCCAGCTGAGGGTTGTAGTTGCCAAACTGATGGCCTGCATAGGCTGTGGCTCCGGGTTTTGAACTCTCAAATTGGGCATTGCCTGCAAGAGTACCCAGCGTATTTTCATTTTGTCCCCAAGCCTCCGGCCACCCCAGCTGCTCGGCGAGCCGATTATTCCAAGCCAGCCATTTTGGTGCGGAAACAGGTGTTGCGGCTGTTGGTGTAACGTATTCACTCCCGAGGGCATGAAAACTGTGTTCAAAACGCTGACTTGTCGACATATTTTCCTGAATGTTAGTTACCAAATAATTTTTTGAGGGCGTTGCCGGCTTTCTCGCCTAGCTTGTCGGCCTCTTTTGACAACTTCGATCGAGCTTCTCGCTCGAGCAGTTGTAGCGCGATAGCTTCCACGTCGACCCTGCAAAGATTACCGGTCTCATCGGCGAGATTACCCGCGCAGTTCACGGGCAAATCAAGGCCGGTATAACGGTCATCAATGCGGCAGGCAGGGTCAATGGCTTCTAGTTCTTCGTTGACCTGTGCTTGAAGGGTTGCTGCGAAATCTAGAGTGGCCAAACTGGCCATGCCAACACCCGATATTGCGACTCCCGGAGTGCCTAGGTTCAGCGGTTCGAGTTGTGCTTGCCCATCCTCAAAGCGAACTTTCATGTCTAATGCAGTGACTTCGGTCGTTTCCGGAAATGTTTGGGTCAGCGTTGTTTGTTGAATTTGGGCCACGGCACTACACAATAACGCTTGAGCTGACACGCTGGTGATTTCAACGTTTCGTCCGTTGACGTTGAGCTCGCCATCTAAACCCTCTTGTAGCGCCTGTGTGCTGGTGCCTGCGGTATCAACATCCCACGCCATATCAACATAGCCCGCGGCGGTATTGGGTTTTTCTAGGCTGGTGAGTAGGCTGTTGAGCTCAACTCCTTTGAGCCCTCCTGCAAGCGCGACTTTAACCGTGGGTTGTCGTACATCGACGGTAAGTTGCGTGTCTAGCTGACCCTCATGCAGGGTGCCACGTAGGTATTCAAGGTCACTGATGCCGTCTACGACTCGCAGCAGCAGCTGAGCATTAGTGACCGTTTGTCCTGCGCTGATGAGGCTGCCTGCACTGATTGTCAATTGCATGTCGAGGTCCTTCAGAGGGCCGACAGGTAAAGGCATAGGAGGAGGCGCAGGTGATGCGGGGGCGTTGTCAGGTGTCGTTGGCGTTGAGGGGGCGGCAGAATCATCAGCTGCGCCATCGCCCTGATTAGCCGGTTGAAGCCGGTCGAGGTCTAGGCGCTCGCTGCGAAAATCCAAATCAATTTGGGGGCTGGCGGCGACATTATAGTTAAGGTCCGCGTCTATGACGCCTCCGGGTGAATTGACGTTTAAATCTAAGTCTGCGGAGAGCGGTGATAGTTTTGCGGTGCCTGATAGTTCTGTTTTAACTGGCGCACTTAGCGCCCCGATTATTTCCGTGCTAAATCCATCGAGGGTTACTTGATCAAAAGTGCTGGGGACCCGCACGGCGCCGTCAAATCGAATTTCAATGGGTTGGGATTGTGGGTCAGCGGCTACGGCCAACGCGCCGTTCAAACCGATGGGTTGGCCTGCCATGTTCAGTCCCTGAGCCACAAGCTCAGTGATAGTTAGCTGTGTTTGAAGGGCACCGGTATTGTCCAAAATTTGAACGTCTGCGCCGCTGAGGTGCACGTCACCGACCTCATCAGAGCCGCTCAATATGGCGAGAACGGACAGGCCGATGTCAACTTCCTGCGCGGTTACAACCAGTCGCGACCCGTCGTCAGCTTGCGGTGGTAAATCAATAGTCGTGTTGCCGAGATTAATTTTTAACTCAGGAAACAACCCGAGATCAACGTTGCCCTCAACCACGAGTTCACCGGCCGTGGCTTCCTTAAATTGTTGCTGTGCGAGGTTTATAACGGCTTGTTCATCGATAAACATGGGTAGCAAAACTAACCCCACGGCGACCAGTGCTATCAACGCACCTACTACAAAAAGAAAAACTAGCATGACATGAGCTCCCCGGTTATTTCGCCCAGCATAACAAAGGTTTTGAGAAGTTAGTCACGTTCTACAAAACGGGATTGAAAACGTCGCTCCACGTGGCGATTCAAAATGCGTTCGCGCTCTTGATGGATCAGCGGATCAGACTTCAGTTCCCACAGGACATCTCGGGCTCTTCGGTGACTGGCTTCTAAATTCACGATGGGTTCGGGGTAATCAACAGGATGCAAAATGTGTTCGAGTGGCGAGCGCAACCACGGTTGATGTACCAAGGGTGTCGGAAGCTCAGCAATCTCGGGAACCCACTGTCGTATGAAGGAAGCGGTCGGATCGTGTTCGAGACTCTGTTTCACCGGGTTATAAATTCGTATGGTGTTGATGCCGGTCACTCCGGCTTGCATTTGCATCTGGGGGTAATGGATACCCGGCTCAAAATCGAGAAAAAGGGAGCCCAGCCAAGTCACTCCCAATCGCCAATCCTGCCAGAGATGATGGGTTAGGAAGCTCACGAGCATGGCTCTAGCCCGAAAGTGTAAGTAGCCGGTAGCTTCAAGGCAGCGCATACAGGCATCCACATAAGGAAAGCCAGTGCGACCGTCACACCAAGCCTGCACTAGGTTTTCGCTTTGGTCACGGGGGAAGTTCAAGAATCCCCGATTGATGCTCTCAAACTCCATGGTGCATTCGCTTTCAAATTTCTGAATGAAGTGGCAGTGCCAATGCAAACGTGATTCGAAGGCGCTCAGCGGTCGTGCCCATCCCCCTTGAGATTGACGCTGTTTTAAAGCGTGTTGTACTTGGCGAATCGACAAATTGCCCCAGGCCAGATGAGGTGATAACCGTGAGCAATGTTGCCGACTGCCTTCGGGTTTTGAGATGTGTCGCTGATAGCCACCTGCTCGATGGGACAAAAAATCTTCGAGGGTTAGGTGTGCTTGCTGTTCGCCCCCGGGTTGAAAGCTTGGGTGCTGGGGTAACCAGCTATCTAGCCGTTGGCAAAGCGCGCCTTTTATACTTTCAGGTAGGTCGCTGTGCAGCGCATTGAGCTGGGCGGGCTTAATTGTTTCAGTCGGGGCTGTCATCAATTTACCCCAGCGGCGGTTCCAGCCTTTGCGATTTTTACGCCTGCGCTGTACGCCATTCGTTGGAAATTCCTCCCAAGCTATTCCTTCCGCGTCTGCCCAAGTCGTCATTTTGCGATCTCTGGCAAAGGTGACTTCGAGGCCAGTTTCCTCGTAGCTGAATAAGTGGGTAATGCGCTTTGCTTGATGAATTGCTGCAAAGAGTGCGACTGGGTCGCCCTCGAGCACCCAAATTTTCGCGGCATGGGGCTGCAATTGACGATTCAGGTCAGCGAGAGATTGGGCAATAAAGTGCCAGTGCCGCCGTCGGTAATGCGGGTTTTTCAGTAACTCGGGTTCAACCACGTAAACGAGTAAAACTGGGAGTCCCAGTGCGGCGGCTGCGCATAGTGGCGCATGGTCTGCGAGGCGAAGATCACGCTTGAACCAAACAACGGAGACACTCAAGAGTCGCGGCCTGATCCCAGCAATGGGTTATCCACGGTCTGACCTGACTTGGCGTCTAGGATCTCCAGCCGTCCTTTACGCAGGGCTGACAATAATAGGTGGTAGCCATCGCGATCGAATAGGCGCTGACAGCCTTTTTTTAGTTCCCGCGTGGCTTCAGCACGCGTTGCAAAAGTGCCCAAATAGGCCCAGTGATGCACCAAATGGTATTGGGCTTTTGGTTGTTGGGGTAGGGGGCTGACGTTGCGCTCTAGCAAAGCCAAGGCACCGGGAAAAGGCCATGCGGCGATGCGATCTCGGTCTAGCGCCGAAAGCAGCCGGGCATTGTGCTCCTCAGCCGATTCTGCACCTGCGCAAGCGCCGTCACAGCGCCCCAATTGGTATTGGAAGCAGGGTCCGCGACCTCGGTCCATACCCATACATCGTAAGCAAAGGCCATGATCTCTGGCGTGACGCTGCAGCGTTGATTCAATGTGACGCTTATTTTGGTACAACCCGTAACTGTCGACAGCCCGGTCTGATTCGAGTAAAAAATCCGCCGCAGACGGCTGTAAAAATCCTTGTTCAGAATGTTTCAGATGAAGAGTCCAAAGCTTTTTCACGCGACGCTGGCGACGGTTATACAAGGGAGTTTCTGCTTTGATCGCGGCGTTCTCCGCCAGCAAAGCCCCCACTTCTCCGGCTGTTGGAGAACAATCAATATGGGTGACTTGCCCCATAATGCGCTGGTGTCGGCCGACCTTCCGACCCTCTTGATAATGGGCATTGATTCGCGACTTGATATCGATACTTTTGCCGATATACAAAAGCGCCTCGTCGGCGCCAAAGAATCGATAGACGCCACTGTAGGAGGGCAAGACGTCAAGGGTCTCACCCGCAGCGGTGAAGCGCACATTTTCAAGCTCGGGCAACATGGGCGCTATGATCACCGTTTAAGAGTGAAAACACCGGGCCCGTCCAACTTTTGTAGGGATCGCTTGCCAGCGCTGCTGACAGCCCTGATGAATTTTGGCGTTGTGGGCCGCTGCCGATCAGGGGCGGTCTATGCCAAGGCCACAGTCTGAACAGCGGGTTCAGTGGGTTACCCATAATAAATGGCGCTGGACAAATAGCGAACGGCAGCGGGCTGAAACGGCCGCGCTGTCGTAGGGTCCAGAGGACATACTAGAGCGGGGCCGTATTGTGAAAATCACGTTGAAGGAACTAAAAAAGCAGACCGAGCATATTGAACAACTCGTTGTAGAGTCGGTTGATCTCAGCCTGTACATCGCCCACGCACGAATTAACGGGGAAGAGCGGGTTATTGCAGAGGATGAACGCAAAATATTGAAGCGCCATAATTTGCTGGAGATGAAGCGGGTCCTCAAGACCGTTGCGGGGTGTGAGATCCTGCTGCGTCAGCGAAGCGCCTATGATGAAATGGTGGGCCACAGCCACCCAGCCGCAGCCAATACGCTGGAAATTTCCTTGGGTGATGCACCACTCCCCGAATGGTTAAACTGAAACGGAGGGAGCTCTAGCTGCTCAAGTCGTCCTCATCAATCGAATGGCCCCAAGCCCGTTTAGCCTGCAGGTAGCGCAGGTTGTGGTCATCGACACCGGTGACGTGTTTGACGCGCGCTATATTGGTTAGTCCATTAGCAACAAGGTCTTCGACTTTTTTGGGATTGTTGGTCAGCAAACGCAGCGGTCGACCACGACCGAAATACTTCAGCAGCGTGGCGGCGTCGCTGAAGTCACGGGAGTCGTCGGGCAGTCCCAGTGACCGGTTGGCCTGATAAGTGTCCTCGCCCTCGTCTTGCAACAGGTAGGTAGCGGCCTTCGCCCAAAGCCCAATGCCACGGCCCTCATGACCGGCCATGTAGATGAGATAGCCGCCGCCGGGCTCCTCCGCCAAGCGATCGATCGCGGCCTCCAGTTGGGGCCCACACTCGCAGCGCCTTGAGCCAAAAACATCCCCTGTCAGGCAGTTGGAATGCACCCTGACAAGGGGTGACTCGGAGGTTTCGGCATCTCCAATGACCAGAACGCTGTTGACCGCCATGCTCGAGGCGAGTTGAGAAAACAAATGCTGTCCGCCCTGTTCTCTAAGCGTGGATGCCAGTCCCTCGACCTCGGACAATTCGGTGCTACGCACGGTAGCGTACCAATCGGCCATGGGCTGTTTCTCACCGCGCGCGAGGGGTAGGGGCACGGGCCCCAACAGGTTTAAGCTGCGCTGCCCGGGGGGGGAGGCACCTACTGAGTCGATTTGACGACCCTCCTCATCGATTCTGACGAGTTTATTGCGGGCGATCAGCTTTTTGCGGACATCGGGATTTATGTAAGTAAACATCAGATTCGTGGTTGCTGTTGGGTGATGCAGTGTATCCCACCACCCATAGCAAAAATAACCCGTGCGTCAACTATTCGTATATCGCGCTCGGGCCAAGCTTCTGCGAGCTGTTCGCACGCAAGACCGTCATGGGGGTCAGAAAATGCCGGCACGATTACCGCTCCGTTAAGTACGTAGTGATTGATGTAGCTGTAATCCACCCAGCCAAAGCGATCCTCGAGTGTTTTGGGCGCCACAATATCGGTGTACGTCAGGTTAGCTTGCTCTAGCACCTCACGATGCAACTCGTAGCGTTCACAGTCGGGGTGACTGCCATCTTGCTGGCGGTGCAAAAGGACTGAGCCAGACTCGTTGAAGCAGGCCACAATATCGACATGGCCTCGGGTACCGTGGGCCGCATAATCCCGCCATAACCCATGGGGTAGCCAGACAGCGCGATCGGTGCCCAACAGTTTGTGCACCTCATCTTCAACCTGCAGCCGGGTCCAGTCGGGGTTGCGACCAGGGTCCAGCTGGACCGTATCGGTGAGCAATACCACGCCATCACCATTTACATGAAGTCCCCCACCTTCATTGGTGAGTTGCGATGAAATGCTCTCAATATCCAGTAAATCAGCGATGTGAGCTGCAATTTTCGCGTCCTCACCCCAAGCAAAAGCGGTGTTGTCGCCCCAGCCATTGAAGCGCCAATCCACAGCTTTCAACGCATTATCTGCCACTACAAAAGTTGGGCCTGTATCCCGCAGCCAGGCATCCGCAATGGGAAATTGATGCAGCGTAACCGCCGAACTCAATAGACGCCTCGCGGTGGGTAACTGTTCCGGATGGCACAACATGTTGACCGGCTCATGGTCAACGATGACATTGGCGACGTTGGCCCAAGCCCGCCATACGTCGTCGTCTGTGGCATGGGCTTCCGGGTAGGCGCCAGCGGGAAAGGCCATCCAAGTGGCGCTGTGAGGTGCCCATTCAGGCGGCATGAGGCAGGTCATGACCTTAGTCCGGGGATGCCTCCGTGGAGTCCCATCCCAGAAGGCTGGCGTGGATTTTTCAGCGCCTCAGTGAGTGCGCTGTAGGTATCTGGCCGGCGTGTTCCAAAGAAGGGAAAGAGCGTTAGCCAGTCTTCTCGTAGCCCTAGATCAATATCAGCAACCAGAACGGCCTCTTCATCTTTTGGGGCTTGCGCTAACACGCGCCCCAAGGGGTCGACGATGAAGCTGGAGCCGTAAAATTCTAGTGTGCCTTCTGATCCAAAGCGATTGGGTATGACAATAAACAATCCGTTAGCGATAGCGTGGCCAACGACAACCTGTCGCAGTAAAGGCTCGGTATCGAAGCTTGGGTAATCGGGTTCTGAACCAATAGCGGTGGGGTAGCACAGTAATTCAGCACCGCCCAGGGCATAGCAGCGCGGCACTTCGGGAAACCACTCGTCCCAGCAGGTGGGCAGGCCGACAGCCATGTCGCCACTGTCTAGGGAAAGTGAGTGCACTGGGTAGGGGTTTTCAGCGGGGCCCGGCGTAAAATAGTGGTCTTCGTAATACCCCGTGGTTACCGGGATATGTAGCTTTCTGGTTTGAGCTACGATCTCTCCCGAGGTGTCCACAACCATAGCCGTGTTAAAGCCACGATGATCCGCCGCGTCGGTGTGCTCAAAGATCGAACAATGCACCATTACATCATTGTCTCGAGCCAACTGCGCGGCAAACTGGTGCGTCGGCCCGCCCTGTAATACCTCGGCGGTGCTATTAGCTGGCCCCGAGGGCAGTGTGTCTGCTGGATAGCGCGATAACGTGAGTTCCGGCAGAAAAACAATCGCCGCGCCGGCACTCGCGGCGGTGGCGACACCGTGACTCAATGCTTCCCGATGGCGCTGCGGATCTTCCTGCCAGCGGCATTGAACCAAGCCTATGCAAACTTCTCTGTGGTTTCTGTGAGGAAGGGGGCAGGGGCTAGGCAGCTGCGGTTTACGGATGAGTTTCACAAATTTCTCCCAACATTCTTGGCGAGCCCGATAACCTTCGAATAGGTAATGCTTGCGCTCAAATGGCAGCGCACCCAGAGGGGCTCTAGGTTGCACCTACTATCCTATGTTATGTGGGGAGTACTTGGGAGCTACCCGAACGGGTTACCCCTAACCATGTTCCCCCGCAGCGGTGAGGGGGTTCCGCGTCGATATGATGGCGCCTGCTTGAGAGGCCCGGCATAAAGCACGGGCCACCCCAAAACTGCTCGCTCGATATCGGCGCGATCAGTGGCCTCTAGGGGGCCATCGGAAACTCGGCAAGGACCAAACGTGCTGCACTGTCGATGGTGGTCTGGTCTTTGACCATTTCGCCCTTCATTTTGGATTGAGTGACGCTGCGCCAGACCGAGCGATTTTTTACGGGATCAACCATATCGATAATGAAAGTGCCTTGGGTGTAGTCCGTGACTTTTACGTCTGTACTGCTCATGCAGTTGTAGCAGTTGTACATGGCGTAGCGATTGTATCGGCTGTAACCCACACCCATGCCATAGCTGGGTGATGACGTGGTTCGAACGTCTTGTTTTTCGACGGTATTGAGGTGCCAGCTAATTAACAAATCAGCATCTGTCGCACTGTCCACTAAGTTATAACCCTTACCCTCCAGAGCGTTACCCAGCGCTTCTTTGATGCGGTCTTTCTGGAAGTCGGTCATCTGCATGGGGTTACTGCCGGTGACGCCGCCACTGAGGGCATAAAAGCCGATATTTTTATCCTGAGAGAAGTCATGCTCGACATCGAAGTCGACCGAAGGCTTGGGTGGAGCAGATGCACAGGCGGCCAGCAGTGCCAAAAGTAAGCTGACGACGGTAATTAAGCGTGTTCGTGACATGATGATTCTCCTCAAAACGAAGGTAAAGTGTAGCAGAGAGATCAGCTCTGAGTAGGTGGTGTTAATACAGATTCTGAACAGGATGCTGCCAGGTGTTGCAGCGCGGTTATGTGTTCTCGGGGCGTATCGCGCAGAAGCATCAGCACGGTTTTACGTTTAGCGGACCATTGGCGGTAGTGCTCGGGTAACACTGGGGCAAGCTGAGTTTCTAGGTTTTCGATAGGCGGTAACAGCTGCCGTTCTCGTCGGTTTAAGTCTGCAAGCCAAATCTGTACGCCAGTAGCGAAATATTTAACCACGACAGTCTCTAACGTTCGAGCAGACGTTGATGATCTGCCGTTAGGGCAAAGTGGTCCCGCGGCAGCCCGCGATTCTAGCAGCTGGGTAGCCTGTTGCAGCGAGCGAGCTTGGGTGACTGCGGCGAGTAGCAATGCCCCACCATCACCCGCGCGGAGATGGTAAAGCCGCTGCTCTAGTTGGTCAGCTTGGAACTGAAAGTTGCCCGCCAGCCACTGTGTCGTGGCGTACTCGAACCAGTGCAGGGCATCCAAAACATCCCCCCCCACGGCTGATGGATATTGATCCAGCCCGCGGGGGAGCTGCCAAAACTGGCGGTACTCGGGTCCTGCCAGCACCGCATTGAAAATGCGATGCGGCAGATATTGGGTTTTTGTAGCGATGGCAGCCGTTAACGCGTCGACCAAGCGGGTTTCTGATTGGAGCTCGAGTGTTTTGACGCAAGCCGGTGCCATTGCCAAGAATTCTAGGTCCAAAAGCAGCTTTTGTGATGGCGCGGCATTTCGCCCTAAGCTGCTGTTGCGACGCCCAATGTTGACCTGCAGCGCACAGTCCGAGAGTGCTAAAAAGTCGAGCAGTTTGAGCTGGCTTGCGGGAATATCCAGAGGCGGTATGTCGGCATCTTGAATTCTCGGCGGGATCAAAACCGAAGCGTCATCTGGCACCGCAGTCGCCAGCGTTCTTGCCAGACGCTGGCGATAATCCTGCAGTTGATCAGGCCCTTGTGCCGGGGGAGAGCACCCGACGATGAAGCCGATTAGCCATCCGACGGTCAGTACTCTCCGACAGCCTCTCCACAGCTCGACCAAGCAACGCTGCTTTACAGAACTTTCCTTGAACATTTCTGGCGTCACTGTGGGCCGTTAATTCGGTCAGGCGTCAGCTTGAAGTGCCTCGCTGGCGCGCTGTCGCCATGCATGAAGATCTGTCATATCGTCTCGGGGCTCTGTTTTCGCCGCCCATTTAGCGAACGTTAAAACAGCGAGTAGGTCTATGTCGGCAAAAGACAGTTGCTGCCCTGCAATAAAAGGACGGTGACTGAGTTCGCTATTGATCATTTCTAGACCCGTCATCAATCGATCTTTGCCCCTTTCGGCCAGTGCCGGTATCTGTTCAAAATTTTGTGGGCCTGGCAGGGCACGACCTGCATAAGCCGGATGACCATTGCGGAAGGCCTCGGCACAAGCCATGAACAAGGTGTTAAAAATGCGATGATTCCAATTGAGAATAAACGCGCGTTCTGATGGCGTTGTCCCCAATAGCGGACGCTCGGGGTGTATTGCCTCGAGATAGTGTGCAATGGCGATAACTTCGGTAAGGCGGGTGCCATCGTCAAGAACTAGGGTCGGTAAGGTGGCTTCAGGAACAATGTCGGTATAGCCCTTATCTAGCTGGGCGGCCTTTGCCATGTCAATTTGTACGGTATCAACAGTGATGCCCTTGTAATCAATGAACATTTTAAGTCGAGCGGGGTTGGGTGCTGAGTCGAAGGTATAAAGCTTCATTGAGAAGAGTCCTAGGGTTGGTGGGGGCGCTTAATCTAGCAAATTCAAAGCCCGGTCGTCGCCTTTGAGTTTTATGCGGGGTCACAAGTGGTTATACTCCGCGCCTCAATGATCGGTGGCGTTCCCACAGGAGATACCTAACATGCGTCTACTTGCCCTTTTTATCGTTCTGCTACCCGCAATTGCCGTGGCGGCCGACCTGTCCAAATCTCAGCGTGCCGAAATTGAGGCCCGCATTCAGCCCTTCAGCCATGCTTGTGTTGCTGGGGACGAGAGCTGCGGGAGTGGCGCTGTAGAATCTTCGGTGGCAGTCGCTCGATCCGGTGAAGAGGTCTACAACGGCGCATGTATGGCTTGTCACTCTACGGGAGCCGCAGGAGCACCCATGGTGGGCGATGCCGGAGCATGGGCAACTCGCATGGAGAAAGGCATGGATGCGCTCTACGCCAGCGGTGTCAATGGCGTCGCAGGCACAGGGATGATCGCCAGAGGTGGTTGCAGCAACTGCTCCGATGACGAGATTTACGCCGCCGTTGACTACATGGTCAATAACAGCCAGTAGCGTCAAGGCTGTAGTCTCGACCGATAGCCCATAGCCTCGAGTAACACGACCTCACTCAGTGCAGACTCCTGTGCGAGGTCGGCCACGGTGCGGGCTATCCTCAGTGTTTTGTGAATTCCGCGTCCCGAAAAGCGCAGCCGGTCACAGGCCTCCTCAAACCAACGCCGAACCGGCGACTCCATAGGACAGACCTTCAGTAACTGGGTGTTGCTGAGATCAGCGTTGAGGCATTTCTGGCGTTTGCGCTGTCTTTTTCTCGCTAAATTTAAGGTACTCAGGCGCCCTAGAGCATCAGGGTTCGCGGCATCGCAATGCAAAAGCTTGGCGGCGGGCTGCCGTTCTAAGCAAACGTGTAGGTCGATGCGGTCTAAAAGGGGGCCGGAGATACGCCCTTGATAACGATCGACAGCATCGGGTTTACACCGGCAATTTTCGTTTTCAATGCCTGCGAAACCGCAGGGGCAGGGGTTCATGGCAGCCACTAACTGAAACCGCGCCGGGTAGTGGTAAGTTCCTTTTGCTCTGCTGAGTGAAATGCGCCCGGATTCCAGGGGTTGTCGAAGAAGGTCTAATACTTGACTGCGAAACTCGGCCAGTTCGTCCAAAAACAAAACACCGCCGTGAGCGAGGGATACCTCTCCTGGTGTGGCACTGGCGCCACCACCGATCAGCCCTGCGGCGGTTGTATTGTGGTGAGGTGCCCTGAAGGGGCGTTCCACAGAGGGCTCGAGCCCTAGCAGGTCTCTGATGAGTGACAGCTCCAGTTCGTCGCTGGGACTCAGCGCCTCTAGAAGTGGCGGTAAGCTAGCCGCGAGCAGCGTTTTGCCCGCGCCGGGTGGTCCGATCATAAGTAAGTGGTGACCGCCCGCTGCGGCAATCTCTAAGGCACGTTTGGCAACCTCTTGACCGGTGATCTGCGGCGTCTCGGTGTGCTGCAGAGTTGATGACGGGTTGGTTTTGACGGTGACGACCCCGAGCCTTTTAGACTTGAGTAAGCCGCAGACACTTAACAGGTCGCTGGCGCCGGTAACCTGACTAGCCGGTACCTTGGCCATTTTCTCTGCCTGTTCATCGGGCACAATGACAGCGTGGCGGGCTAACGTCGCGGCATGCACCGCAGCGAGTAGGCCTCGGCAGTGCCGCAGAGACCCGTCGAGCCCCAGCTCGCCGAAAAACTCACGATTCGCTACGGCGCTGCCAGCTAGTTGTTCCGAGGCCACTAAAATTGCCAGAGCAATGGGGAGGTCAAAGCGGCCGCCACTTTTTGGTAATTCCGCCGGCGCCAAACTTACTGTAATCCTACGGTCTGGCCATTTGAAGTGCGAACAAATAAGGGCACTGCGAACCCTTTCCCGAGATTCTCTGACTGAACTCTCGGGTAAACCAACGATCGAAAAAGCGGGTAGGCCGTTGCTCAGATGGGCTTCAACAGCGACAAGTGGCGCGTTGAGTCCGATCCCAGCTCGAGATAAGACGGTGGCGTGGCCCATAAATCATCCTTGATTTGAGCGGCTGCAAACAGTCCTTGCTGCAGCGTGACTTTGCGCGCGGTGCGTGCTCTCAGCGCTGACGGTCTATGGGCTATTACGTCCCTGTTCAAGTGTGTCGAGCTGCTGGGTAAGGGTCTCAAGCTTGTTTTCGAGTTCTTCGATGCGCTGCCGCGTTCTCTGCAGGACGGCTGCTTGGGCATCGAATTCAGACCGCGGAACGACATCAAGTTTTGATAATGCTGATTGCGCTAATAACTTAGCGTTCTTATCGAGCTGTTCGATCACTGGATTGTCACGGCCCAACAGTCGCTCAAACAAATCAGCGGGTGAGCGACGCTGGCCGCCCTCCGTGTCATCGGTGTTTTTGTCATCGTTGTGCATGGCCAATTGAGCCCCCGTATTCTCAGTGATCGCCAATGTAACTCAGGATTGTGCATTCCCCCACATCGTAAACAGCCTATTTCGCCCATTGGCGGGGCAGCGCTGCACTGCGATGGTGCACTTTTGATCTTCGATTTTGCGCTCATTATGTTCCTCGAAAATTATAAGCCATTGAATCAGCTAGATTTAATGTTTTTGGTACAGCACTCGCAAAGGCAGGGAACACAGCTGGTGCACCACCATGAAATTGGGCACTAGGAAAACTTTCACTGATAAGGAGTTGCCATGCCATTTCGTTCAACTGCGGTCACCACGTCGCTCGTCGGCATCAATGAAGGGAGGTTTGCATGAAGTTAATCACTGCGATCATCAAGCCTTTTAAGCTAGACGATGTTCGGGAAGCCCTTTCTCACATTGGAATTCAGGGCATCACGGTTACCGAAGTGAAGGGCTTCGGACGCCAGAAGGGCCACACCGAGCTGTATCGAGGCGCGGAGTACGTTGTCGACTTCCTGCCCAAAGTCAAGATTGAGGCCGCCGTCACAACCGAGCAGACCGACGCGGTTATTGAGGCGATTACCACTGCGTCACATACCGGGAAGATCGGTGACGGGAAGATTTTTGTGACCGCTATCGACCAAATCATCCGCATTCGCACCGGCGAGACCGGCGAAGCCGCCATTTAACCCATCGGGAACAGGAATCAATCATGGAGAACGAAATTTTTCAGTTGCAGTACGCGCTGGACACCTTTTATTTCTTGGTGTGTGGCGCTTTGGTGATGTGGATGGCGGCGGGTTTCGCCATGCTCGAAGCTGGACTTGTCAGGGGCAAAAACACCGTCGAGATACTGACTAAGAACGTCGCATTGTTCGCGGTTGCTTGCACCATGTATATGGTTTGCGGCTACGCGGTCATGTACGGTGGGGATTATTTGCTCAGTGGAATAACGGGGAACGGTGTCAGCGGTGCTGAAGAGCCGGCATCCTACGCACCGTCGGCTGACTTCTTCTTTCAAGTTGTGTTTGTCGCTACGGCTATGTCCATTGTCTCAGGTGCGGTTGCAGAGCGCATGAAGCTGTTTTCATTCCTGGCTTTTGCCGTAGTGATGACGGGCGTCATTTATCCTTTGGAGGGCAGCTGGACTTGGGGTGGTAATGCGGTATTCGGCGCATACACCTTGGGAGACCTCGGATTTTTGGACTTTGCCGGATCGGGTATCGTGCACATGGCGGGAGCTGCCGCTGCTTTGGCAGGGGTGATTCTCGTGGGGCCCCGCAAGGGCAAATATGGAGCCAACGGAGAGGTCAATGCATTCCCGGGCGCCAATCTGCCACTGGCAACCCTCGGCACCTTTATCTTGTGGTTAGGCTGGTTTGGCTTTAATGGCGGCTCAGTGCTGGCAACGGCATCTGTTGACGCAGCTAACTCGGTTGCAGTCGTGTTTATGAACACCAACGCGGCGGCGGCAGGTGGCTGTCTAGCGGCACTGGTCACGGCTAAGCTAATGTTTGGGAAAGCCGATCTGACGATGGCACTCAACGGCTGTCTTGCGGGATTAGTGGCGATAACAGCGGGTCCTGACACCCCCTCGGCGCTGCAAGCTACGCTCTTTGGTGGCTTGGGCGGTGTGCTCGTAGTCTTCTCTATTATCACCCTCGACAAACTTAAAATCGATGATCCTGTGGGTGCCATCTCGGTGCACGGCGTTGTTGGCTTGCTGGGTCTGCTGCTGGTGCCCGTAACCAATGATGGGGCAGCATTTTCGGGTCAAATCATAGGTGCCCTGACTATCTTTGGCTGGGTGTTTGCCGCCTCATTGATCACTTTTGGAATTATCAAAGCGGTTCTGGGTCTACGCGTCTCTGAGGAGGAAGAGTACGAAGGTTCAGATATTGCGGAATGTGGTATGGAAGCCTATCCGGAGTTCACCTCAGCCCGTTGATACCTAACAACGGGTGGATGTTTGGGGCCCTTCGGGCCCCTTTTTTGTGGATTGTGCCCCGGAAAAAAGAGCGGAATGCGCTCTCGGCATTGCCAAATTCCACGAGCCGATCATAATGTGGGGACAGGCAACCTAAAGGTAGTAGGCATTCATGAAACTCGTTACCGCGATTATTAAACCATTCAAGATGGACGACGTACGTGCAGCACTTTCCGATGTGGGTGTTCAAGGCGTGACGGTGACTGAAGTCAAAGGGTTTGGACGCCAGCGCGGCCACACCGAGCTTTATCGTGGTGCTGAATACGTTGTTGATTTTTTACCCAAGCTCAAGCTCGAAGTCGCTTGCGCAGGTGATCAGGTCGACGGTGTTGTCGAGGCCATCATTTCTGCTGCAGGTACAGGTAAAATCGGCGACGGTAAGATATTTGTCTCAGAACTCGATCAGGTGATTCGCATTCGCACGGGAGAGACAGGTACCGAAGCCATTTAATCTCTGTGTGTTACGAATCGGTCGCTGTTTGCAAGCGCTGCAGCAGGTTCGGTAGCTCTGTTAGGCACGAGATAATGTGATCAGCATACTCGCTACTGAGGCCCTCTTGAGTGAACCAGACTGAGCGAATACCCGCTCGATACGCTCCAATGACATCGTGATCGTGGCTGTCACCAATATGAATCAAGGCGCTGGCTTTGCCGCCAACACGTTGTAAGGCATGGTTAAAAAGTGCGGGCTCGGGTTTGGCGGCGCCTACTTCTTCTGCTTTCAGGGCAAAATCGAAGAATCTACCCAGTGGCGTTTTTGTCACATCCGCATTGCCGTTGGTCAGAGCCCCCAGGGTGTAGTCCCGTGACAGCTCCTCCAGAAGAGGCTCTGATTCCGGATAAAGTGCCACGTCATGACGCCGGGCAATGAAGGCTGCAAAAGCCTCTTCGGCCGCCCATTGGGCCTCCGCTGGTGCAATACCCGATTCCTCCAATGATTGCTGTAGCACAGCCTGCCTAAACGCACTTATCTGGTGAGCCAGTTGAGGGTTTTTGGCAAGCACGTGCTGGCGTACGCGTTTGAGATCCTCTGACCCCAAAGCTTCCAATACCTGCGGATAGTGGGCTTTAAGCCACGAATTTTGTGCGGCTTCAGCTTTGATGAGCGCGGGCCGCACGTCCCAGAGCGTATCGTCTAAATCAAAGGTAATGACTTTAATCATGGCTTGTTTTTACGTCGGGCTCGGGGGTGCGCAGCGTCGTAAACCTTGGATAAATGCTGAAAGTCCAGGTGGGTATAAATTTGTGTCGTGCTGATATCAGAGTGCCCTAGTAACTCCTGTACCGCCCTTAAATCACCGCTGGACTCTAGCATGTGACTGGCGAATGAGTGTCGCAGCATGTGGGGGTGGAGTTTTCCTGGAAGTGCGCTAAATCGAGCCATACGTTGGAGTCGCAGCTGAACACTGCGCGGGCTAATACGTTGGCCTCGAGTGGAGACAAATAATGGTGAGGTGTGCTGAACCTCCTCGTTGCCCAAGGGGCGAAGAGACAGCCAGTGTTTTATGGCCTTAAGGGCGGGCGCTCCTACAGGTAAGGTTCGAGTTTTACGGCCTTTGCCTGTGACGGTCATGATCCGCTCATTGAAATCCACGTCGTTTATGTTGGCGGATACCAACTCGGAGAGTCGTAATCCTGAGGAATATAAAAGTTCTGCTATCGCCAGATCTCTAAAGTCGAGAGTGGTTTCCGGTCGCCATTGAAAAAGATGGTTCACGCTATCTGCGTCCAAAGTCTTTGGCAGATTACGACGCTGTTTAGGCGCTTGAATACCTAGCGCGGGGTTGCCGATGGAGGGGTTGCGCTCTGAGTGAAAGCGATACAAGGCCCGCACTGAGGAGAGCGCTCGCTGAATGCTGGTCGCTGCAAGGCCTTGCCGATGTAATTGTGCGACCCAACCTCTGACATCCGCGTCTCTAACAGCCGCAATATCTTGGGTATCTCTTGAGGCACAAAAGCTGATAAATCGTCGGATGTCTCGCCCATAACCCTCAAGGGTATGCTGAGATACCTGTCGGATGTCGCGTTGATAAACGAGAAAAACATCGCAGGCAGTGGTTAAGGCGTCACTCACGTGAGGGATTTTTGCTTTATCCAAGGTAGGTGCAGGATGATTTGTGCCAAATGCTCCAAGAACAGCGTGCCCACGCTGCTGTCATACCGGTGGACATCACTTGAACCCACGCCAATGGCACCAATTAAAGCTTCGTTGATGTGCAGTGGTGCAATGGCGGCTGAACCCTCAGTAGCGCAACCGGGGAACATGGCAGACATCTCATCAGCACGAAAAACACCGCAATAAGCACGCTGACGGCGTAGTAAAGTCTCAATGGTGGTTTGACGATCTGTTTCGCAGGCGACGACATCGCCTAAACTCTCTGCGGCGGGACTCAGCCAGACATGGGACGCATACTCCACGCCAAAGAAATCCGTTAACCCGGCTTCTATGGTGGCTCCAAGGTCGGTCACGTTGGACGATTGCAGAACCGCTAATATCATTCGCTGTGAAGCTTCAAGTATTGCTTCACTGGTTTCCGCATTGTGCGTCAGCTCGGCGAGATGGCTGCGCATTGCGATATTGCGCTCCCGAAGTACCGTGACCTGTCTTTCAACAAGCGAAACTGATCCCGCGCCGCCATGAGGAATTTCTAGGGCTTCCAACAGCTCTTTGCGATCCTCAAAAAAATCTGGATGGCGCATAAGAAATGACTCAACGTCATCAGCACTGACAGATTCTTGTGGCAATTCTGCGGAAGATTTGGAAATAGTTTCACCCGTCATGGAAATCCTGTCTCTGCGCCGCTGTTAGCGGTTGTGTAGATTAATGGTGCCCTCGAATACCGAGGCTGTGGGCCCGCTCAGCCAGGCAGCAGTGTCATCGCCTTCCCACACTACTGAGAGCTTACCGCCGGGCAGGTGCACTGTCACGGCGTTGTTAAGCAGGCTTTTACGAATACCGTGAACAACTGCAGCGCAGGCACCGGTGCCGCAGGCAAGGGTTTCGCCTGCGCCGCGCTCAAACACTCGCAGCTTTATTTCGTCTTTAGAGACCACCTGCATAAAACCCACATTCACGCGGTTGGTGAATTGGGGGTGCTTCTCAATAGCGGCGCCTAGGCTGGCCACCGGCGCTTTGTGAATATCTTCAACCGTCACAACGGCATGTGGGTTGCCCATGGACAGGACCCCTAGCTTCACGCTTTCCCCCAGTACAGTCACTGTGTACTCGAGTTGCTCCTGTTCGGCGGTAAAGGGCACGGCCTTGGGTGAAAATATGGGGGTGCCCATTTCAGCGCTTATCCGGCCATCCGGGCTTGTTTCCAGTTGCATAAGACCGTTGGGTGTTTGCACGGATAGCTGGGATTTCCCAGACAAGCGCTGCTCTTTTACAAACCGAGCAAAACATCGAGCGCCATTGCCGCACTGTCCAGCCTCAGAGCCATCGGCATTAAAAATGTGATATCGAAAATCAGCATCCGGGCTATCGGGAGGGGCGACAATGAGCACCTGATCGCAGCCAATCCCCCGCTGGCGATTGGCAAGACGACGAATTTGAGCGGAAGAAAGCTGCAGATTTTGCCGCAGGTTGTCGATAACAACGAAGTCATTGCCAGCGCCATGCATCTTTGTAAAACGGACTTTCATGGCTTGGCCTCGGGAAGCAGATGCTCATCGGCCCAAAGCGTTTCAAGCGCTTCACGCTCCCGGATAAGGTGCGCCTTGCCGCCGTCCACCATGACTTCAGCGGAGCGCGGTCGCGTATTGTAATTAGAGGCCATAACAAAGCCATAAGCCCCGGCGCTCATTACAGCGAGCAGGTCACCCTGAGCGAGTGAAAGGGTCCGGTCTTTCCCAAGGAAATCTCCTGTCTCGCAAACTGGGCCCACAACATCCCAGCGTTGTTTATCGCGGCCATTCTCAATAACCGGAACGATATCCTGAGACGCGCCATAGAGAGCGGGCCTCAGTAAATCATTCATAGCAGCATCCACGAGCGCAAAGTTCTTGTGGGGGGTCGGCTTCAAATACATTACTTCGGTCAGTAAGACGCCGGCTTGCGCAACGATGGAGCGTCCGGGCTCAAGAATTAAAGTGAGGTTATGGTCTGCCAGCGCCTCTGTTAGGGCGGCCACGTAATCGCTAATTTTGGGGACATTCTCAGACCCGTACTGAATGCCTAGTCCCCCACCTAGGTCAATGTGTTGAAGCGTAATACCTTCAGATTGCAGGGTTTCGACCAGTTGAATCAAGTGTCCTGTGGCTTCGGTAAATGGGGCAATATCCAATATTTGGCTGCCAATATGGCAATCAATGCCAATGGGGGTAATACCGGGCAAAGCAGTGGCCTTTCTGTAGAGTCGCAGGGCGCTATCGAGCTCGACACCGAATTTATTATCTTTGAGCCCGGTTGCAATGTAGGGGTGTGTTTGGGCATCTACGTCTGGGTTTACGCGAAGGGATATGGGGGCTGTGAGGCTGCTGGCTTGAGCAACCTCTGACAGCATATCGAGCTCCGCCTCTGACTCGACATTAAAACAATGAATGCCCACTTCAAGAGCCCGCTTCATGGCTGCCGGTGTCTTGCAAACTCCAGAAAATACCACTTTTGCTGGGTCACCCCCGGCCGCAATGACGCGCTCTAACTCGCCCAGAGAGACAATATCAAAGCCCGCGCCCAGCTGGGATAACAGGCGCAAAATTGCAAGGTTCGAGTTGGCCTTAACGGCGTAGCAAATAAGATGGTCATGGCCTGCGAGTGCTGCCTGATAGGCAAGATAGGCGTGTTCGATAGCCTCGCGGGAGTAGACGTACAGCGGCGTTCCGAACTGGCGCGCCAGTTCGTCTAATGCGACCTTCTCGCACAAAAGCGTCTGCTCGTGTCGCTCAAAGCCTTTCACTTTGCAGACTCAGCCGCCGGCGGATTGGGCTCGGCGGGTCGCAGCGGCCCAATTTGGCCGCAGCCGACGAGCAAACTGAGCAGCAAGGTGGCAAGAATTAACATTTTCATGATGGTTTTACTCCAAAGGCCCTTATTATATCAGTGTGGGGCAGCCTGCTGTTGGCCAAGGAGACCCTATGACGGTGTTACTGGCCTGTGGGGCCCGCTCAGCCCAAAACCCGAGGAGAGACAATGACCAGCACGATTTACTTTGACCGAATCGACGAGACCTTTGACTGCGTCGAAACCCGACTCGAAGCGCTTCCAGAGGATCCTGATTTGTCGGTTGCCGAAGGCGTCATTAACGCACGATTTGCCAATGGCGTGGTCTTTGTTTTTAGTCGACAACCCCCCACTGAGCAGCTGTGGCTTGCGACTCCGGGCGGCGGATTTCATTACGTTTGGGATGACGCGCTTGGTGACTGGCGGGACACTAAAACTGCAGACGCCTTTAGAGAGTTTCTCCCCAAGCAACTTCGTGAACACGCAAAGGTCGAATTTTCTTGGGATTAAAGGCGTGTTATCCCTAGCCCTGTTTAGTTTGTTTATGGGATCCGTTGCCCAGGCCTAGTCATTATCAGCAGATACCGCTCGGCCAATGTGGATGGAGAGCTTGTCACCTTGTGGCGGGGTTAGTGAGTGGTCCTCCACATTGCCTTAGCGTGATGCTAAAAGCTTTAATGCACTGGCGGCAGCGGCGGCCACCTGCCTAGGACTGGTCCCGCCTATGTGATCTCGAGCGGCAACGGAGCCTTCAAGGGTGAGGACATCAAAAACATCGTTGTCTATGTCGTTGTAGAAGCCCCGTAGCGTGCTCAATGAAAGATCCTCAAGGCGGCAGGACTCAGAAACGCAATGGGCCACGGCATTGCCCACCACTTCATGTGCATCGCGAAAAGTGACTCCGCGCCGCACAAGGTAGTCGGCAAGGTCGGTGGCAGTGGCAAAGCCCTCCAATGCTGCGTTGCGCATATTCTCTTGGTTAGGGGTCAGCGCAGGCACCATGTCTGCAAACGCACGTAAACAATCGTGTAGCGTTTGTACCGTATCAAAAAGAGGCTCTTTATCTTCCTGATTGTCTTTGTTGTAAGCGAGAGGTTGGGACTTCATTAGGGTGAGCAGGGCCATAAGGTGGCCATTAATCCGCCCGGTTTTACCTCGCACGAGTTCCGGCACATCAGGATTCTTCTTTTGCGGCATGATGGAGGAGCCGGTGCAAAAACGGTCTGGAATGGTGATAAAGGCGAATTGGGCCGATGTCCAAAGTACGAGCTCTTCCGACATGCGTGACAAATGTGTGGTTATTAGAGCGGCAGCTGCCGTAAATTCGATGGCGAAGTCTCGGTCTGAAACAGAGTCCAGAGAGTTGCGGGTGGGAGATTCGAACCCCAAGGCATCGGAAGTCATCATTCGGTCGATTGGGAAAGTAGTGCCTGCCAGTGCAGCAGCCCCGAGGGGGCACTGATTTAAGCGCGCCTGACAATCTTGGAGCCGACCAAAGTCACGGTCCAGCATTTCATACCATGCCATCAGGTGATGCCCAAAAGTAATCGGCTGTGCAACTTGAAGGTGGGTAAATCCGGGCATGACGGTGTCCGAATGCTCAGCCGCAAGTTCAACAATTCCCTGCTGTAAGCGGGTCAGTTGTTGGGTGACTGCATCAATCGACTCGCGCAGCCAAAGCCTAATATCAGTGGCAACCTGATCATTGCGTGAACGGCCTGTATGCAACTTTTTGCCGGTGGCGCCGATAATTTCAGTAAGTCGAGCTTCGATGTTCATATGAACGTCTTCCCGATCAACCCGCCACTCGAAGCTTCCCAAGGCTATTTCTTCTGAAATTTGGGCCAGGCCCGCTTCAATTTCCGCAAGATCGGCAGGGGACAATATATTCTGGGCACACAGCATTCTGGCGTGTGCCAGAGATCCACGGATATCTTGCGACGCTAATCGTCGATCAAAGGCCTCAGAGGCCGTAAAGCGTTGCACAAAGGCATCGGTGGGTTCTGCGAAGCGTCCACCCCACAGTTTGCTGGTTGTCGCTTCGGAATTTTTGGATTGACTCATGTGCAGTCCTGAAATGCAGCCCCCTTTGAGTTGGGGTAATGGCCTGATGGGCGAGCCCCAGTATAGCATTGTGGCGCTATGGATCAGCGCAAGCCGTGGTAAGCTGGAACCTCTTATTGAGGAGTATCTCGTGTCCAAGCTCGTTATTGCCACCCGAGAGAGCCCGTTGGCGCTCTGGCAGGCCAACTATGTCGCAGATCGACTGCGCGCACTGTATCCGGATCTCACGGTAGAACTGTTGGGTATGACCTCTCGCGGAGATCAATTACTCGATAAACCTCTCTACAAAGTCGGGGGGAAAGGGCTGTTCGTTAAGGAGTTAGAAACAGCACTGCTCGATGGCCGCGCAGATATCGCAGTGCACTCTATGAAAGACGTACCCATGTCGCTGCCTCCCGGCCTTACGCTGGGCGTTATCTGCGAGCGTGAAGATCCGAGAGATGCCCTTGTTGGTATATCGGCTCTATCTGAGCTTGATGAGGGTGCCCGCTTTGGAACATCGAGTTTGCGCAGGGCCTGCCAGATAAGGCGCGTACGCCCTGATTTAGATATTGGCTTTTTACGAGGCAATGTGAATACCCGATTGGCGAAGCTAGATGCGGGTGAGTTCGATGCCATTATTCTCGCCACAGCGGGTTTAGTGAGGTTGGGCTTTGAGTCGCGAATCGGCGCGCGTATAGAGCCTGAAGTTTCACTACCTGCCGGTGGCCAGGGTGCTGTCGGTATTGAGTATCGCAGTGATGATGATCGAGTGGCTGAGCTGCTAGCACCCCTGAACGACCCCCTCACGGCCAAATGTGTCACTGCTGAGCGCGCAGTCGTGAGAGTGCTGGATGGTGGTTGTGATGTTCCGATCGCCAGCTACGCGGTACAAGAGAACAATGAGCTTTGGCTGCGGGCATTGGTGGGTTCCGTTGACGGAAGCTCTGTGCTTGAGGCCCAAGCTCGAGGCACCGAAGCTGAAGAGCTGGGTCGAGAGGTTGCGCAGGCCTTGCTCGATGGAGGTGCAGCGGAACTGCTCGAGGCCGCGCGAGGGTGACCCTAACAGCGGTCCTGACACGGCCCGGGGGGGTAGTTGAGCCCCTGCGGATCGTGCTTGAACAGCGCGGTGTTGACAGCATTGTGCAGCCCTTAATCAACATCGCATCGATTTCTGTTGAGGACAGAGAGCTGATAACGCTTTACCCCGGTGATATTTGTATTTTTATCAGCGTGAATGCTGTCGAACAGGGCCTTGCTAATTTAGCGCCACAGTTACGCGAGCTAGGGTCTCCAATTCTGGCGGTAGGTCGAGCGACAGCAAGCGCCATATCTTCGGCAGGATTTGATGTCAGCGTGCCTTCACAGGCTGACTCTGAGGGCTTGTTGGATCTTGATATTCTGCACGGCGTCAAGGGCAAGCAAATTGTTCTCGTCAAAGGTGAGGGTGGCCGTGGTTTGCTCGCTGAGGCTTTGCGTGAGCGAGGAGCCGAGGTCGTCAGCTACGTGTGTTACCGGCGAGCTCCAACGGAGATTGATGCCGGTCAGTTTTGCTGGCAGTTGTGTGAAAAGGAACACTTGGTTTTTCAGGCGAGCTCTGGAGAGATTGTTGAACAATTAACCGATCTACTGGGGCGGGGCGGTCAGCCCAACCTGCTAGATAGTCCTGTGATTGTGCCTTCGAAGCGTGTTGCTAAAATTGCAGCGGGGCTGGGTTGGAGCCGTATCATCACGGCAGCCGGTGCGGGTGATGATTCGTTTCTTGCGGCCATTGAGCCCCTGCAAAGTCAGCAGATCAAGGAACAAACGCGGCTGAACGAACCACTGAAGGAGCAAAACGGTATGGTGGCCGAAAGCCCTAATGACGCTAACAGTGAATTAGCACCAATACCCGAGGACAAACCTGCGAAGAAACCCGCTGCGGCTGATCCCGTCAGCACGCCGGCATCCAAACGCAACAGTGACCGTTTTGCTAGGACGCTGCTCGTGTTGCTGCTATTGGTGCTCGGTGGTGGTGCTTATCTTGGCTGGGCCTACGGTTTACCTCGCTATCAAGAATTAATGTTACAGCTTGAAGCCAGCGACGCTCGACTGGCCGCTTTAGAGGGTTCACCGGATACTCTTGCCCGTGAGCTTGCTTTGGGGTTTGAGCAACAAATGGCAGAGTCTCAGGCGTTAACGTCGGCAGCATTGCAAGCCTCAGCAGCGCGGCAATCTCAACGTCTGCTAGAGCAGGAAAGCGTGGCCCAACTGATGTCAGAGCGTCTTGAGCGAGTCGACATCCGGCTCGCTAGGCTCACGGCTACTGATCGACGGGCTTGGTTGGCCAACGAGGCCGCTTTTTTGGTTAGGCTGTCGGCACAGCGGTTGCTGGTGTCTAGAGATATCGACGCCGCGCAAGCGCTGCTGGCTAATGCAGATGCTTTACTCATGGAGGTCAATGACCCGCGATTTATCACCGCACGGCGAGCGCTTGCTGCCGACTTAGCGCGTCTTGCAGTGGCCCCAAGGGTTGATTCGGTAGGTCTATACGCTCGGTTTGCCGCACTCATTGAGCAGGCCGCTTTATTACAGGTTCGGGTTGCCAAGGCACCAGAGCCCCCAGTACCAGCGAGTGAGGGCTTATGGTCTCAGGCGAATGCTGGCTGGCGCGCGGCGCTTGATAAATTGTCACGTTACCTCGTGGTGCAGCGCCGTAGCGATGAGCGGGCCGGGCTGCTGACGCCTGATTGGGAGAATTTGATTCGCCAAAATCTTCGCATGTCACTTGAGCAGGCTCAGATTGCAGCGCTGTCTGCCAACGCGACCCTGTTTCAACACGCCGTCGCTCGAGCCCGGGCATCCATAGAGGTTTTTACAGACACTGACCCCGATCGGGTTGCGGCCATGGTCGCCGAGCTCAATGGGCTAGCGGCCCTCAATATCGCGCCTGAAATACCTGATTTATTGGACTCTCGCGCTGCGTTGGCTGATGCCATCAGAGCGATAGACAGCGGCGATAACGTCATGGGCGTGGCGGCTCCGGCGGAGGTCGACTAACGATGCGTGGATTCAT